>ONYP01000131.1 GCA_900322135.1 uncultured Prevotellaceae bacterium
CCCGAGAACTATGATGATGAAGGTGAGAACGGTATCCGTCTGACGGATATAGCCGACTTCAGCGACTGGAGCAACATGGCTCTCAAGTTTGAGATGTGCATTCCCAGCGAGTATCCTTGGAGCAATGCAGCCATGCAGATTATCTTTGCCGGCGTTGACAAGGTGACCTTTGGTGGTGCAGGTGTCGACATCTATGGCAAGACCGTGGCTGGTGCTAACAACAACTACATGACCAACAATGCCAATCCTCGTGCCCTGTACCGTCCCTGGTCAACCAGTTCGACGGGCAGCTACGACACCGGTGGCGAGTGGGTAACCGTTACTCTGCCCATCGCAGCCAACTTCGTTTATGGTTGGGACGGCTCGGTATCTAGCGGAAGAGCTGTGGTGTTGAAGGTGTAGATTGCACCCCCATCATCAAGATTGACAACATCCGTGTGGTTCCTAATTAATTATAATGTAAGAAGAATATGAAAAAGTTCAGATATATTTTCATCCTGTTTGTGGTAACCCTCGTTGGGGTTTCGCTCACAAGCTGTAATGATGAGGACCTGGTCACCGACCCCTATAGCAAGTCGGGTGTAAACCTGCTGGCCTATGGACCGTCGCCCATCCTGCGCAATACTGAAATCCGCCTCACGGGTACCAACATGCAGAAGGTGGACAAAGTCATCTTCCCGGGTAATGCCATCGTTGAGCGCTCGGTCACATCAGGCTGGTTGCCGGCAACGATACTGTCGTTTCGATTGGTACGCTCGTGTTTGAAGAACCCATCGAGGTGACCGAGGTAACTCCCGTCACTGGCCTGAGTGCAGGCGACATCATCTCAATCACGGGTGACTATGTCTACAACATTGCTGAGGTTGTCTTCACCAGAAGCGCCTCGGTGATCGCCGAAGACTTTGAATATGTTTCGCGTCGCGAGATCCGCGTTCGCGTGCCGTTGGCTGCCGAGTCCGGTACCATCACCATGAATGACGGTGCTGACTGGGAGTACACCTACGAGACTCCGCTCGAGATCGTTTCGGCCAGCTATCTGAGCCTTGAGCCTGCCGCTGCCGACTTTGGCGAGCAGATCGTGATCCACGGTACCAACCTGCACACGGTAGAGCAAGTGCTGTTTGCCGGTGGTGTTGCTTCCGACTTCACTGTTTCTGAAGACAACAGGGCCATCATTGCAACTGTTCCCGCCGAGTGTAAGTCGGGTGCTATCTCGCTGCTGCTCTATTCGGGCGATGCATTGCAGACCGATGCGTTCTCGGTTCCCACCGTTGTCATCACTGGTGCATCAAAGAACACCGACCTCGTTGCTGGTGACATTGTCACCTTGTATGGTGAGAACTTCGACCGCATCATCGAGGTTAAGTTGCCTGGTGGCTCTGCTCCCTTGAGCGCCGATGAATACTCCATCTCGGGCAACACTTTGACCTTTACCGTTCCCGACTATCTGGTTGATGGTGATGTAGTGGTTAAGCAGAACTCCAACATTACTGCTACCTATCCTCTCGAGATCCGCAAACTCGCCGGTGTTATCTGGCAGGGTAACGAGGAACTGAGCGGCTGGAGCAGTTGGGGCGTATTTAACTGGAGCGGCGACCTGTGGACCAAGTTCCAAGAGGCCATCACCGGTCCTGGTCAGATGACCGTTCACTTTGTCGCAACCAACAGTAATCCTGTCTTCAACTTCCGCATGGGTGACTGGAGTACTCCGCTCAGTGGCCTGGCAGGCATGTATGGTGATGATGGCAACATCCGGCCTGGTGCAGGTGTCACCGACCTCGTGTTTAACATCACTGCCGAGGAGGCTGCTCAAATGTTTGGCAACGGCGGCATGGGTATGGTTATCTGGGGTGACGGCATCAAACTGCAGTATGTGAAGTTTATCGGTGCAGGCGCTGAACAGGTGATCTGGGAAGGCCGTGAGGACACCAGCGGCTGGGGCAACAACATCACCATCGGTACCGATACATCGCCCGAACTGGCTGCTTGCAACCCGCAGGAAGGCAGCGTGGTTCGCTTCTATGGCGAGGTTGCCGCTGGCTGGCAGGCCAAGATTGTTGAGGGCCACTGGGGTCCCACCTATCTGGCTGTTGCCGAGGCTGCCGAGGGCGAGTTTAGTGCCTATGACTTTGCTGGCAACGGCAACTGCATCAAGCTGACGCTCACTCAGGCCATGCTCGATGCGGCTTACACCCAGCAATATTGGGGCGGCACATTCATCGTCCAGGGTCAGCACTTCATCTTGACCAAGGTGACCGTAGCTCCCATGTAATCCAATTGACATTCAATTTCCAATATATTCCCGCCGCTCCATTTTATGGCGGCGGGAATATTTTTTAAAACACACTAATGATGAAATTGTTTTTTAACTGTCGGCGGGTACTCTCTTTGTCTGCTGTCGTGTCGTTAGCCTTGATGCTGACTTCATGTCATTATTACAAGGAGGAACAGTCTGACACTAATCAGGACGAAGACCTCATTGCCAATATCGAGGGTTATGGCATCGATACCATCGCTGTGGAGCCTGGCGACACGCTGTGCTCGGCACGCGTTGATGAAGTGTTGCGCCACTACCCCGAGTTCTACCATGCAGCCGAAAAGGCTAAGAAGGCCTATGGCGAATGGCAGGCACTGGAGGCCGAAGCCCGTGTGGGCACCAAGACGCAAGTCATGAGCCTCGATGCCATCTTGAATGATGCACTATTTGGTCCCGACGATATCGCCGAGGTTGGCGAGTGGCCTGATATGGCTCCCATCGACAGCGCTTATTTCAAACTCATCGGTCAGAGCGGGCTCAAGCGCAAGTCGGCTATAGGCCATGCCCGCCGGGCGTGGATATCCTATCAGGACTGCCTGCACAAGATGGCGCAGACGGTGCCCGAGCAATGCCGCGCCCGCTACATCGCATCGATTACTGCCCGAGTACAACAATTGATGTGCGAGCCGAGAGCAGATAAAAACTAGTTTTCTCTCTGCCTAGGCGAAGCCATCAATCGGATAAAATCCAATTTTGCTCAACATTACAAGGTAAAGACAATGAAAAGAAATCATCTCGTTAATCTTGCGTTATTGGCCCTTATGCTATTACCTGCGGTATTCACTTTCTCCTCGTGTAGTGGTGAAGGTGACCCGGATGAGCCCACGCCCAGCGTGACCGTGACCTTGCGAGGGCAGACCATTGCCGAGGGAGCCGAGGTGGATGCTGAAACCACCACTGTGCTCACGCTGACCTATAACACGACGGTCAAGGTCGCATCCTCGACGGGCATCACGCTCAATGGCACTGCTGTTGCCGCTAAGAGCAATTCACAGACGACGATGGCGGTAGACATTCCGTTATCGCTCGTTGCAGGCACCAGCTATACTGTCAAGGTGTCCAAGGGCGCTATCGTTTCTACTACCGACGCTTCGGCATCGGCTCCAGAGTTTACCTTGAACTTCAAGACCAAGAAGGCTACCGTGATTCCTCCTGCCGAAGGACAGGAACCTGTGGTTGCTACTACCGAACCCGCCAAGAAACTGATGGCTTATATGTGGTCGCAGTATGGCAGCAAGACCATCTCGAGCGTCATGGCCGAGGTGAACTGGAATCATCGTTTGGCTGACTATGTGAAGGGCGTGACCGGTAAAT
>ONYP01000062.1 GCA_900322135.1 uncultured Prevotellaceae bacterium
TATTACATTAACATCATGTTTGCTTTTAGCAGACTTCGTCTGCAACGACGCTGCAAACTTAATGCTTGCACAAGTTTTTATGCCCTTGTCGCCGGTCACTGTGTTGACCGTGACGAAGGGCTCGTCCAATCGCTCGTTGAGACGGGCGATGATCTCCTTCAAGTCTTTGCACCCACTCGGTGAGCCCGTTCCGCGCCTTCTGTACGCCAATAGGCTCACAGAATCCCGCCAACCAGTTGACGATTCGACTCACCTTTGAAACGCCAACAGGCATCAAAGAGATTCTTGATAATGAGACAAACGACCTGCAAGGTCCTTACTACAACATCAATGGCCAGCGTGTATCGAGACCTGGCAAGGGCATCTACATTGTCAACGGAAAGAAGATTATAATCATGTAATCGAAAGCAGCATCGAGGCCGGCACCTCTTCGGTATCGGCCTCGATACTTCTTTCCAAGGCTCGCTGCCAGTTTGATTATGCCGTCGCGAGTCGTTTCTTTTATCATGTAGCACTATATCTCATTTTTCTTTTAATGAGGCTTAATTACCATCTTTAATCCCCGTAGGATTATGCTTCTGACTTAGGTGCTGAAATTCAGAGAGTTGTCAATGGATTTTGGTGTCTTTTTCTTTTTTATTTTGGAATATTTTTGCGGTTTGGTTGGTGGTTGGGAAAAAAGTAGTACCTTTGCGGCGCAAATTGATGGTAATCGGGTGGCTTAGGGCCATCTCGATGCAAGGGAATCCGGTGAGAGTCCGGAACTGTACCTGCAGCTGTAATCCCCTCAAACACAGGGTCTGCTTACTGAATGTCACTGGCCGAGAAAAAGGCTGGGAAGGCAAAGCAGACTGGGGAAAAGTCAGAAGACCTGCCATAACAGTTAATAGTTAAGAGTTAGCAGTTAATAGTTGGTTTTGCGAACTATTATGACTGGAAACTAGTGGCTAGAGACTAAAACTAATTTAGTACGCTCACTCAGGAACAGGTGTGACGGAAAGCAAATGAAGAAAAGAAAAAGACTGACAGCAGCCGTGCTGGCTTTATGCGCGTTTGTGGCTGTCAATGCACAAGATGGCATCTGGAGGCAGGATAGTCTGCCCGAGGTGGTTGTAACGGGTACTGGCACTCAGCACCTGCTGAAGGACGCGCCCGTACAGACCGAAGTGATTACCAGCAAAATGCTGCGCAACTATGCGGGCAAGAGCATCGAGGACATCCTGGGTGGTCTCACGGCATCGTTTGCCTTTAACCAGGACGATATGGGTTCGCAGATGCAGTTGAACGGTCTGGGCAACAGTTATATCCTTATCTTGATTGACGGCAAGCGCATCCACGGCGATGTGGGTGGGCAGAACGACCTGTCGCTCATCGACCCGCAGAACATCGAGAAAATCGAAATTGTGAAGGGGGCATCGAGTGCCCTGTACGGCTCGGACGCCATTGCCGGGGTGGTCAATATCATCACCAAGAAGCACCGCGAGGAGGGACTGTTGATAGAAAACACTACCCGCGTGGGCAGTTACGGTGATGTGCGCCAGCATAACGGTCTGGCATTGAATTACGGCAAGTTCAGCAGTTACACCAACTTCCAGTTGCAGCACAGCGACGGTTGGCAGAACACCGCAGTGGAGCATACCGAGGGCTCGGAGCCGCCCATCACCGACTCCCGCAACAAGACCGTAAACCGCCACACCAACTGGCAGATTGCCGAGCGCCTGACCTATCAGCCCACCCAGAACCTGGAACTCTATGCCGACGGCAGCACCTACTGGAAACGCATCTACCGCGTGAGCGGCCATCATCCGCACTATGATGTGAAGACCTGGGACATGGAGTACCACAACGGCTCGGCATCCATCGGCGGCAAGTGGAGCAAGTCAAAGACCGACTATATCTCGCTGGATGTGGACTGGCACCGCCATGCCTATTATTACTACTATACCGCCACGACGCTCGTCGAGGACTATGAGAAGAGCGCAGGCACGCCCTACTACCCCTATTTCCCTTATCTCCCGGACCAGAAAGAATTGCAGAGCGACCAGCAGCGCACGATGGCTGCCCTGAAGGGCGTGTTCACCCTACCCTACAAGAACATTCTGAGTGCCGGTGCAGAATTCCGCTACGACTGGCTGCATGCCCCCACGCGCGTGAAAGGCGGCAAAGCCAGCGACTGGACAGCGGCCGTGTATGTGCAGGACGAGTTCAACCTCATTCCCAATGTGAACATCACCGCCGGCCTGCGCCTGAACCAGAACGAGCAGTTCGGCACCAAACTGACGCCCAAGGTGTCGGCGATGTGGAAAATTGGTCAACCATGGCGCTTGCGTGCCACTTGGAGCCAGGGCTTCAAGACGCCTGCCATCCGTGAACTGTTCTACCGCTATGTGCGCCAAATGAGCGGCACCTACCTGTACCTGGGCAACACCGATCTCAAGCCGCAGTCGAGCAACTATTTCTCGGTAAGCGGCGAGTATGGTTGGCATGGCCTGAATGTGACCGTCACGGGATACTATAATAAGGTCAAGGATATGATTGCCTTGGTCACCATTCCCAACTATCAGGCCCCCGACGAGTACATCATCCAGTATGACCCCGTCAAGACCCGCCAGTACCAGAACATTGAGGACGCCAAGACCTACGGCGTTGATGTGAATGTCAATTACCAGTGGCGAGAATTTGCCTTCGGCTTGGGTTACAGTTACCTGGACACCGATGCCAACCAGTATGACACCAACCATGACAAGATGCGCAAAGTCACCATTGACGGTATGGCGCATCACAAGGGCAACTGGTTCGCCACCTGGGGTCACCGTTTCTCGAACGACTACCGCTTGGGCGTGGGCATCTATGGCCGCATGTCGAGCACACGCTATTACCAGGACGACGGCAACGGTAAGGGATACCAGACCTGGCGCCTGTCCACCACCCATGACCTGGGCCACTTCAAGGCCACCACATGGCGCATCGAGGCCGGTGTGGACAACATCTTCAACTACTGTGACCGCACGCCACACGGGTTGCACCTGGGCACGACAACCCCGGGCCGCACGGGCTATGTGTCGCTGACCATCCGCTTCAACCAAGGAAAGAAACTTTCTAATAAGTATAAGTCTAACTATAAACAACAAAACAATGATGAAGATTAAATCTTTACTGATCGCCATGATGGCAATCTGCTTGACCATGGGCATCACCTCGTGTAAGGACGACAAGGACGATCCCATCGAGAACAACTACACCATTTACCAGAAAGCCGTTAACGAGACTGTGAAGTCACAGAAGAAGAACAACAAGGCTATCCTGCTGGTTGCCTTCGGTTCGACCTGGGAGCAGGCCTACGACGCATTTGACGCTACCGTTGCCGCCTACAAGCAGGCATTCCCCGGTTATGATGTTTACCTGTCATTCTCGTCGGCCATCTGCATCAACCGTGCCGCTGCCGGTGAGAATGTTGATCCTCGCAACTTCTATGCACCCCCCTTCTGGCTCAATGCCTTTGCTCAAAAGGGTGTACAGTACAGCGAGATCGTTGTTCAATCCCTACAGGTGATTCCCGGTGAGGAATATACCCGCGTAATCAACTACATCAAGGACTTTGCCAACAACGCCAATGGTGACATCGACGACAACTATCTGGCTAACGTAACCCTGAAACTGGGTGTGCCCCTGTTGCAGGATGCCGATGACGATATCAACCTCGTTGCCAACGAACTCCACAAGCTGTATGGCAACCTGGCCAATCAGGGTGTTGTCGCTTTCATGGGTCACGGTAACCCCGACTCCTATGACACCTACAAGGCTAATGTGCGCTATACCCAGTTGGAAGAAGCTCTGCAGCAGCTCAACAGCCACTATTTTGTCGGCACCGTTGACATGATGGGCAACTTCAAGACCAATGTTTATGCCCGTATGTTGGCTGCCGGTTACACCAGCGGTAAGGTATATTGCCACCCCTTGATGTCCATCGACGGTGACCACGGTCACAACGACATGGCCGGTGACGATGACGATAACTGGGACGGCAGCAAGTTTACCCCCAACGATGAGGGCGAGGTTGAGGACACCTCCTGGAAGATGTACTTCCACCACCTGGGTTATGAGTGCAACAACTCGACCATGATCGAGAAGGGTCTGCTCGAACTCCCTACCATCCGTCAAGTGTGGATGAACCACACCACCGACGCTATCAACGGTGAGCCTCTGGACTTCTATCACAGCAAGAATCCCGAGTAAATTCAAATCAAGACTACAAATTACGCGAATTAAACTGATTGGCTTTGCGCGAAGCAAGCGTTAAATTGGCGTAATTTGTAGTTTTAACCGTAAACTGATGATTAAAAGAATCATATTGATTACAGTAGCACTCCTCTCGTGGAGTGCTGCTGTTTCACAAATCCACAAGATGGAACACAGCGACTCGTCGATTACGAGCCGCATTTACACCTTAAATCCCGTGGTTGTGACCGGTTCGGGTCACCACCAGCGCCTGAAATCCACCGCTACACCCGTCCATGTGCTCAGCCGCCAGGAAATCAAGGAGCAAGGCATCACCACCTTTGACGGCGCGTTGACCCGCATGATGCCGCAGGTGTCGATGGCCCCCAACTCGATGGGTACATTCCTGAGGCTCAACGGCCTGGGCAACAAGTATATCCTAATACTCATCAACGGCCAAAAGTTGACGGGCGACATCTCCAACAATGTGGACCTGAACCGCATCAACATGGCGCGCGTGAAGCGCATCGAGGTGCTTGATGGTGCTGCATCGTCGCTCTACGGCTCGGATGCCATCGCCGGTGTCATCAACATCATTACCGACCAACCCACACGCGACCTGGTAAGTGTGACCAGCGACACGCGCGTTTCGGGCCATGGACAATTGACCGAAAACATCGCACTGGACATTTACAAGAACGGTTTCGGCTCTTATACCTCGTTCTCGCGCGACCAAGCCGACAGTTACCGCATCAACGATGTGGAATATGTCAAGAGCTCCGAAACCGAAACGCAGCCGACCATTGCCCCGTTCTTCACAGGCTATCGCGCTAATCTCGTGGGCCAGAAGTTCACCTATGCCCCCAACGAGCACCTGGCGCTGAATGCCGGCATCGACTATTCCTACAAGATTACCGACCGCCCCAACACCCGCAAGGACATCACCGGCGGCACCGACTATGAAATGCGTTACAAGGGCCTGCGCTGGAATGTGGGCGGCATCTACAAATTCACGAGCCGCAACTCATTGCAGGCCGATTTCACCGTTGACCGTTTCCGCTACGGCAAGCAGTATGATGTGGCTACCAAGACCTACGCCATCGACGATTATGTGCAATCCAAAAAGCAGCGCTCGATGGAAGGCCAGTTGAAAGCCATTCTGGGCTTGATGAAAAACACCACCACCATCCTGGGTGCTGACTGGCGCAAGGACTACCTGACCGCCACCTCGGGCAACATCAACCAGAACGCCTACACGGCAGCAGCCTTTGCCCAGCACGAGATGCTGTTCTTTGACCGCCTGACTGCCACAGTGGGCCTGCGCTTGACCTATCACGAGACTTTCAAGTGGCACCTCACACCCAAGGCCACGCTGATGTATGCGCCGGGCAACTTCCGCCTGCGTGCCACCTATTCGGCAGGATTCCGCGCTCCCGGTCTTGACGAGTTGTACTACCACTACTTCTCGGTCAACCGCGGCAAGGCACAAATCATCTTCGGCAATAAGGACCTCAAGCCCGAGAAGAGCAACTATTTCTCGCTCAATGCCGAGTACCGCAGCAATATCCTTGCCGTGAGTGTGACGGGTTTCATGAACCGCATCAACGATATGGTCATCAGGCAGAACATCGATGTGGACGCTACCTCGCTGGCCATGTTGCAAACCGAATTCCCCGAGATGACCGATGACCAGGCGCAGAAACTCGAGCGTTACTCGCTGTACAAGAACAGCGACAAGGGTGATATCAAGGGTGTGCAAGTCAATGTATCGGCCAACTTGTTCAGAGGCTTCAACCTGTCGGCCAACTATGTCTACACCTATGCGCGCACCTGTAGCGGTGAGCAATGGACTCCGCTGGAACGAAGCATCCGCAATGCCGCCACCGTTGCTGCCAACTATTTCCACAGTTGGGGCAACTACGGCCTGAATGTGAACATCAACGGCAGGTTGCAGTCCAAGACCTACTATCCCGACTATGAGGATGCCCCCGGCTACGGCATTTGGAACCTGAACACGACCCACTCGATTGACGGGTTGAAACACCTTTATCTGGAGCCGAGCATCGGCATCGACAACATCTTTGACAAGGTCGACCGCCGCATCGACTCATCCAATCGCAAGTATGCCCTGTACTCACCGGGTCGCATGCTCGTGATAGGCCTGAAAATTAAAATAAAGTAACCTTATATTGTAATCATTGTGGAGGTTTGTCGTGAGACAACGCCTCCCTTTTTTAAGAATTTTGTATATTTGCAACTGATATGGGTAAGATTATAGTAGCAGGCATCGGGCCTGGCAGTAAAGATGATATAACGCCCGCCGTACTTGACGCAGTGCGGTCGGCAAACGCTATTGTGGGCTATAAATACTATTTCCAATTCATCCAGGAATATGTGCAGGATGGCTGCGAATGCATCGACACGGGTATGAAGAAGGAACGCGAGCGAGCCGAGCAGGCCTTTGAACTGGCCGAGCAGGGCAAAACGGTCGTGGTGATTTCCTCGGGCGATGCCGGCATTTACGGGATGACGCCGCTGGTCTATGAGATGAAGCGCGAGCGCGGATCGGATGTGGAGATTGAGTCATTGCCCGGCATCTCGGCTTTCCAGAAAGCCGCTTCGCTGCTGGGTGCTCCCATCGGCCATGACCTGTGCATCATCTCGCTGAGCGACCTTATGACCCCGTGGGAGGTGATTGAACGCCGCATCAAGGCCGCCGCCGTGGGCGACTTCGTCACTGCCGTCTATAACCCCAAGTCCAATGGCCGCTACTGGCAACTGTACCGCCTGGTGGAACTCTTCTTGCAGCAACGCTCGACCGATACTCCCGTGGGCTATGTCCGTCAGGCGGGACGCGATGAGCAGGAAATCAAAGTGACCACACTCGGCGAATTTGACCCCGAGGAAGTGGACATGTTCACCGTGATTCTCATCGGCAATTCGCAGTCCTATATCTTCTCCCCCTCCTCCGCACTTGCGGGCACCTCCCCCCAGGCGGGGGAGGAGTTGAGCCGCATCATCACCCCGCGCGGCTACTACCGCGAGCGTGGAGTTGAAGGTGCCAAGCCAGGCCAGCAGATTATGATTGAATCGTTCCGCACCATTGAGAGCGAACTTCGCAACAAGGACATTCCGCTTGACCATAAGTGGGCACTGCTGCACGCCATCCACACGACGGCCGACTTTGAGATGGAGCGAATACTCTTGACTGATGACCATGCGGTGGAAATGCTCTATAACAAAGTCGCAAAGGGCGAAATCAAGACCATTGTGACCGATGTGACAATGGTAACCAGCGGAATCCGCAAAGGTGCGCTGGCACGACTGGGCATGGAGGCCAAATGCTACTTGAGTGACCCGCGGGTTGCCGAAATGGCCGCAGCACAAGGCATTACCCGAACCCAGGCGGGCATCCGCCTTGCCGTTGAGGAACATCCCGATGCGCTGTTTGCCTTCGGTAACGCACCGACGGCATTGATGGAACTATGTGACCTCATCCGTAAGGGCAAAGCCCATCCTGCCGGCATCATTGCCGCACCTGTGGGTTTTGTGCATGTGCGCGAATCCAAGCACATGGCCAAGCCCTTCAAGGATATTCCCAAAATCATCGTCGATGGACGCAAAGGTGGCAGCAACCTGGCAGCAACCCTGTGCAACGCCATCTTGACCTTTGACGACGCCGCACAACTCAAACCCGGTCGAGACTTATGACACTCAATCAAACAACATTTTTTCAAACAACCAAAACAACTATGAACAACGCAAACAACAATAATATAAGTGGTTTCTGTTGTTATTTGTTGTTCATGTTGTTTGACTGAAAAGGTAGTTGTTTGAACAATAATAATCAAGAATGAGATGAAGTTTTATGTAATAGGCATCAGTGATGCGCCACGGCCTTATTTGCCGCCAGAGGTGATTAGTATTATCTGCAAAGGGCGCATTTTTTCGGGCGGCAAGCGCCACTACCGACTTGTCGCACCCTATTTGCCCGAAGGGGCACAGTGGATTGAAATTACCACACCGCTGGACGCGGTCTTCGCGCAGTATCACGACAAGGTGATTGTGTTTGCCAGCGGTGACCCGTTGTTCTTCGGATTTGCCAACACCATCAAGCGCAAGATGCCCGATGCCGAAATTGTGCTGTTCCCGTCGTTCAACTCCCTGCAATTGTTGTCCCATCGCCTGGTGATGCCCTATAACGATATGCGTATCGTCTCATTAACGGGGCGTCCCTGGCCCGAATTTGACAAAGCATTGATTGAGCGGGCAGGCAAAATCGGTGTATTGACCGACCACGAGCACACACCAGCCGCCATCGCCCAGCGCATGCTGGACTACGGCTACAACGGCTATCAAATGCATGTGGGCGAGCATTTGGGCAACCCCAAAGAAGAGCACATCACGACATTGTCGCTTGAAGAAGCTGCACAGCATGAGTTTGATTACCCTAACTGCCTTATCTTGGTCGGCAATGACCCCAGGCCACGCTATTTCGGCATTCCCGAGAGCGAATTCGCCTTGCTCGATGGGCGTGAGAAGATGATTACTAAGGCACCGATACGCCTGTTGTCCCTGCAAGCGCTGGAATTGCCGCAGAAAAGCGTCCTGTGGGACATTGGTTTCTGCACCGGCAGCGTGTCGATTGAGGCTCGGTTGCAGTTCCCGCACCTGCATGTCGAGGCCTTTGAGGTCAGGCCTGAGTGCGAAGCCTTGATGCAGGAGAACAGTCAACGCTTTGGTGTGCCCGGAATCAACTACCACATAGGGGACTTTCTAAAAACTGAGATTGATGCCCTACCCCGCCCCGATGCCGTCTTTATCGGCGGGCATGGCGGGCAGCTCAAGGAAATCATGGCGTGCGTGCTGACCGTTTTGACTGACGATGGCTGCATCGTGATGAACAGCGTCACCTCACCCATGGTGCATACCGACAGCCACGAACTGTTTAATGAGGCGTGTGCCGAATTGGGATTACAACAAGAACCATCCACACGCATCATCCTGAACGACAATAACCCGATAGAAATTCTGAAATGCAAAAGATAGCCGTTATTCCCGTGAGCGACGAGGGCCGCAATGTAGCCGACACACTAAAGCAAGAGTTCCAGGCCTCGGTAATCAAACGAGGTGAGGTCGCCAAGCGATGGCAAGAGTTTGATGCCTTCATCTTTATTGGCGCGATGGGCATCTGCGTGCGCACGATTGCGCCACTCATCGAAGACAAGCATACCGACCCGGCAGTCCTCTGCGTGGACAGTATGGGCAACCATGTCATTTCAGTCTTATCGGGCCATGTGGGCGGCGCCAACGACTTGACCCGCCAAGTGGCATCGGCGCTTGGGGCTAAACCTGTAATCACGACCCAAAGCGACAATGCCGGTCTGTGGGCATTGGACACGCTCTCAGAGCGGTTCAACTGGCCCATTGCTAGCGAGGACGACATGAATGCCTGCATCTTTGCTTTCGTCAACCGAAAGCCGACGGCTTTGTTCATGGAAGTGCGCGACGAGGGCACCGATTATCTGGAAAAAACGCTTCCCAACCATGTCACCATTATAAACGACATGAACGAAGCTGACCCCAAGAAATACAACCTCATCATCATGGTGACACCCTACCGTCGCTATGCGCCTGACGGCATGTTGTCATTGCACTTTGTACCCATGGTAGGAACCATCGGTTTCGGACTAGCACATCACCCTGAGGACTACAAGTTCATCTATGACCAGATGGACGAGGCCTTGGCCGAATGGGGCATCCTACCATGCGCCTGCCGTTATTGCACGATAGATGTCAAGGCCGATGAGCCGTTTGTGCAACTATTAAAAGATGGCTATGACGAGGAAGTTGAATTCTTCACGGCCGAACAACTGGCAGCCGTTGAGGTGCCCAATCCAAGCGAAACGGTGGCCAAGCACGTAGGCACGCCCAGTGTGTGCGAGGCTGCAGCCATCTTGGGCTCCAACCACGGCAAACTGATTGTACCCAAAATCAAAGGCAAGAACTTCACCGTTGCGCTGGCCATCGACCACCAATACTTGCGTGACCAACAGGGTCATATCGAGATAGTGGGTGCAGGTCCCGGCGACCCCGACTTGGTGTCGGTCAGAGGCCGCAAGATGCTGGAGAGGGCCGACCTGATTCTGTACGCAGGTTCTCTTGTTCCGCGTGAATTGACCTTGTGTGCCAAGCTTGGTGCCGTGGTGCGCAGCTCGGCAGGCATGAATCTGGAGGAGCAATGCGCGTTGATGAAGGAATTCTATGACAAGGGTAAGTTTATCGTGCGCTTGCACACAGGCGACCCCTGTATCTTTGGAGCGATTCAGGAGCAGATGGCTTTCTTCGATGAACACAAAATGCGTTACCACATCACGCCCGGCATCTCGTCATTCCTGGCTGCTGCTGCCGAGTTACGCAGCCAGTTCACCATCCCCGAGCGCACCCAAACCATTATCCTCACCCGTGGAGAGGGCCGCACTCCCATGCCCGAGAAAGAACAGTTACACCTGCTGGCCCGCAGCCAGAGCACGATGTGCATCTTCCTGAGTGCCGCCATCGTTGATGATGTGCAGCGGGAACTGCTTATGGAATATCCCGAGGATACACCCGTTGCTGCCTGCTATCACCTCACATGGCCCGACCAGCGCATCTATCGCGGCGTACTCAAGGACCTGGCCAAGATAGTCCACGACCACAACCTCACCTTGACCACGATGCTCGTCGTGGGCGAGGCTATTGACAACCGCAAGGGCTTGTCGGAATTGTATGACAAACATTTCACACACCTTTTTCGCAAAGGCGAAAAATAGTCCCTAGTCCTTAGTCCCTAGTTTCTAGTTGCAATCCTGACACTAAAAACTAGGGAATAGAAACTAACACTATGATTCTCGTATTTGGTGGAACGACAGAGGGCCGCATGGCGGCTAAGGTGCTCGAGGAATCGGGCGCCACTTACTGCTATTCCACCCGTAGTGACGCCCAGGATATCCAACTCGTGCATGGACAGCACATCATCGGTGCTATGGAAGTGCCCGAGATGATCGCTTTTTGCCAGGAACACGATATTCACTTGATTGTTGATGCCGCCCATCCGTTTGCCGTTAATCTGCACCGCAATGTCATTGACCTTGCAGGGCAAATCGGTGTGCCAGTCATCCGCTACGACCGCATCTATCCAAGCCATGACAAGAACCTCATTTGGTGCAAGGACTATGACGATGCCATCAATCAACTGGAAGCGCATGGCGTTCATCGCCTATTGGCACTTACCGGTGTCAATACCATTGCGAAACTGCGTGATTACTGGAATAGCCATGAATGCTGGTTCCGCATCCTGAACCGTGAAGAATCATTCGTCGGTGCACAAAAGGCTGGATTTCCTACCGACCACCTCGTTTATTACGAGAAAGACGACACCGCATCGTTGATTGAGCGCTTGCAGCCTCAAGCCATCATCACCAAGGAGAGCGGTAAGACGGGAGGCTTTGATGAGAAAGTGGAAACCGCTCGTCAAGCGGGTATCAAAGTCTTTGTCGTGGAACGGCCCGATTACCCCGTTGCTGATGGCGTGACCGTAGAGCATGTCAACGGGCCCCATGGCCTGCGCCGCATGGTGGAGAAACTGTTGCCCGAATTCTATCCCTTGCATAGCGGGTTAACCACGGGTACCTGTGCCACGGCTGCGGCCATTGCTGCAACACAAAGATTGCTGAGGGGTAAGGAACCGAAATCGGTTCCTGTTATTCTGCCCAATGGAGAGACGATTGATGTTGAAGTGGCCTATGGTGACGGCTATGCCGCCGTGTTCAAGCAAGCAGGCGATGACCCCGATGTGACTAACGGCATCGAGATCAGGGCAAGTGTTGAACTGAGTGACCATTTCGAGATATTGGGTGGTGAGGGTGTCGGCAGGTTTACCGTTCCAGGCTTCGACTATCCCCCAGGCGAGGCTGCCATCAACAAGGCTCCGCGCCAGATGATGCGCGACAACATCAAGGAAAATGTGATCATCACCATCAGTGTGCCGCAAGGTGCCGAGATTGCGCGTCGCACCTTCAATCCGCGCCTAGGCATTGAGGGCGGCATCAGCATCATCGGCGTGTCGGGCATCGTCAAGCCTTTCAGTGAGGAAGCGTTTGTGGCGAGCATCCGCAAGTGCATGCAGGTGGCCAAGGCTTCGGGCAGCGGCCGTGTAGTCATCAACAGCGGCGGCAAGAGCGAGCGCTTTGTCAAAGCGCAATACACCGACCTGCCACAGCAGGCCTTTGTGGAATACGGGAATTACATCGGGGAGACCTTAGCCATTGCTGATGAACTCAACATCAAGAATGTCACCATGGGCGTGATGCTAGGCAAGGCGGTGAAACTCGCTGCGGGCAACCTCGACACCCACAGCCGCCACACCACGATGGACAAAGATTTCGTCATGAGTATGCTTCACGAGTCAAGTATTGATATCGACATCAGCGACCTCACCCTCGCCCGAGAACTGTGGGATAGAATCCCTCAAGAAAAACTCCAGGCCTTTGCCACCGTCGTCATCAACCACTGCGCCCACTACTGCGCCCCGTTATTGCCAAAAGGGACGCTTACTATTCTCCTAATCGATGATAATGGGAAGATTTATCACTCGTAGGAGGTTTTGCGGCGGCGGTAGAGGACGTAGATGATAATGGGCGCGCCAATGAGGGCGGTGACGCTGTTGACGGGCATGGCGCCTTCAAATCCCGGAGCACGGGCAATCAGATTACAGATGAGAGCCAAGGCAGCACCGGAAGATGCCGCGCGCCAGATGGGGCACGGCCATACCGATGAACATGATGGGGCCGCAATAGGCAGTAACGATGGCAACCAAGGTGCCCGAGCAAATGATAATCCAAGTGCGGGCACGCTTGACATTGACACCCAAGTTGGCGGCATAGCGGTCGCCCAGCAGCATAGCATTTAGGGGCTTTACCAACAGGAAACTCAGGGGCAACAGAATACACATGAGCACGACAAACAATATCATCTGGTCACCCGACACACGGGAGAACGAGCCGAGACCCCACACCACAAAAGCCTTGACATCTTCCTCAGGACTGAGGAACTTGAGCACGCCAATGATGGCTGTGGCTAGATAGCCTATCATCACACCGATAATCAGCAGGGTGACATTGCCCCGCACCTTGCCCGAAATCCACACGATGAGCATCATCACAGCAATGGCGCCAATGATGGCAGCCACCGAAACGGCGGCATCACCCAGATAGCCAAGGCTACTCAACGCCACCCCACCCAACTGACCAGACAACAGGACGACAAAGGCAACACCCAGGCTGGCACCGTTTGAGATGCCCAAGATGGATGGGCCCGCCAACGGATTGTGGAAAATGGTCTGCATCATCAGACCGCTCACTGCCAGACCCGCACCCGCCACGATGGCGGTGAGCACCTGCGGCAGGCGGGAACTGAGAATGATATTGGTCCAGATTTCGTTTTCGCTGCCCTGTCCTACCAAGATACGGCAGATGTCGCCCACCGGTATCTCGACAGAGCCGATGAACAGGTTGACAATCACCATCACGGCAATGACCACCAAGAGGGCCAGCATCAAGGGCAGCGTGCGTCTCATTTTTCTTTAGTTTCTAGTCCTTAGTCACTAGTTTCTAGTTAATCTAGATAATCTAGAACTTCTAGATTTTATTTAAGCAAGCGATAGAAGGTGGGCTGGTAGTCTTTCTCGACCAGTTCGGGATGGAAGATGGCGACAAAGTCCTTCAACAACACATCGGGCTTGACGGGAGCGATTTCGTAGTAAGGCGTCTGCTTCATGTTGCAATAGATAACCTTTTTCTCCTTGAAGGCCTTGAGCATCACATTGCGGGGCTCACTGGCCTTCAACGCCTCGTAGGAAAAGTCACCCTCGTAACTGTTGAGGATGCGCCAATAGTCGGCATTGGCCGACAGGGCATACATCTTTTCAAATTCCAGGTCCTCGCCCGAGGTCTCGTCATCGTTGATGACATAGTCGGCACCCGCATCACGGAAGATCTGCGCCAGGTAGTTCTTACCACCCACAGCATGCCAGTTGCCGTAGTGCATCTCGCCGCTGGTGACGGTAGGACGGCTCTCCACCTTGGCGGCCTTCTCCTTCAGTTCATTGTAGCGGCTCTCGATGCCTGCAAAAATCTCGGCGGCCTCTTTTTCCTTGCCGATGAACATCCCGATGAACTTAATCCACTCGGCTTGTCCCAGCGGGTCCAGTTCCTTGTAGCCCAGGTGGGGCACCAGCGTGATACCGATTTCCTTGATGGCATCATAGCCGCCACGCTTGGACGGTGAGATAAAGATGACATCAGGATTGGCGGCCATGACCACCTCGGGGTCAAACTCACCCTCCATACCGATTTTGACGATGCGGCCGTCTTTGACACGCGCCTTGATGTCCTCGTCAAAAAGATTCTTGGTGCCAGTGATGCCTTTGACGATATCGTGGGCATCGAGGATGGTGAAATTGGACAGTTGCAGCGATGTCATGCAGATGGTGCGCTCGATGGGCACTTTGACCTTGACATAGCCCTCTGGGACCACGGCATCGGCATCTTGTACCAGTGCAAAATGGTCTTTCTCGCCAACATCAACCAGCCGGATGTCGGCTGAGTCACGAACACTGAAACCTGTGGCATACTTCACGGTCACTTCTTCCATCGAATCGGTGCCGGATTTCGGCTGCTTTTCGCCTTGTGAAGAGCAAGCGCAAAGCAGCACTAAAACTGCAAATAATCCAAATAATTTCTTCATTTCTTTGTCTATATTATTTATGCTACAAAGGTACTGCTTTTTAATGACCAAGCCGCACGAAAACCACCAAAAAAACTAGGAACTAGGGACTAGAAACTAGAAACTTCTTTGTACCTTTGCACTATGGAAGAAACAGCAGTAAAAACAAGGTGGTATGACAACATTTGGGCGGCATTAATTTTCTTCACGCGTTTGCCCTTTTGGCGTCTCCATCAGCCTCCGCAAACGAGTTACAAAACGGTTGTTGAGTTTTGGCCGTTGACAGGCTGGCTCACGGGTGGCGCGATGGCTACGGCACTCTATTTCGGCAGTATGATATTGCCTTATGCAGTGGCCGTTATTGCCGCAATTGCCGTGCGCTTACTCATTACAGGGGCACTGCACGAGGACGGCCTTGCCGACTTCCTGGACGGCTTTGGGGGCGGAGGCAACCGTGAGCGCATCCTCGCCATCATGAAGGATTCACACATTGGCACCTATGGCGTGTTAGGGCTTATCATCTACATGCTACTGTTGGGCACTGCCCTCTATAGCATGCCAGTGACGGTGGCTGCACTCACCATTCTGGCGGCTGACCCGTTCTCCAAAATGATTACCAGCCAATTAGTCAATGTGCTACCCTATGCCCGCCGCGAAGAAGAGGCCAAGAACAAGACCATCTATCGCAAGCCGTCCCTTGCTGCAGGACTGAGTCTGACGGTTCAAGGCTTGCTGCCCATGGCACTGATGATTTGGCTGTCGGGTATCAGTAATTGGTATCTCTTCATTTTTGTGCCTCCACTGGTGATGTTTTTCCTGTACCTGCTCATCCAGCGTAAGATTCACGGCTACACGGGCGACTGCTGCGGTGCCGTGTGCCTGCTGGTGGAACTGGCAATATATCTGGTTGCCTGTTCACAACAGTTAATAGTTAAGAGTTAACAGTTAACAGTTAATAGTTAATGGACAAAGGACTAGAAACTAAAACTTGAAATGGAAGTCATTCTGATTAGACATACCAGCGTCGATGTGCCCAGGGGGACATGTTATGGACAGACAGATGTGCCTGTGCGTGACACCTTTGATCAAGAGGCAGAAGTAACACGCCGCTCATTAGAGCCATTCCTACCATTCGACAAGGTGTTTTCTTCGCCCCTGACTCGTGCCCGCAAACTCGCGGCCTATTGCGGTTATCCCGATGCTGAAACCGATGAGCGGCTGCTGGAGATGAACATGGGCGAGTGGGAAATGCAACTCTATGACGAAATCCAGGACCCGCACCTGCAAGAGTGGTACGACGACTACATCAACCAGCCCACGACGGGTGGTGAGAGTTTCTTGCAGCAGTATCAACGCGTGGCGGCTTTCCTCGACGAACTCAAGGGCAAACCCTACCAGCGGGTGGCCATCTTTGCCCATGCCGGTGTTCTCATCAGCGCGGGCATTCATGCAGGACTCTATTCTTGGGACAAAGCATGGAACGATCTCCCCGATTATGGAGATTATATTGTAATTAGAAACTGACATGAGAAGAATCATTTTAATTACTGGTGGACAACGGTCGGGCAAGAGCAGTTATGCCGAGCAATTGGCATTAAGCCTTGCCGATAACCCTGTTTATGTGGCTACAGCCCATGTTTGGGACGATGAGTTCCGTGAGCGGGTACGCCGTCATCAGGAACGCCGCGGCCCGCAGTGGACCAATATCGAAGAAGAGAAATACCTGAGCCGTCATGACCTGACGGGGCGTGTGGCCGTCATCGACTGCGTGACACTGTGGCTGACCAATTTCTTCTTCGAGAATCAGAATCAAGACACACAAGAAGTTTTAGATATAGCCAAAGAGGAATTTGACCGCTTTACGGACCAGGATGCCACTTTCATCTTCGTGACCAACGAAATCGGGAGCGGCGGTGTGAGCGTGGATGCCATGCAACGGCGCTTTACCGACCTGCAAGGCTGGATGAACCAATACATCGCCAGCCGAGCCGACGAAGTCATCCTCATGGTCTCGGGAATACCGGTGACAGTGAAGAGTTAACAGTTCTAGAACATCTAGAAACTAGGGACAAGGACTAGAAACTAAAAAAATGAGAACTTTCAAGATACAACACACTGATATGTCGATGGCTGATGCCATCCAACAGAAAATCGACCACCTGAACAAACCAAAGGGCTCGCTAGGTCGCCTGGAGGAACTGGCCTTGCAGATTTGTCTTATCCAGCAGACCTTAACACCCAGCCTTGACCACCCCTGCCACCTGCTGTTGGGTGGTGACCACGGCATTGAACGCGAGAGCGTTAGCGTCTCGCCACGCGAGGTCACCTGGCAGCAGATGATTAACTTCACCCGTGGTGGTGGCGGCGTGAATATGTTCTGCCGCCAGCACGGTTTCAAGTTACGCATCGTGGACACAGGTGTGGACTACGACCTGTCAAAAGTTGAAGGCATTATTGACCGCAAGATTGCTCATGGTACACGCAATTTCCTGCACGAACCCGCCATGAGCGAGGAAGAGTTTGACCGCGCCATCCAAGTCGGGTGCGAACTGGTGGATGACTGCATCGACGAAGGGTGTCAGGTGCTGTGTGTCGGCGAAATGGGCATTGCCAACACCTCGCCGTCAAGCATCTGGATGAGCCTGTTCGGTAATATCCCACTTGACGAGTGCATCGGTGCCGGTGCTGGCCTCGACAACCCTGGCATCCAGCACAAGCGCAAAGTACTTGCCCAAGCGTTGCAACAATACCATGAAACAATGGAGAACACGACCGAGAACGCTATCCGCTATTTCGGTGGTTTTGAGATGATAACAGCCATCGGGGCGATGCTGCGAGGAGCCGAGAAGCATCTTATCGTGCTGGTTGACGGCTTTATCATGACGGCCTGTGCCATCGCCGCCATTCAACTCTACCCTGCAGCCCAAGACTACATGATCTTCACCCATTGCGGTGACGAGAGTGGTCACCGCCGGATGCTCGACATCGTCCACGCCAAACCCATCCTTAACTTGGGGTTGCGCCTCGGCGAAGGAACGGGAGCCCTCTGCGCCTATCCCATCATCGATTCGGCCGTGAGAATGATCAACGAGATGAACAACTTCGATAACGCCCACATCACCAAATACTTCTAAAGATATATTATCGCGACAAAAGTTAAGGCGAGCATGAAAAGTTCAGCCGTTCGGTTGATGCTAACGGCGGTGTGCATGTCTTGTGTAGTGAGTTCGCGGTCGTTTTCGCCGATATAAGGCTTGTCGAAGAGTTCGCCGAAGTAGTAGTGCGGACCCCCGAAGCGGCAGTTGAGGATGCCGGCAAGGGCGGCCTCGGGGTAGCCGCTATTGGGGCTGGCGTGCCTGCGGCCGTTTTTCCAAACGAATTTCAACAGTGATAATTTGCCCGATGCAATGACCATGAGCAAAGCGGTCAGGCGGGCTGGGATGTAATTGGCAATATCATCGATGCGGGCAGCCCAGCAGCCGAAGTCTTTATAGCGCTCGGTGCGATAGCCAATCATCGAGTCGAGGGTATTGACCATCTTATAGGCAAGCATGCCTGGCGTGCCCAGCAATGCGAACCAGAACAGCGGGGCAATCACGCCGTCGCTCAGGTTCTCGGCAAGAGTCTCGAGAGCGGCGGTGCGGACTTCCTGGGCAGAGAGTTGGGATGTATCGCGCCCCACGATGCGTGCGACCTGCTCGCGTCCCTCCTCCAGCGAACGGTCCAACGCCAAAAACACCTCGCGCACCTCACGGATGAGTGTCGTTCCTGCCAAGCAATAGAAAATGATGATTGTATCCAGAACGAGCCACAATATCCTATTGGGAACCAGGTACTTGAGACCCCATATAACAAAGAACACCAACGAGATAAAGCATACCGCCATCACAGCACCCTTGGCCATGCGGTGGCGACTCTTGTTGAGACGATGCTCGCCCCACGAAATCATTTTGCCGAACCACACAACGGGATGCGGCAACCAGGACGGGTCACCGAACACAAAATCCAGCAACCAGCCCAATAACAACGGCAATATGATCAACAATGTCTCGTTCATCTGAATTAAAAAAGAAAACAATAAGTACAATAAAAACAATAGATAACGAAAATTCCCATATTTGTATTTGTTGTATTTATTGTTGTTTGTTTAGAAAGAAACGGATGGCCGTGACTAGGGCATCGTTTTCGGCAGGCGACTGGGTGGCTATGCGGAAGTGCTGCGGAGTCAAACCCGTAAAATTGGAGGCATCGCGAATGAGGATGCCGTGCTCAAGTGCCAAATAGTCTTTCAACTCGGCAGCAGTGGTTTGGCTGATGGTGCATAGGAAGAAATTGGTCTGAGTCTGTTGGGCTTCGATACCATCTATCTCGTTCAGCATGGTGCGCAGGCGTTGAGTCTCGGCCAAATAGGATGTCAAGTCAGGAATGGCCGTCTCGCCTCGTTGTACCAGCCACTTGCCAGCCTCCAGCGACAGGGCGTTAATAGCCCAGGGACGGTATTGCTCCCTCAAGCGGCTAATCACTCTCCCTGATGCAGTGATATAACCCAAGCGCAACCCGGGCACGGCATAGCGTTTGGTCATGGAATGCAGCAAGATAATGTCGTCACGGTCCACCACATCGGCAGGTTGCAGCAGGGGTGCCATCGTATAATCCTCATAGGACTGGTCAACGATGAGCAAACGATGACGCTTGGCAAGCGCCAACACTTCCTCGACTGCCATCACATCGCCCGTCGGGTTGTTAGGGTTGCACAGCCAGCACAGGGCGCCGTCCTCGCGTTCCTGATAACCAAACACGCGACAGGCGTCCTCATACTCCCTGAATGTGGGCTGCATGATGCGGCAGATGCCCTCGTTGCGATAGACTTGGGCTATCAGGTAGATGGCATCGACTGCCCCGCTTGTCACCATCACCTCGTCGGGACTGATGCCGCACTCATGGGCAATCATCTGCTCCAGCGAAGCTGCTGAGGGCTCAGGATAGGAGCGCACGACATCCATGCGGGTACACAGGTAGTCTTCCAATGCAATTAAGTCAGTCCCAGCATAAATGTTGGAACTGAAGTTCATCTTAATATTGTTGTAACGATACAGGTCGTCACCGTGTCCTTCAATCATGGTCAGTCAAAATTTTATAGATTTGCTCCATATCGACAAACTGGCGAACATGGGCAGCCAGTTTGTCGTATTGCTCTTCCTTAAATGCCGCGTAGTCAAACGGTTGATTTCCGTCGTTGATTTTGTCCTTGAACGGCTCCAATAGGAAATCCACAAAGGGTGCATTGTCGAGGATGCCGTGGACATAGGTTCCCATGCACTTGCTGTCAACGATATAGCCGTCTTCGCGTCCGTCATCAAGGTGCAGCAGGGGGGACAGCTTGGCGTCGCCCACGGGGCGCGTCTCGCCCTGATGGATTTCGTAGCCGGCCCCGTACTCGCAGGAGACTTGACGCGTCTGCTTGTCGCCGTTCATTGTGGTAGTTGTGGGCAGCAAACCCAATCCCGGCAAGCGATCGATATCGCCCTCAACATGGTCGGGGTCCAGTACTTCCATGCCCAGCATCTGGTAACCGCCGCAGATGCCCAATACAGCAGCACCCTCGCGATGGGCCCTCATGATGGCCTGGGCGCATCCGTTGCGACGCAGTTCATACAGGTCATGCAGCGTGGACTTGGTACCCGGCAGGATGATGATGTCGGCCTTCTTGATATCCTCGGTATTGTTGGTATAGAACAGGTGAACCCGCGGGTCACGCTCCAGTGCATCAAAGTCGGTGTAATTGGACAGGTGCCGCAACATAACGACCACCACATTGACCTTGCCTCGCTCGGCCTGCATCGACTTTTGCGCCAAAGCCACACTATCCTCCTCCTCAATGTAAATGTCTTTATAGTAAGGGATGACACCTAACACAGGCACACCGCAGATGTCCTCGAGCATTTTGCGGCCCTCATCAAAGAGGCGAATGTCGCCACGGAACTTGTTGATAATGATGCCCTTGATAAGGCGGCGGTCCTCAGGCTTCTGCAGGGCGATGCTGCCATAAACCGAGGCAAACACCCCACCCCGGTCGATATCACCAACCAGGATGACATCGGCATGGGCATGGCGCGCCATCGGCAGGTTTACCAGGTCGGTATCGCGCAGGTTAATCTCAGAAATGCTGCCAGCGCCTTCCATGACGATGGGATTGAAACGGGACGCAAGGCGATCAAAGGCTTCGCAAACCTCTTGGCGATAGTCGATGTCCGATGTGCCGCGGCGCCAGTAATCATAGGCATTTTTGTTGCCGATGGGTTTGCCGTGCAGGATGACCTGCGAGGTGTGGTCCGACTGCGGTTTCAGCAGCAACGGATTCATGTCGGTATGGCAAGGAATACCCGCTGCCTCGGCCTGGACAGCCTGGGCGCGACCGATTTCAAAGCCTTCGGGCGTAGCATAGGAGTTCAATGCCATATTCTGGGCCTTGAACGGTGCTGGGCTGTAACCGTCTTGCTTGAAGATACGGCAAAAAGCAGCTGCAACGATGCTCTTACCCACATCACTGCCAGTTCCTGCAAACATAATGGGATGTAATCGCTTCATTCTTTCTCGTTGGCTAAGACAAACAGATAATCAGACAGACGGTTCATCATCACCAGGATATCATTATTGACGGGATATTCGCGATTCAGCGACCACAGGCGACGTTCCACCGCGCGTGCTTGAGTGCGGGCAAGATGGATGAACACAGACAAATTTGAGCCGCCGCCAGGCACAACGAAACCGCCTTGATAATCGGCACAGTCAATAGCTTGCTCCAACTGCGAGGTAATCTCCGCAGCATGGAGCTCACGGGGATTGATACCACCATCTGGCGTGGCGATGTGACTCATGACCGTCATCAGCTCGCGCTGCACGGCGAGAACAAGATCACGGTTCGCAGCGTCATCGACGAGCATCGAGCGCACAATACCCAAATGGGCGTTCAACTGGTCTATCTGCCCGTTGGTCTCGATGCGCGGGTCATCCTTCGGGACCCTCACCCCGTCGCGCAGACTGGTCTTGCCCTCATCACCGGTTTTGGTATATATCTGTTTCATTCTTCAATCTCTATTTATTGCCGAAAGCTTCTCTAAACTCTAAACCCTAAACTCTAAACTCAAGTTTGGAACATGTTCCAAACTTGATATAAATGGGTGTAACTGGCCAATACATTCTTATAGCGGATGACGGGTGTCGGCACGGGCTCGCCCTTGGCGTTATAAACCTGAGTCATCGAAATCGGTGGCTCACCCAGGAATTGTGTGTAGTGGAACTCATGACCGCGGTATTCCTTGCCATCGAGGGTGAAGCGGCGATAACCCAGCGAGAGTTTGCGGTCTTGCTTGCGGGCGGTGATGCTATAGGGCAGCACGCCGCACATTGGAAATTCGCCCTCATCGGTGACAATTCTCTCGCACAGATACATCATGCCACCGCACTCGGCAATGATGTGCCCGCCACGCTCGGCATATGCTTTGATGGCTCGTCGTGTCGCCTCGGCTGCGACCAAGGCATCGAGATGCTTCTCGGGATAACCGCCCGGCAAGTAAAGCAGCGACACATCGTCGAGGCATGGTGCATCATGCTCGGGATCGAAGAATGACACATTCTCCAACCGGTCGATATTCTCCTGATAAATAAAGGAGAACGACTCATCGTTGCGGGCTATTAAAGTGCGTCCAGTCCATTCATCTTTCTTGCAGGACCGCGTGATTACGGGCTTGTCTTTGTTCGTGAATTCTAAGAGTCTTTCCCATTCCACATGCTTCTCCAGCAGTTCAATCAAGAGATTGTTCTCGGGCTTCTCGCTGAAGTCCAATCCCAAGTAACGGGACCCTTGCTCAAGTTCAGCTTTCTTGGGCAGATAGCCATAGCATTCAACGCCCAAGTCATCACACACCTGCTGTAACATGGCAAAATGCTTTGCCGAGCCCACACGGTTGAAGATCACACCGCTGATGTGCACATCATTACGGAAACTGATGAAGCCCGAAATGAGCGCAGCCATCGAATAGGCCGCCGACTTGGCGTCAACCACCAGCACGACTGGCAGGTCCAGCACACGGGCAACCTCGGCCGAAGAACCCTTGTCGCGGTCATATCCGTCAAACAGGCCCATCATGCCCTCGACAACGCACACATCGGCATCCTTACCATAGCGATTATACAATTCCCGCACATGCTCAGGCGTTGCCATAAACGTATCCAGATTGATACTTGGCCGCCCACATACCGCAGCATGAAACTTCGTGTCGATATAGTCAGGTCCGCACTTAAACGGCTGAACCTTATACCCCTTGCGGGCAAACAACGCCATCAGTCCCCGAGCAATCGTCGTCTTGCCCGAGCCACTGTGAGGCGCCGCTATCAAAAAACCATGTCCCATAGAACCTGCAAATTTACAAAAAAACGCCGAAAACCCATAGTATTGGATCTGTTAATTCCTCTTGAAAATCGTGTTCACATTGCAGGGGGATACAATGTACCCCCTCTTGCGGTATAAGAGGGTTTTTCAATGATTATTATTGGATGGCAACCTTTCATAGATTACTAAACCACAATCTTTTAACGCATCATAGCGACTCTTGAGATACTGCTCGACAGTACCGACAGGATCACGCTTCTAAAACGATGCCCCTCGAGTCGGTTATTCTGACTTGAGGGGCTTCACTTATCTAGCGCCTCATCTAGAAGAAGATGTCGCCGCGCACACTTCCTTGCGAGTGATCATCCCGAAGATGTCGAGGTTCTGCGGACAGTCTGCCAGGGGCAGTTCAATCTCCATGCTGTAGTCATCGGCATCGGTGAAGATGCGGTTCTCAGATACATACTCTATTGAAGCCCCCTTCTTCAGCGCTGCCTGTTTTCCGTTTATCGTCAGTATCATAAGAATAGCGGTTGATTTACTTAATGCAAAGGTAAATCAACCGCGTATGCTGTGAAAAGACGTACCGATAAATTGGAATTTATCCGATTGATGTTATCGCAGAATCTGGCAATACACTTCTTTATCTGCTGCATCAGCATTATTGTCCCGGAACAGGGATAACACCAAGTTGTATCAGAAGCGAGAACATATCCGGAAGGCCGTGCTCACGAATAATCTTGCCGTCCTTGAACTCGTAGATGTTCATGGCCGTGACACAAATTTTCCTGCCTGTGGCCGGCATGCCCATCAGCGGCTGTGTCTGTGTGCCAGTCATCGTGTAGCGTACCAATATCTTGTTATCCTCAGAAATCGTTTCCTCGATCTTCCATAGAATGTCAGGCATGGCACCACGCATCATGGCCAGTACACCCATATAACCCTCAAAACCCTTCATGGGCTCTGGTGAGGTAGGAGCGTAGAAGATGACGTCATCACTGATAATTGGTTTGCCGATGGCAGCGTCACCAGTGTTGATAAACTGTAAGAACTGTTCAATAAGTTGTTTGTTTGTTTTCATACCACTATTATTGTTTAAATAATTATTATAGGAAAATGCTTGATTTCAATAAATTCCGATTTATCTTAATGCACTTCCATCTTTGAGAACAGGTTGATTACGATAACGCCTGCCATAATCAGCGCAATACCGATATAGGCTGGTAAATCGGGTACTTGCTTAAACACAAAAATACCGATGAGTGTTATCAACACGATGCCGAGGGCACTCCAAATAGCATAGGCGATGCCAATAGGCATTGTGCGCAAAGCATGGCTCAGACAATAGAACGACAGCAGATAGCCAACTGCCATTGCGATGGTAGGCAGTAGCCTGGTAAACTGCTCAGAGTATTTGAGCATCGAGGTAGCGAATGTCTCTAAGACAATGGCACCTATCAGAAACAGCCATTCTTTCATTTGCTCTCAGATGATATGTCTTTCTTATAGATATATGTGGTGTAGCCAGGAG
>ONYP01000070.1 GCA_900322135.1 uncultured Prevotellaceae bacterium
CACGCCCGAGAAGGCCAACAAGTGGATGGAAGAGAATATGTTCGCCAAGTATCCCCTGGGAGACTTGAAGGACTTGAAAGATGGTATTCAACGCTAAAAATTAAGAAGACACTATGATTAACGAAATAGTTATTGCCGGTTTCGGCGGACAGGGTGTACTGTCGATGGGTAAGATTCTTGCCTACTCTGGTCTGATGGAAGACAAGGAAGTCTGCTGGCTGCCCTCTTATGGTCCCGAACAGCGCGGTGGTACCGCCAATGTGACTGTCATCGTGAGCGATGAGCGCATCAGCTCGCCCGTGCTCAACACCTATGATGTGGTGGTTGTGCTCAACCAGCAGTCGCTGGACAAGTTTGAGAGCAAGGTAAAGCCCGGTGGTATCCTGATGTATGACACCTATGGCATCCACAAGAAACCCACCCGCACCGACATCAAGATTTATCCTATTGATGCTACCGAGAAGTCTATCGAGATGAAGAACTCCAAGACCTTCAACATGATCGTCCTGGGTTCGATGCTCAAGGTTCGCCCGATGGTTACCATCGAGAGCGTGCTCAAGGCCCTCAAGAAGACCCTTCCCGAGCGCCACTGGCACCTCATCCCCCTCAACGAGGAGGCTCTGAAGGAGGGTGGTAACCTCATCAAGGAGTAAATCCCGTAATCCGATAAACTACAAGCGGTTGACCACATGGTCAACCGCTTGTTTTGTTAGTGTCAGTATGTAATGAACGGTTGTGTCCGTTTTACCTCACGGCTACTTTCCAGGCGTTGCGGCTGGTGGCAGTCTTGAGCATGTAGATGCCGCGCGGCAACTCGATGACCATGTCGTCCTTGAGGTCGTCGATGCGGAGCACGGTACGGCCTGCCAGGTCATAGATGGTGGCGGGGCCAACGCTCTCGCTGCACTTCACGAGGATGCCGCCGTCCACGGCGAGCACCTGCAGCGGCTTGTCGGCCTCGATGCCGGTGATGCCGCTGGCATCAAGAGTGATTACATTCGACGGCTCGCTCAGGTAGCCCAGGCGGTAGGACTGCACGCTGTAGGTGTGCGTTTCGCCGGGCTGGCGGTCGGTGAAGACATAGCTCGTCTCCTGGTCGCTGCCGGTGGTGAAGGTCTCGGTCGTCACCTCGTTGTTGTCCTTGCTGTATACGGTGCGGGTGATGATGTAGTAGTCCACCTGTTCGTTGGCGGCTACCCAGTTGGCGGTGTAGTTGGTACCGTTGATTTCATTCGCCGGCAGGGCTGTCAGCGTCGACAGGGTGGGAACGGGCACACAGCGGGCACGCAGTTCCACGCCCACGCTGCCCGTGAGGCCGCCGTCCGAAATCAGCAGGCGCGTCGTGTGTTCACCCAGTGCAGTCGGCGTGTAGGTGATGGTCAGCGGATAGCCCTCGGCACTGTTGGCGGCGGTGCGGCTCACGGAGTTCACCGAGATGTTGAACATCTCGTAGTCGTAGCGGTACAATTGCAGCGACAGCGGGTTGTTCAGGCCGCGGCCCTTGATGTAGAGGATGTAGTCCAGCGACTTGCCGATGGCAATTTCGCCAAAGTCAAGCACGGTGCCCTGGGTCGGCGTGATGAGTTCGGGATCGCCGTCGTAGGCGGGCTGCGGATTCGTGTCGTCAACATAGAACACCTCGCCCTGGCGGTTGCCCCAGATGTACTCAAACAGTTCAGGGAAGTCGATGAACGGGTTGCGGTTGTTCTGGTGTTTCTGCACGGCATCGTTGCGTGACACCTCCTTGTCGCTCACGGCATCGTTGCGCGCCCAGCGGCACAGCAGGTCGATGGACCAGTCGTTGAGGCTCTTCCACGAGTTGTTGGTCAGCATGTAGGTATACTTCCAGGTGTAGTGCTGGTAGGCACATGCCATATAGAAATAGGTGCGTGCAAAGTCGCCCTTGTAGCGGTCGTCGGGCTCGAACACCGAGTTGCTGCCGCCGCCCTGGCCGGTCTTGGGCGAGCCCACCTTGGTCACGCCGTTGTCAAAGGAGGCCGTCGACACCTCGCCCAGCGGGTGGTTGGACTTGGCCATGTTGGCATCGCCGTCCGAGGGGTACAGGTGGTTGATGTCGGTGTAGCCGGCATAACCCTGGGTCTCGTCATAGCCGCCCCACCAACTCTTGGGCATTGAGTGCTCCTTGTGCATGCCATACACGCCGCTCGTGCCGCCGCGAAAGTAGTAGGTCTTGTCGCTGTACATGTCCCACACCTTGCTGTTGTCGTCGTCGCGGCAATCGGTCTCGGCAAAGTAGGCCCACAGGCTGCCGTAACTCAGCGTCGTGTGTCTTATCGCCAGTTCGTGGATGGCGTCTTTCAGCGCCTGACCGCTCTTGCCGTTCAGGGAACTGTAGTATCCGTCAGGAATCGCTGCAGCGGCAGTAAAGCCTGCCAGCACAGCAATCCCGGCAATAGCCATTCGATAAAGTCTATTGTGTATCATAGCCTCTTGAATTTTGTTGATTCTGAGCCACAAAGGTAATGTAAAAATTGTAGCGACGCAAAAAAAATGTGTCACCCTATTCGTCGGTATCGTTCCTCCAGTTGATGAGGAACACCCTGTCGCGGGCGCGCGTCACGGCAGTGTACAGCCAGCGGTAGAAGTCCATCGACTGCATTGCGTCGGGCATGATGCCGCCCATGTCGATAAACACATTGCGCCACTGGCCGCCCTGTGCCTTGTGGCATGTCACGGCATAGGCATACTTCACCTGCAGGGCGTTGAAGTAAGGGTGCTCCTTCAGCTGCTTGTAGCGCTCACGCTTGTCGCCGGTGAGTTCGGCCCACACCTCGTTGAACAGGCGTTCGCTCTGTTCGCGGTCGAGGGCCGGCGTGTCGCTCAACAGGCAGTCCACCACGATCTTGCAGTCCATTTCCACGCCGTCGTGGTCGGGAAACTCGACGGTGACATTGGCAAATCGCAGCCCGTAGCGGTGCTCAATCTCTCCCCAAACGCGGCGCACGCGGCACACATCGCCGTTGGCGATGAAGTCCAGTTGCTCGTAGTCGCGCGCCCAGAAGTAGTTGTTCTTGGCCACCAGTAGCATGTCGTCGTTCACCAGCAGGTCCTCGCGGTAGAGGATGGTGTTGCGCACGCCCATATTGAACAATGTTGCACGCTTGTTGCTGCGCGTCACGATGATGGTCTCGCCCATGCCGTCGCGGTCATAGCAGTCGCTGATGGTCTCCAGCAGGAACTCGCTCGATACGGTCTGGATGTCCTCCATGCCCTCGAGGTCAAAGTGCGGACGGCCCAGCGAGCCGTCTTCCATCGCCTGCCGCAGCATCGTCGCATTGTGCAGGATGCCGCTCTCCTCGGCCTGGCGCGCAATCTGTTGCAGGAACACGCCATAGGTCGTCAGCCCCATCGACTGCAGTATCCCATCGTCCAGGGCAGGGCTCACCAACTGGCCCACCGGCGGCAGCTGGGCATTGTCGCCCATGAGCACCATCTTGCAGCCCTGGCCATTGTACACATAGCCGATGAGGTCCTCCAGCAGCCGCCCGCTGCCAAAGATGGAGCCGTCGCTGGCATTGCTGATCATCGACGCCTCATCGACGATGAAAACGGTATTGGTGTGCTTGTTGTCGGCAAGGCCGAAGGCGTCCACGCCGTAGCCCTGCTGGCGGTAGATCTTGCGGTGGATGGTGTAGGCAGGGTGACCCGAGTAGTCGCTGAAGATGTGTGCCGCGCGCCCGGTAGGTGCCATGAGCACCGACTTCAGCCCCTGCTGATTCAGAGCCTTGACAATGGCTCCCGTGAGCGATGTCTTGCCCGTGCCCGCATAGCCGCCCAGGATGAACACCGAGCGCTCGGGGGCGTACAGCAGGAAATGGGCCAGCGCAACGATGACCAGCATCTGGTCATCGTTAGGGTCATAGGGTAGCCACCGTAACACATCAAGAGCCAGTTGCTTGACGCGTGGATCCTGGCGGTCGGCCCCTCCCGTGTGGTTAAAGGTTGTCAGTCGCTCATTGGTGTTCATGGGGACAAATTTATGAAAAAAAAACGGTTTTTTTGCAATTATCCGCCAAATTGTATTACCTTTGCCCCGCAATTTACGCAAGGAGTGATGCTCGAGTGGCTGAAGAGGCACGCCTGGAAAGCGTGTATACGAAAAGCGTATCCCGAGTTCGAATCTCGGTCACTCCGCCACAACAAGGGACGACAACCATTGTCGCCCCTTGTTGTTTTTAGAAAACAACTTGAACAACTGGCACAACAATCAATAAATGTTGTCTAAGTTGTTCAAGTTGTCTTTAAAACCCGTTGTGGTCCGGATGGTTTTGTAATTGTTGTGCTTATTGTCTTCCTTTTAGAATAAAAGTAGAGACGCAAAACCTTGCGTCTCTACTTTATATCAGATTTTAATAAAAACCTTAGCGTCTTTGCGCCTTAGCGTGAGGCAAAATGAGTTGACGGTTTACTCGGCCTTCTTGTCCTTCTTGGCACGCAGGCTGTAAACAGCAAGGAAGATAATCAAGGCGAGGTACATCACAATGCCCAGGGTGTTGGTCAACATTTCGCTCTTAGGAGCCTCGAACTTGACATCACAGAAGGCCAGGGCTGCACAAACAACGCCCATCAGGGCACCACCGGCAATGAAACCGCTGGCGATGAGCGTTCCGCGCTCCTTGCGGGCGGCATTGACGGCCTCATCCTTGCTGCGGCTGCCGACGAACCAACTAACGATGGCGCCGATGAGCAGCGGAGCATTTAACTGGAAGGGGATGAACATACCCAGCGAGAAGGGCAGGGCGGGCACCTTGAGCCAGTTGAGCAACAGGGCGAGAACGGCTCCCACACCGTAGAGCAGCCAAGGGGTATCGCCACCCATCATCAGGGGGTCGATGACGGCCGCCATGGCATTGGCCTGGGGCGCTGCCATGACGTTGGGGTCGGTAAAGCCGTAGGCCTCGTTGAGAATCATCATCACACCGCCGACGGTGGCAGCCGACACGAGGGTGCCGACAAACTTCCATGTCTGTTGCTTGGCGGGCGTGGTGCCGATCCAGTAACCGATCTTCATATCGGTGACCATGCCGCCGGCCATCGAGAGGGCGGTGCAGACCACGCCACCGATAACCATTGCGGCAACGATGCCCTGAGAGCCTTTCAGACCGATAGAAACAAAGATCACACTGGCGACGATGAGGGTCATCAGAGTCATGCCCGACACGGGATTGCTGCCCACGATAGCGATGGCGTTAGCGGCTACGGTGGTGAACAGGAAAGCGATGACCAGTACAACGAGGAAGGCAACGATGGCCTGAACCAGGTTATGGATAACGCCGATATAGAAGAACACGAAGGTAATCAACAGGGCTGCCAACAGGGCGAACACGAGGACCTTCATCGAGATGTCACGCTGGTGGCGTTCCACCTGCTGGCCCTGGTTCTGTTCCTGACTTTTAAAGGCCTGGCCAGCCAGTCCGGCGGCACTCTTGATGACGCCCCACGACTTGATGATGCCGATGATACCGCTCATGGCGATACCACCGATACCGATGAACTTGGCGCCTCCGGTGAAGATGTCCTCAGGAGATGCGGTAGCCAATTCGGGATTCATCGAGCCCATGAGGGGAACAATCACCCACCAGATGAAAGCACTACCGGCAAAGATGATGAAGGCATAGGGCAGGCCGATGATGTAGCCTATACCCAGGGCAGCGGCGCTGGTATTCACCTTGAAAATCATCTTCACATTGTCGGTGAAACTCTGGATGGCAGGGATGGCGGCGGTGGTGAGCACCTCTTTCCACCAGTGGAAGGTGTTGAGCAGGAAGTCGTACAGACCGCCCACGATACCGGCGATGAGCAGGTGACGCACTTGGCTGCCGCCCTTCTGGCCGCTGACGAGCACCTGGGTGGTCGCGGTAGCCTCGGGGAACGGGAACTTGCCATGCTGGTCGCTCACGAAGTACTTGCGGAACGGGATAAAGAACAGGATGCCCAAGCAGCCGCCCAGCAGCGAACTGAGGAAGATTTCCAGGAAGTTCACCGTGATGTCGGGGTACTTGGCCTGCAGGATGTACAGGGCGGGCAGGGTGAAGATGGCACCGGCCACGATGATGCCCGACGCGGCACCGATCGACTGGATGATGACATTCTCACCGAGCGAGTTCTTGCGCTTGGTTGCGGCACCGATACCGGCCGCAATGATGGCGATGGGGATGGCAGCCTCGAACACCTGGCCCAGTTTAAGGCCCAGATAGGCTGTCGCGGCACTGAAGATGACCGCCATGATCAGACCCAGCGATACGCTGTAGGGCGTGATTTCGGGATATGTCTTGTCGGGCTTCAAGATGGGGACATACTTCTCCCCGGGCTTGAGCTCACGCGCGGCGTTCTCGGGCAATGACATGTCGTCTTGCTCTTGGTTAATAATCGTTTCTTCTTCTTTCATAAAATATCTGGTTTTTGGTTTTAAGTTTTTGTCTTTAGTTTTTAGTTGACGGGTTAACAAACTGCGAAGATAGTCAAAAAACGCCAACCCGTTGCTATAATCGCGGTTAAATGTGTGTTTTTTTGGTGAGATGGATTTTTTTCGTTATCTTTGAAGTCCGAACATTAATTGAGAGAAGAGATGATCAAGAGATTTTTATTGCTGGCCCTCACGGTCATGCTGACGATAGGCGCGATGAACGCCCAGGACGGTTTGTGCAGCGAACAGGTCACGCTCGAGGACTTGGCGGCATATATCGACACCATGCGTCCTGCCGACCCGCATGTGAAACTGTTCTATTGCAACCTGGTGAACAATCCCACCCACAGTTACCGCATCGAGCACCTGGATGTGGGCTTCAACGGGTGCACGGGCCGTGTCGACGAGCAGGTTGTGATGGCCAACGGCAGCAAGCGCGACAATGTGTTCATCTTCAACGAACAGGGGCTGCTCACCCAGTCGGTCATCCAGGGCGCCAAGGGCAACAAGACGGTGACCGACTACGCCTATGGCTATGACGAGGTGATGGGCTTCACGCTCAAGCAGAGCAAGAGCAAGAACATCACCATCAACTATGCGCCCATCTATGGCGACCACGGACGCCGCGAGTCCATCAAGGGCAGCAACGGCAATCGCCAGGACTACACCTACGATGAGCAGGGCCACCTGACCAAACTGGTCATCACTCCTGCCAAGGGCAACAAGCGCACGCTGCTCTATCAGGGCGGCTATGTCGTGCGCGAGGAGTCGGGCGGCAAGGTTTACCGTTACCACTACGACTTTGACACGGCGACAGGCAAGAAATTCCTCATTGCTATTGATGAAATCAAGGGCAACGATGTGGTGCACAAGCGCACCTTTGACTACGACATCGATACCCACGGGCGCTACACCCGCGTGGCCATCGCCCTCGACGGCAAGCCCCAGATGACCATCACCCGCCGCTACAGTTAGTTTAGGGCTTAGCGTGTAGAGTTTAGAGGCGGATAGACAATAAAAGGGCCTGCTTTATCGTTTTTAATGTTAAAGCAATAGCTGACCATATTCATGAGACGAATACTCTATATCATGGTGGGCCTGATGTTGACCTCGGTAGCGATGTCGCTATCGTCGTGCAAGGGCCCCAAACTCAAGGAGGCCGACGAGGCCTATGACCGCGGCGAGTACTATGACGCGGCCCAAATCTACCGTAAACTCTATAACCGCTATAACCGCAAGGAGGATGCCTGGTTGCGAGGTGAACTGGCTTTCCAGTTGGGCATGTGCCACCTGAAGCTCAACCAGGGCAACCGTGCCACTGCGGCGTTCCAGAACGCCATCCGTTACGAGTATGAGGACTCGACCACGCTGTTGCGACTGGCCCAGTCCCAGCAACGCGAGGGACAGTATGCCGCCGCCATCAAGAGTTATGATGCCTATCTGGAGATGTTCCCCGGTGATTGGGAGGCCCTGGTGGGCAAGCGTGGCTGTGAACTCGCACCCCAGTGGAAGGAGGAGGGCTCGCGCTACATCGTCAAGCAGAACAAACTGCTCAACTCGCGCCGTGCCGACTACTGCCCGATGTACCTGGACAAGAACATGGAGTACATCTACTTCACCTCGACCAACGAGAAGTCGACCGGAGAACTGCGCAGCGAGATTACCGGTACCAAGAAGGGCGACATCTACTTCACCAAGAAGGACGAGAAGGGAGCCTGGTCGCGTCCCGAGGTCGTTGACGGTGGACTGAACACCGAGCACGATGAGGGAGCGGCAGCGTTCTCGCCCGATGGATCGACGATGTATCTGGCCCGTGCCGTGCGTCAAAACTGGCCCACTACCGTTGAGATTTACACCAGTTCGCGCAGCGAGGCCAAGTGGAGCGCACCGCAGAGGTTTGAAATCACCGCCGACACATTAAGTAACTATACCGACCCGTTTGTAAGCCCTGACGGCAACTGGCTCTACTTTGCCAGCGACATGCCGGGCGGGCAGGGTGGTGTAGACATCTGGCGCATCAACATCAAGGACAAGCACGGCACCCTCGAGAACCTGGGGCCGCAAATCAATACCAAGGGCAACGACCGTTTCCCCAATGTGCGCACCGACAGCCTGTTGTATTTCTCGAGCGACGGTCACCCCGGCATGGGAGGCTTGGACTTGTTTGTGGCCAAGCTGCAGCCGCGCGAGGAGGGCGACAAATTCTCGATGGACCGTTGGGTCGTGGAGAACATGGGTGTGCCGATGAACTCGTCGGCCGATGATTTCGGGCTCACCTTTGGCCAGGGCGAGAGCGGCATGTTCTCGAGCAACCGTGGTGACGCGCGTGGCTATGACCACATTTTTGACTTCATCAAGCCTGATTTGCAAATCTGGATTTCGGGCTATGTGGTGGACAAGGACGATGAACCCGTGCCCAATGCGGTCATCCGCATCGTGGGCGATGACGGCAGCAACCAGAAGACGGCCGCCAAGCCCGACGGCTCGTTCCGCTTTGACCTGAAGCGCGGCGTGAAGTATGCCATGATGGCAGGAGCCGATGGCTACTTGAACGCACGACAGGAGTTTGAGAGCGACAGCACCGAGGAGGATGCTGAGTACAATGTGGACTTTGTACTCGCTGCCATGTTCAAGGCCCAGGTGGTCGAGAACATCTTCTATGACTTCGACAAGGCGGTGTTGCGCGACGAGTCCAAACTCGCCCTTGACAGCATGGTGATGCTCCTCAAGGACCATCCCAATATCGTCATCGAGATGGCATCGCACACCGACCGCGTCGGCTCGGCAAAGTACAACCAGGGGCTGTCGCAGCGTCGTGCACAGAGCGTTGTGGACTATCTCATCGCCAACGGCATCCCGCGCGAGCGCCTCAAACCCACCGGCTATGGCGAGTCCCAACCCAAGACGGTGACCAAGCGCATCCATTCCCAGTACCCGCAGTTTGAGGAGGGCACAGCCCTGACCGAAGAATTTATCAAGACCCTGAGCAAGGAGGATCAGGAGGCGGCCGACCAAATCAACCGGCGCACCGAGTTTACGGTCATCGACACTGATTTCCAATACTAACAGCCGGGAGACAAGTTTCTCTCCCCTGAAATAAACAAGGGAACCGCCCCATCGAGACGGTTCCCTTGTTCTATTATGGCTTGGCTTGGCCAATCATTCTATAGTGTTAAAAGATAGAACCCATCACACTGCCCAGAATCCTGTTTAACCACTCGGGGAAAATCCAAAAGAACAAGACAATGATGATGAAGCCGATGATGCCGCTCCACTTGGTAAACAGGCTTGACGGTTTCTTGCCCGTCACCATCTCATAGATTGTGAACAGGATAGAGCCGCCGTCAAGGGGAAAAATGGGCAGGATGTTCAGCAACGCCAGTATAAGCGATATCTTGGCCAGGTATTCAGGCCAATAAAATGACGGCATGACGATTGCCGTGATGTACATCACAAGGAATGTGGCGAAATTAAACAGCACGCCTGCAGCCGATATCAGCAACCGCTGCCATGCGGGCTTATCATTGATGTAGGGTGATGATGCGGCATTGTACTCCATTTGTTGGCGGTACATTCCCTGAGTGGGGGCAACGCGTGCCTTGAAGGTGGTGAATCCGCCCCAGGGCAGCACGCCCAGGCTCCAGGTGATGTCCCTCCAGGCGCTGCCGCCGGGTTTCTGCTTGGGCTTATAACTCAAGAACGAGAAAAAGAACACCTGCATCTCGGCAATGCTGCAGCCGAAAGCCTTGCCCATCATCACATGGCCGAACTCATGGATGATGACGGCGACGGCGAGCGTCAGGTAGAATCTCCAGTCACTGACAGCTCCACTGATGCAGAACATGACGGCAATGGCTAGCGGAATCCAGTTGAAAGTAATGCCCTCGGGATATCGGTCGTTATCGTCGGCTGGGGGCGGTGGGGGCGGCACGGTATCGTGCCTCTCAGTCGGGGTGATGTTATCGTCGGTGGTGGATACAGTATAGTCCTCCCCCGGCCAATGGCGTGTCTCGTTATTATCCATGTTATCCTGTGAATTCAGCATCGACAGGCTGCAGCAGGCGCTTATCGGCCGATGCAGTGGTAGATAAAGCCCATCTCCTCAAGTTCGTCGCCGTCATAGACATTGCGGCCATCGATGATGAGCGGTGTGTTCATCAGACTCTTAACCATCTGCCATGCGGGGATGCGGAACTGGCGCCACTCGGTGAGCAGCAGCACGGCGTCGGCACCCTTGACGGCATCATACATGTCCAGGCCGCAATAGACATTGCTCCAGCGGCGCTTGGTAGCGTTCATGGCTACGGGGTCGTAGACACGCACATGGCAGCCGGCCTCCATGAGCAGGTTGATGGTGTCGATGGAGGGTGCCGCGGTCATGTCGTCGGTCTCAGGCTTGAAACTCAGTCCCCACAGTGCCACAGTCTTGCCGGCCAGGTCCCCCTTGAAGTGGTTATAGAGTTTCTTGAACAGGATGCGCTTCTGCCTGTTGTTGACATTCTCGACCGACTTGAGGATTTCCATGTCGTAGTTGTGCTCGCTGCCTATCTTGATCAGGTCGTTGATGTCTTGAGGGAACAGCGTGCCGCCGTAGCCACAGCCCGGGAAGATGTACTTGGGGCCGATGCGGCTGTCGGTACCCACACCGTAGCGCACGGTGTTGATGTCGGCACCCACAATCTCGCACAGGTTGGCAATCTCGTTCATGAAGCTCACGCGGGTGGCGAGCATCGAGGTGGCGGCATATTTGATCATCTCCGCCGTGCGGGTGTCGGTGTAGATGACATTGCGGTTGTTGTGCTTCAGGATGGTGCGGTACAGGCGCTCCATCGCATGGCGGGCACTGGCGGTCTCGGTGCCGATGACGATGCGGTCGGGCTTCATGAAATCCTTGATGCCGTTGCCCTCGGTCAGGAAATCGGGATTGCTGGCCACATCAAACTTGATGTCGGCGCCGCGGGCCTCGAGTGTCTCGGCAATGATTTTGGTCACATGCTGTGCCGTGCCCACGGGGACAGTCGACTTGATGACAAACACGCTATACTTGGTGATGTTGTTGCCGAAGTCCTTGGCGATGTCCAGGATGGGTCCCAAGTCGGTGGAACCGTCCTCATCGGCCGTGGTGTCGATGGCACAGAAGACGAAGTCCTGGTCCACAAAGCCCTGCTTGTAGTCGCTCGAGAAGATGAGCCGCTTGTCGTTGACATTGCGGTTGATCATGTTGTCCAGTCCCGGCTCATAGATGGGGATGGCACCATAGACGAGGCGGTTGATCTTCTGGCTGTCGCGGTCCACACAGGTCACATTCACTCCCAGGTCGGCAAAGCAGGTTCCGCTTACCAACCCTACATATCCTGTTCCTACTATAGATATATTCATATCGCAAGGGTTTTTAGTCTCACATTGAGATACAAAGTCGTATTTAATTTGCAAATATACTAAGAATTATCGGAAATTTCTTGTCTTTATCATTAAAAATTGCTAAGTTTGCCAATTCTAAATGATGATTTAGTATTGTAATGATTGTAAATCAACTTGTTTAACCAAATTATATCTATTTACACTATGAAAAAGTATTTAGCTGAATTGGTCGGCACATTTGTACTCACTTTCTTGGGTTGCGGTTCAGCAGTCAGCCTGGGCTGTGACACTGCACATGTAGCAGGAACTGCTGCTGTGGTCGGCACGGCCATCGCCTTCGGTTTGGCTGTTGTTGCCATGGCTTACACCATCGGCGGCATCAGCGGATGCCACATCAACCCCGCCATCTCGTTGGGATGCTTCCTGAGCGGCCGCATGAGCGCCAAGGACTGCGGCATGTACATCGTTTTCCAGATTATCGGTGCTATCCTGGCTGCTGTTGTGCTGGGTGTGCTTGCAGGCTTTGACAGCGGTCTGGGCGCTAACGGATTGCAGACTCTTGAAGAGATTGGTACTGGAACCGTGTCGACAACGACTGGTTTGATTGCTGAGATTGTGCTCACGATGATTTTTGTGCTTGTGGTGCTCGGAGCCACCTCCAAGACCAACGGCGCCACAAACAACTTTGCCGGTCTTGCTATCGGTCTATCGCTGATTCTTATCCACCTGGTGGGCATCCACTACACGGGCACTTCGGTGAACCCTGCTCGTTCCATCGGTCCCGCCTTGTTCACACAGGCCCCCGGCAGTCAGGCGCTGAACCAGTTGTGGATCTTCATTGTAGGCCCGTTCGTGGGTGGTGCTTTGGCTGCAGGCATCTGGAAAATCATCGGCTGCGATTGCTGCAAGAAAACTGAGGATTGATTCCCGACAAGATACTAATTAGTAAATTTAATAATAACTTTTATCTTATGAATTACAAAATTATTGATATCGAGGGTATTGGTGAGGTGTATGCTCCCAAGCTCATTGAACAAGGAATTGAGACCGTTGAGCAGCTGCTGGATGCATGCGAGGCTCCCACTGGACGCAAAATCATTGCTGAGAAGACCGGCATCAGTGAGAAACTGATCCTCAAGTGGACCAACCATGCCGACCTGTTCCGCATCAACGGCATCGGCCCGCAGTTCGCCGAACTGCTCGAGGCTGCCGGCGTGGACACCGTCAAGGAACTGCGTCACCGCGTGGCTGCCAACCTTGCCGCCAAGGTGGCTGAGGTTAACGAGGAGAAGCACCTGTGCGGCCGCGTGCCCGCCGAGGTTGAAATCCAGAAGATGATTGACCAGGCCAAGGAACTTCCTCCCCGCATGACCTACTAATCATACTGGTCTGAACCCCAACACAACAAGCCGCTAGGACCCCACGGTCCTGGCGGCTTGTCATTGTTATTCCTCTCTATTCTCCTATTATAATCCTGCCTGTGTCAATCACGAAAGCATGGAAAAGGGTAATAGTGCAAAGCCCGTTAGGGCTGTAAGGATTTAGGCAGGGGTGGAGCGTAGCGGAACCCCTGTAAATGGTCAGTATCATGGTTCCAAGCCCCATAGGGGCGGCAGGGTTATAGATAGCGCTCGTCGTACTCTATACCGTAGGCTTGAAGAAACGCCTTGTATTCATCTCTGAACGAGAGCGTCTTGTGATGCTCTTCCTGATTCAGAATATATTGTTTCACTTTAGGCAGTACTGATGCACTTACTGAAAAAGCGCCGTACCCGTTTTGCCAAGAGAACCCACCGTAATATGGATTTATTGTTTTAATCCATCGACTACTCTCTGCCTTAACGGTTCTCATGAAATCAGCCAATGACATCGTCTTGGGTAAGGAAACTAAAAGATGTACATGATTGGAAGTGCCTCCAATTTCAATGAGTATAGCACCTAGCCCCTTGACAACTCCCCCGATATATTGATATATACGTTGCAGATCACCATCAAGAAACGGTGTTCCTTTAGCCTTGATGTGAAAAACAATATGAAGGATGTTGCTGACGTATGTATTTGGCATATAAGTATTTCTGTCGCCCCCAAAGGGGCTCTGTTACTTTATGGTTCAAGCATCCCAGGGGTTACGCTTCGCTGCACCCCTGGCTATCCCCTTCTCAGCCCTAAAGGGCTTTTAGCAATACACTTATAGTCTACCAGTCAAGTTGAAACTACACGAATGCACAGCAAAAGGATGAAAGGGCAATTGCGATGAGTTGGTGGTTACGGGATGGAGACCTCGCCGCACAGGTCGCTGGCCATGTATTTCTTGACCATGCTGGGCGAGTACTTCATGCCGAAGAGGAACATCAGTTTGGTGATGGCGGCCTCGCTGGTGATGTCATAGCCGCCGCGATGTACAGCCTCCTTGATGCGCTCAATGAACCAGGGATAACTCGGGGTGTTGCCGGCGCCGTAGGTCTTGAGCACGATGCCCTTGATGCCCGGTGTGTGCAGCAGGTAGTCGAGCGTCTGCTCGGTGATGCCGGGGTTGAGTTCCAGGAACATGACATTGCTGTCCATGTCGGTGCACACCTTCAGTGGCCGGGGCGGCATCTGCCTGAGGTAGGGCGTGTTGTACTCGATGTCGAGACCGATTTCGGCCAGTTCGGGATAGTTGAAACTCTTGAAAGCGTTGAAGTTGTCGGCGCTCATCTTGGTGGCACGGTTGCCGCGCCACAGGTAGTTCTCGAACAGAATGGCGACCTCCTGCACGCGCGGGCGTCCCTTCTCGTCGATGGCGGCAGCGACCTGCAGGGCTGTGATGAGGTTTTCCTCGCCGTCGGTGCGCACCTCGCCGATGGGCAGTTGCGAGCCGGTGATAATGACGGGTTTGCTCAGGTTCTCGAGCATGAAACTCAAGGCCGATGCCGTGAAGGCCATCGTGTCGGTGCCATGCAGCACGACAAAGCCGTCGTAGAAGTCGTAGCGTTCCTCGATGGCAAGGGCGATGTCGCGCCAGTGTGTCGGGTCCATGTTGCTGCTGTCGATGGGCGGGTCGAATTGGAAATGCTCAATCTCGTAGTCCAGTTTCTTGACCTTGGGCACATTGTCAATCAGGTGGTCAAAGTTGAACGGTTGCAGGGCATGGGTCTCGGGATTCTCGATCATGCCGATGGTGCCGCCGGTATAGATAATGAGTATTTTGGGTCGTTTCATAGTTAGCGTTAATGGTATTTCAGGGTTAGTTGTTGACTTTAGATTCTTTTTCAATAATTCAGTTCCACGATGAAAAGCCTTGTCAAAGAACATCATGTGGTAGTCCAACGAGTTCACCCAGTAGTCCCAACTGTGGCGGCCGGGTCGCACGGTGAAGTCGTGGTCGATGCCCATCTCGACCATCTGGTCGTGTATGGCGATATTGTTCTTGATGAAGATGTCGTTCAGGCCGTCATCGATGATGATGTTCTGGGCGGGCTGCAGGGGGCAGGCCTTCACCCGGTCAAGCTGGTTGCACACGGCATGGTCGCGCCAGCGCTGCTTGTTGGCGGCTTGTTCGCCCAGGCGGTCCTTGATGTGCCAACTGTCAGGGTACTGAGTGATGTCCATGTTGCCGCTCATGCTGCCGCACGACCAGAACACATCAGGGTGACGGAACGCGAGGAACAGTGCCCCGTGGCCGCCCATGCTCAAGCCCGTGATGGCACGCATGTAGCGGTTGGCGATAGTGCGGTAGTGGCTGTCGATGTATGCAACCAGTTCCTTGCTGACATAGGTCTCGAACTGCATCTTGGGGTCGACGGGCGAGTCAAAGTACCAACTGTCCTGTCCGTCGGGGCACACAATGATGACATTGTACTTGTCGGCCAAACGATGCAGGTCGGTCTTCTTGGACCAGTCGCTGTAGCAGCCGTAGGCACCATGCAGCAGGTAGAGCACGGGATAGTTGCTGTTCTCTGCCTTGGTACAACGGTATTGCTTGGGCGTGACGACCACATTCTTGATGGTGCGGCCCATAGCCTGGCTCATCACCTCGACGGTGTCGGCGGTTGATGCGCATTCTTGGGGTGCTGCCATCTCGGTGCCCTCGGCTGTCTTGGGTGCAGGGTGGGCGCATGCGGTGGTCGCCATCATAATCATGGCGGCCATCAGCAATATCGGTTTCAGGAAAGACTTTTTCATTTCTCTTTGATTTTTAATGGTCGTTTTTTCTTGAAGAAGTCAGTCATCAGTTTGGAACACTCGTCCTGCAGTACACCTGCGGTTACCGTGGTTTTGGGGTGGAAGGGTTTCTCGCACATCGTGTGGAAGCCGCGTTTGTCGTCGGCTGCGCCATAGACGATGCGGGAAATCTGGCTCCATGCCAGCGCTCCGGCGCACATTAGGCAAGGCTCCACCGTGACATATAGGGTGCAGTCGGTCAGGTACTTGCCGCCTAATGTAGCGGCCGCTGCCGTGATGGCCTGCATCTCGGCATGGGCGGTGACATCGGTAAGGGCCTCGGTCAGGTTGTGGCCGCGCCCGATGACGCGTCCCTTGCACACGATGACGGCACCGATGGGCACCTCGTCGCGCTCGAGCGCCTTGTGGGCCTCGTCGAGTGCCATGCGCATATACTTGATGTCGATATCCTCGTTTTTCATCAGTTCAGGAACACTTTGCGGACTGTATTGCCCACCTTAACGATGTAAACGCGCTGTCCGGGCAGGCTAATCCAGTTGTTGACGGCGGGTCGCTCATACCACAGGTTGCCGTAGACATCATAGATGAATGTCCACAGCCCGTGGGTATCGCCGCCGATGTAGATGGTGCCGTCGATGCCCGTGATGGTCAACTGGGGCTCGTTATTATCCTCCTCGATTTCCTCGATGGCGTCGGCCTGGGCGGTGGCAACCATCTGCAGGTCCTCCTCGTCATACATCAGTGTGGTGGGCACGACCAGATAGTCGGTGCTCTGGGCACCGATGGGCAGGAAGTAGCGGTCGGCTGCCGTCAGGGCAACCAGATAACCGTCGGGGCCGTAGATTTTGTAGGCCAGGCTTCCTCCCAGGGTGAGCGCAGTCCAGCTTTGACCCAGAAATTCCTGTTGCATGGTGGGGAGCACGGCCAGTCCCTCGTCGATCCACAGCGAGAAAACATCCTCGTTGCCCCATGTGCTGTCTTCCCCGTATCGGCGGGTAGTGGCACCGTCGGCCAGCATCACGCTGATGCCGTCACAACCCTCAAAGGGTGTTCCGCTCACCTGGGGCGGAGTGGCGGCATCGCAATAAATCTCGGTCAGGTGTGAGCAGTAGCCGAAAGCCCTGTCGCCGACGCGTTGCAGCGTCATGGGCAGGAATGCGGTGCGCAGTTGCGTGCAGTCCTCAAAGGCTCCCAACCCCACATCGGTCACGCCCTCGGGCAAGACGATACTGGTGATGGCCGTGCCGGCGAGCATGTAGCGGCTCACAGCGGTGAGGCCCAGGGGCAGGGTAATGCTGGTCAGTTCCTCGGCGTCGGCAAATGCAGCGTCTCCAATCATGGTGATGCTGTTGGGAATCTGCACCTCGGTCACTGCCGAATTCCAAAATGCCCGTGGCGCAATGGCTGTGACATCATAATTCACGCCGTCACAGTACACCTTTTCAGGCAATATGATGGTGCCCTCGTAGTGGTTCACCCCGTCAAAGATGGCGGGGGCAACCTCAACCTGGGTGTCGCTGATGATGTTGTAGTAAATACCGTTGGCCACGATATCCTGTGCGCGGCTTGTTCCGGCACAGCACATCAGCACAGCTGCCAGTATCCCGATAGGATATAATCTTTTCATTGCCATTATTCTCTATAATAAACGCGCTTGACGCGTGGTGACACGCTGGTGAGGATTTCGTAGGGGATGGTGTCACGCGCCTCGCTCAGTTGCTCGATGGGCACATGTTCGCCAAAGATTTCCACAGTGTCTCCCACCTTGCAAGGCACATCGGTGACATCAATCATCACGGCATCCATGCAGACATTACCGACCGTGGGGCACAGCTTGCCGTTGACCCACATGCTCACATGGCCGTTGCCGAAGTGGCGGTCAAAGCCGTCGGCATAGCCTATGGTGACGGTGGCAATGCGGCTGTCGCGTTGCAGCACGCCTCGACGGCTATAACCGATAGTCGTGCCAGCGGGCCAGTCCTTGATGCTGATGATGACAGAGCGCAGTGCCGACACGGGTTTCAGGATATCCTCGCTGCCGTCAAACAAGGTGCGGATGCCGTATAGACCGATGCCGATGCGCACCATGTCGTACTGGCGCTCGGGGAACCTCACGATGCCACAGGTGTTGAGCACATGCCGCATGATGTGATGCCCGAAGGCTTGCTGGAGCGCCTTGCTGCAGCCCTCGAAATAGTCAAACTGCGCTTCGGTGTAGGCATCCTGGGAGGGTTCATCGGCTACACTCAGGTGGGTGAATACCGATGCCGGCTTGATGATGTCTTGCCCCTTGAGCAGTTCGATGAGTTCTGGCAGTTGCTCCCCGGTGAATCCCAAGCGGTGCATGCCACTGTCAATCTTGATATGCACGGGGAAATCGTGCACGCCATATTTCTTTCCTTCCTTAATAAGGTCACGGCCCATGTCCAGACTGTAGAGCTCTGGCTCCAGGCGGTACTGGAACATGGCCTTGTAGTTGACGCCGTTGGGGTTGAGCACGATGATGGGCATGGTGATGCTCGCCTTGCGCAGATCCACGCCCTCGTCATGCACGGCAACGGCGAGGTAGTCGCAACCGCAATCCTGGAGCGTCTTGGCAATCTCATAACTGCCTGCTCCATAGCCGCTGGCCTTGACCATGCCCACGGTCTTGGTACTGGGCTTGATGAGCGACTTGAAGAACTTGAAGTTGTGTGCCAGTGCATTCAGGTCCACTTCCATAACGGTCATGTGCTGCTTGGCCTCGAGCAGGTCGATGATCTGGCTGAAGCCGAAGCGCGGGTCACCCTTGACGAGAATCGTCTCCTCGTCAAAGTCACCCTTGGCGAAGTCGCTCATGAACTCCTGGGTGTCGTTATAGAAGCGTGCCTGCGGCAGGTCGTTGAAGTATTGGCTATAGCGGCACATGTCCTTGCCGATTCCCATCAGGCGGCTGACGCGCTTGGTCTTGAGCAGTTCGCTCACGCGGATGTAAAGCTCGTCGCCGCTGTAACTCTCGGGGGTGAGGTCGCTGAGGATGACGGTGCAGGGCCTGTTGCCCGCACGCCTTGTCATGAAGTTGAGTGCGGGCGTGAGGGAGTTGTAGTCGCTGGTGTAACTGTCCACAATGACGGTGCAGTCGTTCACGCCCTCGATGACATTGAGCCGCGTGCCCACGGGGGTGAGTGTCGCCATGCGCTGCGCGATGACCTCGCGCTCCATGCCCAGGTGCAGCATTACCGCCAGGCAGATGATGGCGTTATCCAGGTCGCGGTCGGCGGTGAAGGGTATGGTCACTGTCCCGGGCTCGTCATAGCAGGTGTAGTGCAATGTAGTGGCGTTGTCGCTGCGGTCGGTGCTGTCCACCTGCAACGGTGCGTCGCAGTGGTTGCGTGACCATGACATCTCCTGTGCCACACCGCTCTCGACCAGCGGCGCGATAGTGTGCGTCACCAGCGGGTCGTCGGCACAATAGACGACGCACTCGCAGTTGAACAGTATCTTGGCTTTTTCCTGCGCTTTCTGCTCCATCGAGGCAAAGCCGTCGTTGTGCTCGCTGCCCAGGTTGGTGATGATGCCGATGGTGGGGCGAATCATCGCCTGCAGGTTGTCCATCTCGCCGGTGGTGGAGATGCCTGCCTCGATGATGGCCAGGTCGGTGTTGTTGTCGATGTCCCAGAGTGACAGCGGCACACCTATCTGTGAGTTGTAGCTGCGCGGTGAGCGCACGATGCGGTAGTCGTCCTTGAGCAACTGGTAGAGCCACTCCTTGACGGTCGTCTTGCCACGGCTGCCCGTGATGCCGATGACTGGCAACTCGCGGAAACGGCGGCGGTGGAAGGTGGCCAGGGCCTGCAGCGCGTCGAGCGGTGATTCCACATGGATATAGTTGGCTCCCTGACAATCGGGCAGGGGGTAGTAGTCGCTGGAAACCACAAAGTTGCGCACTCCCTTGTCAAACAGGTCGGGAATGAAGTTGTGTCCGTCGCCGCCCTCGGTGCGCAGTGCAAAGAAAATGGTCTCGTGGGGCTGCGTGAGTGAGCGTGAGTCGGTGAGCAACTGGCTGACGATAGCGTCTTCGTCAATAATCTGAAGTCCGGTTACTTCCAGCGCGTTGTATATTTCGGTGATTGAGTAGGTCATTTGTTATAGTCAGGAGTTAGGAGTTCGGGGTTAGGAGTTTAGCAAGTGCTGGAGGTCGGGGTGGCTGGCCAGGTAGGGGTATTCCTTGATAAGGTTGCGCACCACACTGGCGGTGTCGTTGTTGAAGCGCTCCACCACTTCGCGGTTGGTGCTCATCGGCCGGTGTTGCAGGCGCTTGTGGATGCGCTCGCAGCGTGCCACGGCCAGGGCGCTGCGGTCATCGAGGTATGTCGCTTGGAAAGCCTGCCAGATGTATTCCACGGCCACATCGCTTGGGTGTACCATGTCGCTGGTGTAGAAACGGTAGTCGCGCAGGTCATCCATCATGATCTCATAGGCGGGGAAATAGTCGCAGTAGTCGCTGTGATTCTTCATCGCCTTGTCGATAGCGACGCGCAGTGATGCCTTGCTCAGCGAGTTGGTATCAAGCCCGTCGGCGATGTGGCGTATGGGACTCACCGTGAGGATGACGCGCAGTCCGGGGTTAAAGGCGTGCAGTGCCGTGAGCATGTCGTCGAGCGTGTGGGCCATTTCCTCGGTCGTGGCCATTTTGCGCTCAAACTCGTGCTGCGGTACCTTGTGGCAGTTGGCGACGACCTCTCCGGTGGCTTTGAGCCTGTAGACGATGGCCGAACCCAGGGTCACCGTGAGCAACTGCGCCTGGCGCAATGCTTCGTGTCCCTGCTGGATGCGCTGGTTCATGCGGTCGATGGCAGCCTGCTTGTCGGGCTGGGAGTAGCGAGAATGGAAGTCATAACTGTTCCACACGCCGCTATGCATGAACAGGTCGCGGCCGGCGACGGGCTCGTTGTCGATGAGCCGCTGAACGCCGCGTGCGATGCTCATGGGGTTGTAGAGCGTCCCCATCGGGTTGACCATGGCATTGATGAGCGCTCCGTGCAGTTTGCCGCCCATGTTGTCGCTGAAGCATGAGCCCAGCAGCACCACGCTGTCGCTATGGTGGAGCCAACTGCGGTTCTCGCCCGCCTTTACTGTCGTCCTGAACTCCATGATAAAACTTAAAATGGTTGTTTTAACTGGCGAAGATAGTGCTTTTTTCTTAAATCCCGTCTTTTAAAACACATTATTTTAAAAAGGGTAGCTCTCGGTGTCAAGAAAAAAATGAGGATGTTAGAAGCCTAACATCCTCATTGATTAGTGATTAACTGTAATCAGTTATTTCTTGATGAAGTGGAATTGTCCGGTCACATCGTTGAAGAAGACGGTGTAGGTGCCGGACGTGGCGGGGATATTATCGCCATACATCACTCCTGTGCCGTAGGGGAATTCCGGTATGCCCCAGTTGGCTTGCCAGTTGCCGTCGGCACAGAATTTGAGTTCGCCGAGATAGTCGTCGGCGGTCACGGTGAAGTTGTCGACCCACCAGTCGTGGTTCTCCACATTATGTAAAGAGTTGACCGCTGTCATGGGATTGGCAGTGGTGTTCCAATCGTTGTAGTACCCCGGCATGTTGATGGCCTGGTAGGCATAGACCGTCGACAAGTAAGGTTCGATGGAGAGTTGCATCGCCTTGGTGTTCAAGGTGATGGTGTAGTAGCCTGCATCTAACAGAAAAGTGCTGTAGTTGGGATTATCGTCTGTCATGTTCTGGACACTGTATTCGCCGGTATTGACATCTTTCACCCACATCTCGCTGACCACATCATCGTAGTAGCCAGACTTGTGCACAATCGAGAAATAACCGCGGGGGATGTGTCCTGTCCAGGTGAGTGTGCCCTTGCCCTGCATGTCAAAGTCTCCCGTGGGATACAGGGGTAGTGTGCTGAGGCCAATGGGGATGTTACCCGAGGTGTCGCCCCAGGGCATTGCTCCGATGAAGTTGCCCCACAGGTACCACAAGTCGATGGGCTTGGCCTCGGGCCACGGGTTGCCGAGGACATGGCTGATGATGATGGTGACATCGTTGATGTCGATGAAGCCGTCATCGTTGACATCGGCAGCCACAGTGTTGATTTCTTCGCCGTTGCCGAGGACATGGCCGATGACTAATGTCACATCGTTGATGTCGACCTCGCCGTCGTTGTTGACATCACCGCGCATCACATCGACGGGGAAGTCGGCCTCGATGATGTTTTGGAACTTCTTCCAGACGGTCGCCTGGCGGTAGGCTTGTGCACTGCCGCGGGGAACGATGAGTTGGACACTTGAATATTGAGCATCGGAGAAGGGCTCCTGGTAGGTTCCCGAGTGCGTGTCTAAGTGGACGGCGCAGGTGGGCGGCGTGGTGGCCCTGACAGTGAGGGTGGTCAGGCCATTGGCACCGACGAAGGCATAATAGTCGAGCGACGTGAGCGTGGCAGGCAGGTCGGCCGAAGTCAGCGACGAGCAGTTGTAGAAGGCATAGTTGCCGATGGTGGTGACGCCATTGGGCACTTCGATAGCAGGCAAGGCCGTGCAGCCGAAAAACGCGTATTTTTCAATCACGCGGAGTGAATTGGGCATGTTGATGTTGGTAAGCGACACATTGCCGCGGAAAGCCTCGCTGCTGATTACCTCTGTTCCGTCGGGAACCGTGTAATCGGTGGTTTTGCCCTCGGGGAAGGAGACGAGCCGCTTGCCGTCCTTGGTGTACAGGACGGCATCGATACTGGTGTAGCGGGTGTTGCCCTCAGTGACATAGATGCCGTAGAGGAGCGGGTCAACGATGAAGGCATCGCTCCTGATGCTGTCGACCGATGCGGGGATCCAGATTTTGCCGAGGTTGGACATGTGTGAAAACGCGTAACCGCCGATTCGCTGGACGCCTTCATGCAGAATGGCCTTATTGACCTTATTGCAGTTGTAGAAGGCGTAGTTGCCGATGGTTTTTACGCTGAAGGGTACTTCAACCCTGACCATTTTAGTGTAATGTTGGAAGGCATTGTTATCAATCGATGTCACGGTGCACAGGTTGCCCTGATAGGCTACCTTGGGCGAGATGCCGGGATCTGCGATGTTTGCACTGGTGGCATCGGTGACTGTAGTGCTGAGCGCGGCGTCGGTAGTCTTGTAGATGAGGCTGTCGACGGTAAACTCAGTGCCGGTGGCCAGGGGCGAAATGTCGGCAACATTGAAGGAGAAGTCACTTTCATTCCAGTCATGGCTGACATAGGCGCTGCCGGAGCCGGCGGGCACATAGAATTTGGGACCGTTTGCTACATTGGCTCCCATGCCGGTGAATGCATTTTGTAAAATTGTCGGTGGTGTAGCCCCGGCGAAAGTAATCTCACTCAGGTTATAGGTATAGAGTAATGCTTGCTCCTCAATCGTCTCGAGGGTTGATGGCAGATAAAGGGACTCCAGTTGATCACAATAGGCAAATGCGGAGTAACCAAGCGTCTGCAATCCTTCGTCAATGACTACGCGTTTCACCTGAGCGTTGACGAATGCGCCGCCTCCCACATCGTCCAGGCTCTGGGGGAGGTAGGCCGACTGCAGAGCCGAGGCCCCATAAAACGCATAGGTCCTGATGGAGTCGGTTCCGTTGAGCACCGAGTAATGCTTGTCGGGCCTGGCAGCGGGATAACAGATTAGTGTTTGGGGTTGGCCATCAGCCTTCTTGGAGTATAGCACATCGTAGTCGAGCATGAAATTGGGATTCTCGGTGGGCATGATGAACGAGGTCAGCGACGAGCAATCATAGAATGGCGCATTACCGATGTACGACAGATTGGGTCCGATGATGCAGTATAAGAGGTTGACAGCACCCTCAAAGGCGAAGTCGTCGATGGTTGTGCAGTTATAGGCTGACTGAGTGATGACTTCGGTCTTCTGCGGGGCATAACGGATGAGCCGCGTCTGCTGCTTGTCATACAGGACATTATCAACGGCGCTGTAGTTCGGATTGGACCCGTCGACGGTGATTTGGGCCAGGGACGGACATTCCTCCAGGGGGGCATCATCGATGAAACGGACGCTTGCGGGGAAGGAGATGGACATCAGATTGTAGCAAGCACCGAACGCACGATATCCGATGGTATCAACACCTTCAGGCAGGTCAAGCGATGTGAAGCCCGTGTTGTAGAAGGAGTAATGATCGTATTTCTTGACACTCGAGGGGATAGTGATTGAATTTAATTCAGTGCAGTAGGTGAAACATTGGACGGGAATCTCGGTGAATCCTTGGCCGAAGGAAACATTCTGCAGCGACTCGCAGCGCATGAAGCACAATTCGCCCAACGACTGCACGCTACCGGGAATAGTTGCACTCGTGAGCGCCGAGCAGCCATAGAAACAAGCCCTGCCAATGCTTTGCACTCCATATGGAATGTAGATGCTGGTGAGTCCTGTCTGACGGAATGCATAGTCGCCAATTGTTCTCAAAGTGCTGTAAATAGTGATCTGTGTCAATGCCGTGCAATTGTAGAATGCCGCATAGTCAATCACGGTGACACTACCGGGAATAGTTACCCCTGTCAGGCCGGAACTCTGGCGGAAGGCCGACGCGCCGATGGCGGTGACGGTATAGACGGTGCCTTCATGGGTAACCGTCGACGGGATGCGCACGAGACCGCTGTAGGAGTTAAAGTTGAGGTCCTTATAGGTGACCTCGGCAGTGTTGGTGCCGGTGATGCGGTAATAGATACCGTTTGACTCAAAGTCGTAACTCTTCCCGACGATGTTGGAAAAGTTCTGCCATACCGAGGCCGAATGGTATTGGCTCACGGCATTGTCGGGCACATAGAGCGTGGCGTTGGAGTAGGCTGCCGTGGGGAAACAACTGCTGTCGGTGCAGATGGGGGGTGTTGTGGCCCTGCAGGTGATGCTGGTGAGTGCGTCGCAATTAACGAATACATTCTGGGCAATCCAGGTCACGCTCGAGGGGAGAACAACGCTTGACAATTGTGAACAGCTGCCAAAGGTGCAATACTCGATATTCTTAACACCCTCGGGGATGGTGCAACTTGTCAGACTTGTGCAGTCATAGAAGGCATACATGCCAATGCTGGAGACTGTTGTCGGAATGCTCACACTGTATAGGTAATGACAGTAGTAGAATGTTTGGGCGTGGATGGATGTCACGGTATAGGTGTTCCCCCCGTGAGTGACGGTTGACGGAATGACCACATCTCCGGTATAATAATTACTGTAATAAGTATAAGAACATGGGTCGGTCACTTCAGCCTTGTTGTCACCCAGGTCTTTATAGAAAATGGCATCCACGGCAAAGTCGCAGTCCATTTCCTCGATGGTGCTGAAGTTGGACCATAAAGAACTGGACTGATAATTGGACATGTAGCCTTGGGGGACGATGAGTTTGGCATCGCTGTAAACCGATGTCGGGAAATTATTGGTATTGGTGCAGAAACCTGGGTTGGGTTTCAGACAGATGATCGACCTCAGGCTTGTGCAACCGTTGAACACATTATTGTAGACGGCTGACAGAGACTCAGGCAGGGTGATATTAATAAGTCCTGTACAGTTCTGGAATGCGTAGTTCATTATATACTCCACCGAGTTGGGAATCACCACGCGTATCAGGTCGGTACAGTTGCTGAAGGCCGACAGGCCAATAGAGGTCACGCTGTAGGTCGTCTCATTATAAGTCACCGTGGCGGGGATATTGACCGTGCCGCTGTAGGAGTTGTAGTTCGTGTCCTTGTAAGTGACCGAGACACTTGTGCCGTTGCCGTTGATGTTGTAGTAGATGCCGTCCTTGACGAAGTCGTAGGCCGACGCGCTGAGGGAGCACACAAGGCACAGCAGTGCCGCCAGCGCTTTGATTGGGTTGGGTTTAGTAATTCTCATAATCTTGATGTATTATTTTGGTAAGTATTATTTGCTTTGGCAAATAAATGAATTTTTTAGCAATTGTGCAACATTTTGCGTTGATTATTTAAAAATGTTGCGGAATTTTGGGGAAAATGCAACTTTCACTCAATTTTTTTTGAGAAAAAGAGCGCCATGGCGTTATTGAAGGAGTATCCCGATGTGATGGGCGATATCGCGATATTTTTACATTGAAAAGAAGATGAAAAGATGCTAGATAAAAAGAAATTTATGAAAATTTATTATAAATTGTCACTATTTTAAGAAAAATGTTGTATCTTTGCACGCAGCAAAGATTAATTGTGCTTTGGGTGTGCATTTCATGTCATGGTCGGCATGCCTCATAGCTATCAATAATCTTTGGTATAGCACCCATGATGGTATCTAACTGCATGTGGAGTGTCAATGCGTTGAAGACGAGTGTGTTGAATTAAAATTATTTATAGCAACCTCTAACAATAAAAACTATATTTTATGGCTACAAAACTAGATTTACTTGACTACAAGATTTTAAAAATGCTGTCGCTGAATGCCCGCAAGCCTTACTTGGAAATTGCACGGGCATGCAATGTATCGGGTGCTGCTATCCACCAGCGTATCCAGAAACTCTATAACATGGGAGTGATTAAGGGTTCGATTTCGTTGATTGAGCCTGCTTCGGTGGGTTATCAGACCTGTGCTTATATCGGATTCTTCCTCAATGACCCGTCAAAGTTTGATGAGGTAGTGGCACGGCTTAAAACCGTTCCCGAGGTCGTAGAGTGCTATTTCACCACCGGCAAGTATGACATGTTTGTCAAACTGTATGCCAAGAACAACGACCACCTGCTGCAGGTCATCCACGACCGTTTCCTGAAGATGGGTCTGGGACGCAGCGAGACGCTCATCACCTTCAAGGAAGTGTTCAAACGACAGATTCCCATCGAGCCCGACGGCGACAAAGCAGCCGGGGCACAGTAACCGACAAGGGGGGCGAGTCAGTCGCCCCCTTTACACAGGAGCGCCAGTGGCTCGAAGCGGCAACCCGCATGGCCCATGACGGAGGCGAGGTGCTGAAACAGCACTTCAGACAACGCGACCTCAGCATCGAGGACAAGGGCGGCAGCGCCTATGACATTGTCACCGAGGCCGACAAGGGCAGCGAGCGCATCATCCTGGACCTCATCCACAGCACCTTCCCCGACCATGCCATCCTGAGCGAGGAGAGCGGCGACGACCATCGCCAGGCACGCTGCCAGTGGGTCATCGACCCCCTCGACGGCACCGTGAACTACAGCGCCGGCATCGCCACCTACTGCATCTCCATCGGCCTCAAGGTCGACGGCGAGACCCGGATGGGCTATGTCTATGCCCCGACGCTCGACGAGGAGTTCTGGGCCGTGAAGGGCAAGGGCGCCTATGGCCCCTACGGCCGCCTGCAGGCCAAGGGGACAACCGAGTTGCAGCGCGCCGTCATCTCCACGGGTTTCCCCTATGACAAAGCTACCAACCCCGACAACAACCTCGACCGCGTGGCACGCACCATGCCCCGAATACGCGGACTCAGGCGTCTGGGCTCGGCGGCCATGGACCTGTGCTATGTCGCCGCCGGATGGCTCGACGGCTACTGGGAACTCAACCTCAAGGAGTGGGACGCCTGTGCCGGAGAACTCATCGCCCAGGAGGCCGGTGCCATCGTCAAGCGCTATCGTGAAGACCACGGCATCTGCATCATGGCGGCCTGCCCCGGCATAGCCACCCAACTGTTGGAGATGATCGAGTAAACGGCATTCCATCATAGCGCACATAGCCATTAACGATGTTTAACAAATTCGCTCGTTGTTGTACATTGGGCGCTTCGTATCTTTGTCGCATCAATAATCCCATTCAAAAAGAACATAATACGATGATGAGAAGAATCCTTTACCCTGTTGTGATGTGCCTTGTGGCATTCACTGCCCTTGGCCACGCCACCGAACAAATCACCAACGATGAGAGCCAATATGCTGCCAGGGCTGTCGACTCGCTGAGTATCACGCTCGGAGACCTCATGGGAATTGAAGCAGGCATGAGTTTGCTCGATTCAGATGTTGACATCGACATCGCGCAAGTCACCAAAACCATCAACCAGATAGTCTATTGCCAAGAGGGCAAAGATTTCATCACCGGAATGGAGTTCGGAGTAACGATTGCCAAGATGCTTCACGCTGTCAAGACAGACAATGGCATCAATATCAACAAACAACTGCTCTTAGAACATCTGAAGGCTGAATTGTTGACCGAGAACCCTCTTGACGAATCTGCGACAGGGGCCTTGGTAGAAAGAATCGATGATCTCTTTGAGCAAATCAATTCCAACAGCGAGAGCCAAAACGATGCGTTAACCGACTCGTTAAGCAGCGCAGTTGGCACTTACAATGGCTCCCACCTGCGATTATACCTTGCAGACACAGACCTCGAGCAGGTCTTAAAGGGCATTGAATACGCCACCGAACAAGAGAGCGATGAATCCTCCATGACCGGTACAGAGTTAGGAATCCATTTCGTTCAATTATTAGATCGATTCACAGATGGAATACACATGCCGCTCAACAAAGACCTCCTTATGGAGCACCTGATCAGTGGATTGAGTGTCAAAGACATCAGCGAAGAAGAGTACACGGAGTTATATCAACAAATTGACCCGTTGGTGATAAGGGCGACCGAATTATCGCCCGAGGCTATCGCCAACAAGAAAGCGGGTGAGGCCTATATGGAACAATTACGCAAGGACAAGAGTTTCAAGTTCACCAAGAGCGGACTGGCCTATAGGATGCTCAAGCAGGGCAAGGGCAAGAAATTTACCGAAGATGATGTGGTAAATACCATCTATGTGGGCAAGCACCTCGACGGCACCGAGTTCGATTCGAGCGAGGGCGACCCCATACCCTTAGGTACCAATGAGGTCATTGATGGCTTTTCCGAAATGCTGCAACTCATGAAACCCGGCGGCAAGGCAATCGTTGTCATCCCCGGCAATTTGGCCTATGGCCTCATGGGCACCGGCGATATCGGCCCCAACGAAACCCTCATCTTTGAATTTGAAACCGTCGACCGCCAGCAATAACGGAAGAACCCCTTGAATAGGGCATCAAGATGCCCGAAGGGTGGCATCTGAGTAGAGTAGGGCAGTGTGTCATGATTGCAACCAGTAATATAACCGTGTCATCGCGTGGGAATTTTGCAGTTGAATTATGACACACCGCCTAATGAAACACAAGCGGATGTTGCTGAAAGCAACCCCTTATACTATGACAGACATGGAAAAGCCGTCACTGGTGCTTGAGAGCGCCAGCGATGATTTCCCTCAAATCAGGAAATGTTTATTACTTACTGATTTTCCTTAGGACCGACAGGCCGTGACGGCGACCGATGATGTAGACGGGCCGTTGTTCTTCGCCATGGATGTGGTTTGTAGCCATCACCGGCTGGCCGACACACATCACCAATGTCTCGAAAGTGTCGCCCGGGTGCAAGTGCTTGCTGCCAGTGACCTCAACGACTTCAAAGCGGTGTTTTCCTAAATACTTCACATGGCAATATCTGTTTGGCAGCCATTCAAATTCCACCTCATCGCCTTCGGCCAGGTCGCTAGACTGGATAACATCCTCGTTCAGCGAGCCGGATGTCGTGTCGTCGATCTGCATCTGCAATGCCATCCAGTTGGAATACCCCACATAACGGGCCAACAGGTTCAATGTGGTGACGCTTGGCTTGTGCTCATCATTGACATAGCCCACCAGTCGCTTGATGGTTGAAATGCTGATGGTCTCGTTAAGCGTCTTTTCGATTTCGAGCGACAGGAGGCTAAAATCAACAGGTGCAGCAAGTGGCCGGCCTAGTTTAGTCTCCACCATCCTTATCAATTCTTTTATTTCGTGCTCGGTGATATTCATTGGCCGCAAATTTACAACTTTATTTAGTTGATACTATCAATTTGCCATTTCGTGAACCAACTTGAACCAATACAATGTTATTATTTACCATAATAATCGCCTAAATTTGCAAACAGATACTTTTATAACCTTATATAATTATTATCAGACTATGGCAAGATTTATCGTTACAACCAAGCAGATGAAAAATGCCAACGGCATACGTATAGAGCCAGGCATGTCCGTAGAGGTAGTTACCCAATCGATGAGCAATCCTGTGTTAACTAACGGCGGCCAACCTGTCGCTGATGCCTTCATGCGCATGTATGGCATAGACATCCGTCGCGCCGGCGCCCTCAATATGACTTACCTTGATGTAGAACGTATTAATTGAATGAATTATGACACAAACTGTTTGTCCCAAATGTGGCTCAACCAATGTTGGAACTTCGACCGCCCATAAACTCAAGAAAGGTGCTACTTATGCAGCTGATTTCGCTCTAGGTTTTCTTTTTGGTGAGACAGCCGTCGATGTGATGTCCGAAACTGGAGGCGTATCAGACAATGTTAGTATCAAAAAAGAATTCCAATGCAGGAATTGCGGCTATATTTGGAAAGATGATGGCGTTGATCGAGTGCCCGACGAAGTCTTGATTCGTCAGATGACTCAGTTGCATACACAATACAAGTCACAGGCGCAGTCAGCTCTTATTTGGGGCATTATATCGGCTTTTGTCACAGTATTTTGTGCCGGTTATTGCTTCATCAATGACTTCACATCAAAGGCTATGGAGAACAATTGGCTGTGGGGAAATATTGAGGTGACTCATTACAATTGGACATGGCTGCTGTTTTGTATCGTTGGCATTTGCACACTCTTTAATACCAGTAGCAAGTTCAAGACCTATAATGCTGCCAACAAGATAGCTAAAGAAATCGGTGGCATGACCGTTACTGATTTCCGATACTCAAGTTACCGCCATTAAACTGTTCTGTAAACTTTATATTACAATGAGAAATGAACTCTTTTTTGTCAAAGTATTGCTTTGCGTGATGGGCGCAATCATGCCTCTCATTGCGAGTGCCCAATGGACAAGAACCTCATATTCGTTGCCCATCGAGAACACAGGCATGTCTGTGACTCTGCCCATGCTGGCAACACGCGTTGAGGCAAAAGGGGCAGCACAATTCATTGAAATCGGAATTGTTTATGACGGCATCATCATTGTAGCTCCTGGCCTCTCGCTGGATGAGACTTCGAGTATGATTGTCAACATAGATGAGATGTCACTGAATTATCCGATCAGTACCACTTCTTCTGGCATCATTTATCTCACCGATCCTGAGACCGTCCAGACTTTCATGGACTTGATGGAAATGAAAGAGTACACCCTGACGTTTGCGACGCCAAGCCAGTTCAATGGCATTGCCGTCGTTAAGGTGATGGGTGAAACTGAAGGTTCCTGGGATGAGACGTTGGACTATATCTATGATGAAGATGATGAGCAATCCATCTATACTTTTGGCACAGTGGATTCTATCTTCGAGAGAATGAGGCTTTTGGGATATGATTTATAAAAGTTCAAGCATCATGTGCCCTAACCTCTTGAAATACAGATTCATAAATTCAACTAGAATTCAAACAATTTAATAGATAACTCATGTTAAAAATGGGTTGGAGCCATTTTTCTCCAACCCATTTTTAACATGAGTTCGATGAAATTGTACTCTAGTTCTCAATAGTTTAGCCTTCTGATGGCTTGTAGAGACGCAAAATCTTGCGTCTCCAGCCATTAGGCGTTATCGAAACACAACCTATAAGATGCAAATTTTGGACCTATGGGTCATTTTGCAGGATAAGACATGCCTGTAGAGCCGATGAATACTGGCTTTACAGGCATTTCAAAAATTTCAGCCGAAATTCTGCTTTTAA
>ONYP01000071.1 GCA_900322135.1 uncultured Prevotellaceae bacterium
TTGGTCTTGTCGCCAATGAGGCCCTCAATCAGTTGGGCTTGCTGCTGTTGCTCTTCAGGAGATTTGGTCTCGTCAACGGCAAAGCCCTGGGCAAATCCCTTGGCGTCGCCTTTCTTCATCAGTTCCATGTAGCCCTTGAAGGCATCACCGGGTGATGACTTGGTGCACGAGGTCATGAACAGAGCCATTGCTGACACAAAAAACAGGATTCCGAATAATTTTTTCATAATGTGTAAATGTTAAAGAGTTAATAAATTGTCGATTTTGTCGCAAAGGTAGCGATTAGCCGATGATATTCCAAATAAATGCTCCTCAAAACGCAGCTACCTGCCGCAACGAGGCATTGGCAGCGATGTCACATGGGAAGACATAGGTGCCTGGCATCAAGGAGGCTACCACCTGGGTGTGACGGTCCTCGGCGAGGTCGATGCCTGCATGCTGGTAGGCGCGCTGCACCATCTCGGTGCAGTAGAGTTGGGTGGAGTCTTCCCAGTCGTAGTTGTTGTCAAACACTTTCTTGGCGCTCACGGCCCACCGGGCATAGTCGGTAGCCTGGCGGCAGGCTGTGCTGTCGTCGGTCACCCGCATGATGCAACCCAGTTTGGCGCGGTCACGGCCGTAATAGACCTGTATCGGGTCCAGTTTGACATATTCGGGCTCACCACGCTCGTTCTCGCCGGGAACGGCATGGGCGACGCACCATTGTCCGTCGATCTGGACGACAATGCCGATGTGGGAATAGGGTCCGTTCTCGCCGTTGACACCGACAACGACATGGCTCTCGAGGCTCGTGCCACAACGCAGTGCCAGGTCACCGTTGCACAGCAGGTGGACGGGCACATCGAGCGGCGTGGTGTCGGCACTGCTGCTGCACCCCGCAACCAGCAGCACGGCCACAAAACCGATGAGATGGAGACGGCAGCAAAGCGTCATGGCTCGGGAACGGGTTTTTCAAGCACACCGCTGGCAAGGTAGCCGCGGTAGAGCACGGTCTGGATGATGCCGCGCAGGGCCAGGAAACTCAGGTAGGCAATCCACAGGCGGTTATTGCCCCATTCCACAGGCGTGAGCCAGTAGATGACAAAGAACAGGGTCCAGGCGATGAAGGCCGAGATGAGCATACCCATCGAGCGCGTCAGGCTGATGAACACGCCGTCCCACACAAAGGCTGCCATGCCCGCCGCGGGAATCAGTGCGCACCACACGCGGTAGTCCATCGCCGCCGTGATGACGCTCTGCTGGTCGGTCAGCAGACCGAAGGCGACGCGCGGGAACGAGTAAATTAAGGTAAACACGGCAGCAACCGCCAGACCCCAGCCGAACAGCAGCCTCACACAGCGGCGCATGCGCCCCATGTCGCCCATACCGTAGTACTTGCCCACGACAGCCTCGCCGGCAAAAGCGATGCCGTCCATGAAGTGGCTGTAGAGGGTGAACAGTTGCAGTATCAAGGCATTGACAGCCAGGATGAGGTCACCGCTGCGGGCTCCGATGGACACAAATGCCAGGCTCACCGTCATCAGCAGGAAACTGCGCACGAAGATGTCGCGGCTCACCCTGAAGTAGCGCCCCGCCCCCTTGAAACGCCACACGCGGCGCCAGTCAATCAGTCCGTCGAGGAGCGGGAACTTGTGCTGCACAGTCAGCGAGGCATACAGCAAGCCGAGCCATTCGCCCGCCAGCGTGCCCACGGCGATGCCCACAAAGCCCATCTTGAAGAGATAGACGCAGATGAGGCTCGCCACGATGTTGAACACATTGGTCATGATCGAGATCCACATCGCGCTCTGGGAGTCCTGCATGCCCAGCAGCCATCCCTTGAACGCCATCATCACCAGCACGGGCGGAACGCCCCAGATGCAGATGGTGAAATAGGTGATGGCAAGGGAGGTGACCTCGGGCGACGGGCCGATAATCCACAACAGCAGCAGGCGGATGGGCCATTGCAGCACGATGATGACGGCCGACACGAGCACCGCCAGCGCCGTGGACTCGCCCAGCAGTTTGGCGCTCGCCTTGAAGTCGCCGCTGCCGCAGGTCTGCGCCGTCATGCCCGATGTGCTCATGCGCAGGAACCCGAAGTTCCAGTACACCAGGTTGAACATCATCGCGCCCACCGCCACGGCACCGATGAACACCTTGTCACCCAAGTGTCCGGCAATGGCGGTGTCCACCAGCCCCAGCAGGGGGACGGTGATGTTGGCAATTATCGCCGGCAACGCTATCTTCAGGATTTCCCGATTCACGCCTGCTAATTAAAGACAAAAAAGACAAGAAAGACAAATCAATGTTTATTGTCCTTGTTGTCTTTCTTGTCTTCTAATCTGAGATGCTGGCAGAGAGTGTTTTAGAACGGTTTCTCCTCGGTGCCGGTGAAGGACTGGAACAGGGCATTGGCGAGGCTCGACGCACCGATGCGGAAGTACTGGTTGTTCAGCCACTTCTCGCCCAGGACTTCCTTGACGATGGTGTAGTACTTGACGGCGTCCTCGGTCGAGCGGATGCCGCCCGATGCCTTGAAGCCCACCATGCGGCCATGCTTCTCGTAGTACTCCTTGATGCACTGGCACATCACATAGGCAGCCTCGAGCGATGCGCCGGGATAGATCTTGCCCGTCGAGGTCTTGATGAAGTCGCAGCCCGAGTACATCGACAGGATGCTGGCGCGGCGGATGGCATCGGCGGTCTTCAGGTAACCCGTCTCGAGGATGACCTTGAGGGGACGGTCGCCCACGACATGCTTGATTTCGGCGATTTCATCGCACAATTCCTCATAGGCCTCATCCCTGAAGTAGCCCACATTCAACACAATGTCCACTTCGTCGGCACCATCGGCGATGGCCAGGCCGGTCTCGGCAATCTTGGTCTCGATGTGGGCCTGGCTGGAGGGGAAGCAGGCGCTGCACACGGCAACATCGACGCCGCTCACCTCGAGCGTGCCGCGCACCACGGCGGCAAAGTTGCTGTAGACGCAGATGGCGGCCACATTCTTGTACTGGGGATAGTTGCTGTCAAAGTCGTTGACCTTCTGAACAAACTTGGCTACACTGCTCTCGCTGTCCTCGGTGGCCAGGGTGGTCAGGTCTACACAGTTGAGCAGGAACTGCTGTACCTCGGGGGTGTTGTTCTCGGCAGCGTGCTTGTCAATGATTTCCTGCACGGCGGCAGTCACGGCAGCATCGTCGGTGGTGACGCCCGACTGGCTGATGGCGGTCATGTACTTGTCCATCGGCTTGTGGTCATGGTCGTGATGCTCACAGCCGCATCCGCATTGTTCGTGTTCGTGGTTGCTCATAATAGTTGATATTTTATTGGTTAATGTTTAAGTTTCCATAACTCTGGCGGCGCCTCAGCCATTAAAACATGTTTTATGGCTTTCGGCTGGCACATAGTTTCTCGTTATCCAGGTGACGGTGGCTGTCGCGTGCGGTCTTCTTGGCGAAGTTGCGCTCCAGGGCGGCGTCGAGGTCGATGCCCGTCTGGTTGGCCAGGCACATGACGACCCACAGCACATCGGCCAACTCGTCGGCCAGGTCCAGGTCGTCGCCCGGCTTGCTCGACTGGTCGCCGTAGCGGCGGGCGATGACACGAGCCACCTCGCCCACTTCCTCGGTGAGTACCGCCATGTTGGTCAGTTCACTGAAGTAGCGCACGCCATACTGCCTGATCCACGCGTCAACACGCTCTTGGGCCTCTTGTATCGTCATAGTGAGGGCAAAGATAGCATTTTTTGGCCAATCACAGGCCGTTAATCGTGAATAGTTTTGACTTTATGCTACAGATTTGTATCATAGGGGTTTAAAATGGAGTGATTTTACAGTTTTTGGTGATAATTCTTTGCTATGTCAAAAATTATGTGTATTATTGCTCCCTGAAAACAATAAAAATATCAAAACCTCTCAACACGATGACAGAAAAGAAATACAATCCCAAAGCCATTGCCAAGACGATTGATGTCGAGGAACTTTATGATCTGGATGTGACCATCGCCCGTTTTATTTTACCCCGCCTGATGGTCTTCAAGAAACACTGCGAGCGCACACCACGCTTGAACATGACCAAGGGTGAGTGGAACGAGATTCTGGACAAGATGATCTACGCCTTTGAGCGCATCGCCATGCAGAACGAGGAGGACACCCCCGAGTACAAAGCCTATATCAAGGCAGTATGGAACAACGAGGAAGACCTGGCCGACCTCAAGCGTGCCGCCAAGGCTTCGCTCAAGCCCATCAGCGAGGGTCTCTCGCTATACCACAAGTATTATCGCAACCTGTGGTGGTAAATCTTTTTACTAACGGGTGGGTGCAGTGAAAAACCTAAGGTATGCAATTTCAACGGCTGCTGTCCGTTATTATAGAAAACCAAGAAAAAAGACGATGAAACGGACCATTTTGGCTATTATTGCAATACTGATGTTGACTCCTGTCGCCCTGCACGCCCAAGAGCGCGAACAGCCATATCAGGCCTGGGGTTTCGGGTTCCAGGTGGGTGTGGGCGGCATGCTGCCTACTGGTTCACTTGGCGACGACCTCAAGGGATGCGCCTTATTCACTGCTGGACTCAATGCCGAGTGCCGTCGATGGCGGCTCAAGGCCGATGTTGCCTACGGTCAACCCTCGTTCAAGAACGAGAATCCATATAATGTCATCGATAGCCAGGGACGCAACCTGCAGCTCAATGCCACGGCCAACCCCACTCTGGTGGGCGGGGGCGTGCAGCTGGGCTACACCTTGTGGCGCCAGGGCAGCCTCAAGATCACGCCTGCTGTGGGTGTGGCTTTCAGTCGACTGTCGTGGGACATTAACCACATCAAGTATGAGAAGGACGAGGAAGACATCGAGCGCCCTGTCATCGACAATGTGACAGGCGTTCGCAAGAATAATTTCAGTTGGGTGGCTAGCGTGGACTTCGACATCAAGCTGCATGCCAGAGTGGTGGATTACCCCTTCGGCATCGACCGCCCTGGCCGTTATGTCTCATCGGTGCGCATCTCGCCCTTTGTCACCCATGCCAAGTTCAGCGATTTCAACCCCTCGGTCAAGGGGTGCTGCCTGGGTCTCACAGTCTCCTACGCAGGTATTCTCCATACTTTCTGACTTCATACCAAGGTACTGGAAACTAAGGTCTAAAGACAATTTAACATACAAATTTTGCAGAGATTCATTTCTTTGTTCTACTTTTGCCGCCAAGAAATGAAACGATTTTTCCTCATATTGGCTATTGCCGTGGCAATGACGGCATTAACGGGTGCCAACGCACTCGCTGCCGGCGCTGTGCAAAACACCGTCGATGAGGTTGAGCTGCCCTCGGTCATGAAGAATACCTACGCCGGTTATTACCACTTTGTGGAATCTGAGACTGGCGACACCCTGATGATGCTGGTCTTCAACCCGGTCATCATTTATCCGGCCGAGCGTTTCCGCAACAAGGATGACGAGAAACTGTACTGGAAGACGGTGAGGGATGTAAAGAAGACTTTGCCCTACGCTAAACTCATCGGCAGCACGCTGCTCGAGACCTACGAATACCTGGATACCTACGAGACCGAGAAGCAGAAACAGGCCTACCTCAAGCAGTTTGAGAAGGAACTCTTCAACCAGTACAAGCCCCAGATGAAGAAATTGACCAAGAACCAGGGCAAACTGCTCATTAAGCTCATTAACCGTGAGACCAACCAGAGCAGTTACAGTATCCTGAAGGCCTTCCTGGGTACATTCAGGGCTGGCTTCTGGCAGACCTTCAGCAAATTCTTCGGAGCTAGTCTCAAGACAGGCTACCATCCCAACAAGGACAAGCAGGACGCCATGATTGAACGCATCTGTGTGCGCATCGAGCAGGGCACCTTATAATCCCGTGTTCTCGCCTCCATAATAGAAATATTTCATTTTTTTACCTGTTTTTTACCCGTTTTATTTGTTTTTTTTGTAAATATTAACTATTTTTGCAACATAAATAGAGGACGCATGTATTTATATTACCTTAGATCATTCACTCTTTTGTCATAGGAATGCTGTGCTTTATTCTTGTTTATGAGGCATGGGCAGTCCCCGTTTCTGTTTTGTATTAACCCCTTTTGGCCCAAGGGACTGGAGCCAGAAAAAAAGTTTAATTAATTCATTACCTTTATGAAAAACTTTCGTTTACCTAAAGTCCTGCTTTTGCTGCTTGGCATGATGTTTGTGCTGTGCGCAAATGCACAAAGCAATTACAAGTTGGTTGTGTGGGAGAAGGACGGTGATGTTGTCGGCTACTATGAGCTCTCCTACTCTCCTAAGGTAACCTTCACCGAGACCGAGATGATCATTACCACCTCACACGCCGATGTTTACTACTATGGTCTGCCCAACATGTGGAAATTGACCTATGAATCTGTTCCCACAAGCCTGAACAGCATCCAGGCCGATAACAATGCCATGCAGTTCAACGGCGATGCCATCATCTTCCCCGCCCTCGAGGCTGGCAGCAACATCGCTGTCTATGGTGCTAACGGTGTTATGGTGCTCAACAAAACCGTCAGCAGCGCTGGCGAGTACGCATTCCCCATCTCAAACTTGAGCCAGGGCGTGTATGTGGTTAATGTGAATGGTAAAACCTATAAAATCGTGAAGAAATGAAAAAGTGTATTTTGACTCTGGCCCTCGCAATGGCTTGCGCCATGGGCTTCGCACAGGATTATGTGATCGTTAACCAGGGTACCACCGTCCACAAGTACCTCCTCAAGGAGGTGACCGCCATCAGCCACACCGCCGATGCAGTGACCATCGAGCAGGGTGAGGCTCTTTACACCTATCCCGTTGTGGATGTGGACAGCATCACCTTTGTTGATGCCCAGGAGCAGGTAATGCCTGACAACCCCTTTGATCCCTTCATGCCCATCTATGATGGTGACACGCCTCCCAACATCGAGGGTTGCTATCTGAATAGCCCGAATATCCTCTATTATTCTAACCTTTCATGGGATTATCCTGGCGATAGCTATCCCGATCGCTACCTCAGGTTCTATAACCAGGATATGGTTAACAATACTGTTGATTATGAGAGTATTCAGCTTACTACTCGTGAGTATTCAGTATCTTCTTATATAACTGGATCAGGCAATAATTTCACTGTATTCTTCAATATCTTGGGTTACTATGAAGATGGCACTACCTATAAGCAGCTTAAGGCTATCTCAGGAACTATAACCGATGACGGCATTGCTAACCTGTACTATGGCTTCTACATGCAAGATAAGTACGATCCCTACAATCAAATGGTTGATATTGGTACCATGCGTATCTTCATGGATAATGACGGCATGAGCTACAGAGTCGCTTGGCCTGGCATGACCATCAAGAGCAATAACAACAACTTGCGCAACGAAACTGACAAATAAAATAAGCTCGTTGTAACCATTATTTTACAGGGGCTGCCAACAGGCGAGCCCCTGTGTTTTATTGCAGGGCTTGCACTCGGCTTCGCCTCGTTGCACCCCTGCCTATGCCCTGGACGCTCCTAACGGAGCTTTTTCCCGTGCACCCTAATGTTTTGTTCTACTTCTGGATACCGTGGCCATCAATTGTCCCTGGGCACAACAAAACAAGTGGCAGCGGATAATCATCCGCCGCCACTATTGGTTTAATTAATGGTATTTAGGTTTTTGCTTATCCCAGTCGTTTCAGCTTCACGGTGAAGTGGCGCATCAGCGGGGCTTCCCACTCGATGGCGACACCGCGCGTAATCTCGTTGCGACGGTCATAGACATTCTTCAGAGCGGCTGCGATGACATTCATGTGGTTGTCGGTGTACACGCGGCGGGCGATGCACAGGCGCAGCAGGTCGAGGCCACCGAAGCGGTTCTCGCGGGTCACGGGGTCACGGTCGGCAAGGATGTAGCCGATCTCGCAACCGCGGATGCCGGCCTCCAGATAGAGTTCGCAGGTCAGCGTCTGAGCGGGGAACTCCTCCTTGGGTACATTGCACAGCACCTTGTCGGCGTCGATGAACAGGGCGTGACCGCCAACGGGACGCTGATAAGGAATGCCATACTCGTCAAGCTTCTTAGCAAGATACTGAACCTGGTGGATGCGGGTCTCGAGCATCTCAAACTCGGTGTTCTCGTCCAGACCAACTGCCAGGGCGTTCAGGTCACGGCCGTTCATACCACCGTAGGTGATGAATCCCTCGAAGGGGATGCAGAACAGCTTGGCACCCTCGTACCATTCCTCATTGTTGGTAGCGATGAAACCGCCCATGTTCACAACACCGTCCTTCTTGGCCGACATGGTCATGGCGTCAACATAGGAATACATCTCGCGGGCAATCTCCTTGATGGTCTTGTCGGCGTAGCCTTCCTCACGGGTCTTGATGAAATAGGAGTTCTCGGCAAAGCGGGCGCTGTCCATAACCACGGGCACGCCATACTTGTGGCACAGTTCGCAGGTGTCCTTGATGTTCTGCATCGACACGGGCTGGCCACCAACAGTGTTGTTGGTTACAGTCAGAACCATGAAGGGAACATTGCCCTTGTTCTCCTCGAGCACCTTCTCCAGCTTCTCCAACGATACATTGCCCTTGAAGGGGATTTCGAGCTGCGTGTCCTTGGCCTCGTCGATGGTGACATCGATAGCCTTGGCCTTGCGGGCCTCGATGTGGCCCTTGGTGGTGTCAAAGTGGGCGTTGCCGGGGATGACATTGCCTTCCTTTACCAGATAGGAGAACAGCACATTCTCGGCCGCACGGCCCTGGTGGGTGGGGATGACATACTTGAAGCCAAAGATGCGTTGTACAACGCTCTGGAACTTGTAGAACGAGGTAGCGCCGGCATAACTCTCGTCGCCCAGCATCATCTCGGCCCACTGGTGGTCGCTCATCGCGCCGGTACCCGAGTCGGTCAGGCAGTCGATGTAAACCTGCTCAGCCTTGAGCATAAACACATTGTTGTGAGCTTCCTTGAGCCACTGTTCGCGCTCGGCACGGGTGCTCTTGCGAAGGGGCTCGATCATCTTGATTTTCCAAGATTCAGCAAATGGTAATTCCATTGGTTATCAATTATTTATGTTAAACTTTCTTGTCAGTTTTGTGGCAAAATTGAACCCTCGGAAAAGGTAATTATATTCAATTTTTATGCAAAGTTAAGGCAACTTGCCGAACTGGCAAAAAAAACATCGCTTTTTTTGCCCTGTTACCGTTTTTTAACAATTACATGATTGCTTACTCCTTATAAATAAAAAGGACCTGATGGCCCGAAGGCCGTCAGGGTCCTTTTTATTGGGGGTTGCTTGGTGTGCTTTAGTGGGGCGGTGGCGCTTTTCTGGGGGACCATGCCGCTATATACGCAGCCCGTGCGTGCGGCTAATCGTTTTTGTTCAGGATGACCAGTGCCCCGATCACGCCTGGAATCCATCCCGCGATGGTCAGTATGGTCACGATGAGTACCGAACCACAACCCTTGTCTATCACTGCCAGCGGCGGGAAGATAATCGATAATAGAACCCTGAAAAGTGACATAGTCTTATTACTTTCTTTATTAACCTAAATCATTCATTCCTTTATTTACCTGCAAAACCCGTGCCAACTCACATAGCAGGGACAAGTCAAATCCAAACCTATGGTTTTTTGTTGAAAAACTAATATTTTTAGTTTTATTAACTAAATTAATTTGTTATATAACTAAAACATTTAGTTTATTTGCATCGTCAAACCTGAAAAGGACTCGAAAAATGAAACAGTTAACACAGAAAGAAGAGGAAATCATGGAGCGCATGTGGGACCATGGCCCCATGCTGGTGCGTGAGTTGCAGTCCTATTACGACGAGCCGCGCCCCCATGTCAATACTCTGGCAACACTGATGAAGATATTGGAGGAGAAAGGTTTCCTGGGCCACAAGGCCATCACTGCCCGATGCTTCCAGTATTTTGCCCGCATCAGCCGCGAGGAGTATCGCGGCGGCTCGTTGGCCAATGTGGTCAACAAGTTCTTCGGTAAGTCCTACCTGAGCGCTGTCTCGGCTCTGGTCAAGAGCGAGAAAGTCAGCGTTGAGGACTTGAAGGAACTCATTCGTGAAGTGGAAGAGAGCAACCAACATTAAAATCCCTCTATCGCCATGTTGTTGATTTATCAAATCAAAGTAGGCCTCTGCCTTATCGTTTTCTACCTGTTGTGGAAACTGATGCTCAGCCGTGAGACTTTCCACCGGTTCAACCGGGTGGCATTGCTGACCATCGTGGTGCTCGCCCTGGTGCTGCCATGGGTCAAGGTCACGATGGATGCCACCGCAGCCCGGTCGATGGTGATGCTCGAGGAACTGCTGATTACACCCGCAGGAGCCGCCCAGGCCCAGTCCGCCGGGTGGTCATTGAACTGGCTGACGGTGGCAGGGGTGCTCTATTTCATCGGGGTAGCGGCTTCGCTGCTGTGGATGCTGCATAGCCGTTGGAGCCTGCACCGACTGTTGAAGCAGGGTAGCAAAAAGTCGATGCCGAACGGTATCACACTGCATGTGGTTCCGGGTGACATCGCTCCGTTCAGTTATTTCAAGCACATCGTAATCAATGAGCAGGACTATCGCGACAACCCGCGCGAGATTCTCATCCACGAGCAGACACACATCGGCCTGCGTCACTCCTGGGATGTGTTGTTCATCGGTCTGGTGACCGTGTTCCAGTGGTGGAACCCTGCTGCATGGCTGATAGGCCGTGAATTGAAGCAAGTGCATGAGTATGAGGCCGATGAGGCCGTAGTCAATCAAGGCGTCGATGCTAAGCAGTACCAGTTACTGCTGATTAGAAAGTCCGTCGGGGACCAGCTATTCTCGATGGCAAATAACTTCAATTATCAATCTCTAAAAAAACGAATCCGTATGATGACGATTAACAAAAGCAGCCGATGGAAGACTTTGCGTGCGCTGGCTGTGGTGCCCGTGATAGCATTGGCGCTGTTGGCCTTTGCCAACCCGACAACCGAAACAGCCGATGAACTCGTTGTAGTGGCCTATAATGAGCCTGAGGTACCCCAGGATGTCTATGAGTCCGTCGAGCAGATGCCGGAGTTTCCCGGCGGCGAAGCCGAGATGATGAAATTTCTGGCACAGAACATCCAATATCCCCTTAATGCGGCCAGGAACAATGTCGAGGGCCGTGTGGTTTTGCAGTTTGTGGTTGAGAAGGACGGACGGATTGGGGATGTCAAGATTGCCCGCTCGGTAGATCCCGAACTGGATGCCGAGGCACTCCGCGTGGTCAAGTCAATGCCCAACTTCATCCCCGGCCGCCAGGACGGCAAGCCCGTGGCCGTATGGTACACCATCCCCATTTCCTTCAAGCTCCAGGGCAAACCTCAAAAACAAGAAGGTGAGTAATTCAACCTCAATCCTTAGTTATTTAATTAGCGTGAGTTCGATGAAATTTAATCATCGAACTCACGCTAAACATACGCAAATTATTGATAGATAATTGATTATCATAGATGATGTTTTTAAAGAATAATCAGCGATTGCTTATTATCGTCCTGGCCGTACTTTGGTCATGGGTTGCAGTGGCGTGGGGCAATGATAGCATCCCGTTCCTGTACCGTGGGCATCTCTATCTCCCTGCTTGTATCAACAATGAGCATCAGGCCGACGTTATCTTTGACACGGGAGGTTCTGACCTGTTCGGCATCGACAGTGTCTATCTCTCGGCCTCGGAATGGCATCCGCAGAGCCTAGGCCGTGCCATGACAGGGGGCGCCGCGGGTAGCACCAGTGTGCGCGTCATCATGGACCCTACAGCCCTGAGCATCGGGTCGTTAAAAAGCACTTACCAGATTGTGCCGATTTTCAAGTTGAGGGATGTGGTGGATTGCCATGTCGATGGCATCTGGGGCATCAAGGACATTGAGCAGCATCCGTTG
>ONYP01000127.1 GCA_900322135.1 uncultured Prevotellaceae bacterium
TCGTAGCCGCCCACTTGCCCCTTAAGGTGAAGGTGGTATTGTGTGTTTTTCATAGGATAGATTACATTTTCTCGCTACAAAATTATAGCGATGAACACCGCTGATAAAAGACAAAATCGGGTATCAGGCATGAAAAAAAATTAAATAATTCGTCAATTTTTCTTGCTTATTGACGAATTATTACTATTTTTGCGGTCTAAAACCATATGTTTATGACTGGACAGAACTTTAACATAATGAATTCGTGCTCAACGCTGACCACTGCGGACTTCTTCCGTGAGATGCCGGGCATACCCAAAGCAACGGTATATTCACGGATCAGATCGATGGTCATCAGGGGGATCGTTCAGCGTGTCGGTCGCGGAGTTTATGAGCGCACCGGCAAATCCGCATTTGCCTTTGAAGCGAGTGATTCCATGAGGGCAATAGCCAGCAGCATTACAAAAGATTTTCCTTACATCAATTATTGTGTATGGAATCTGTCACCCATCAACACCCTGGCGCAGCACCTCATCAATTTCAATGTCACCATCGTAGATGTTGACCGTGAAGCCGTAGAGGCAGTATATCAGCGTTTGCGAGACATTCACGAGAAGGTGCTGACCACCAAAAGGATGTTTGACGGCCTTGCAGACTATAACGGTTTCATCCTGGTGAGAAGGCTTGTGACCGATGCGCCTTTAATGAAAAGAGACGGCATCTCTTTACCGACACTGGAGAAATTCCTGGTGGACATTGCATTGGATAAAGAGTTCTTCATTTTCCAGGAATATGAAATCGAGCACATCTTCTCTAACGCAAATACGATCTATGCCATGAACAGGAACAGGCTGTTACGTTATGCCGGCAGGAAGAACCACCGTGATGAAATCGAGCGATTATTAATCAATAATTCGTCAATAAACTGAATTTACTGACGAATCATTAAATCAAAGAAAAGAATATAATGATCAACCACAACTGCACATCATTGGAATGGATTACCAAAGTGAGTGCCCTTCACAATAATGCAGACAAGATCCTTGTCGAGAAAGTGATCCGGGCTTTGATGCTTCTTGAAGGACTTGCCGTTTCCGGGCTTGACTTTTGCTTCAAGGGCGGGACGGCGACCATGCTGCTGCTGGAAAAGCCCCGTCGAATGTCAATCGACATTGACATCATCGTTCCTGATGCCAATGCTGACATCCCGGCGACACTTGACAAGGTCTGCGCACAACAGGGCTTTACCGGCTGGGAGGCGGTAGAGCGACAGAACAAAGGGTTGATTCATAAGACCCACTATAAATTGCATTTCCTTTCAAACGTATCGAGGGCAAGGGAACAATTCATCCTGCTTGATGTGCTGCACGAACAGGTGGGCTACAGCAAAACCATCCAAAAACCCTTAACGAGCAGTTTCATCGAGAATGAGGATGCGGCAGTTCTTGTTACCATGCCAGACATCAACAGTATCACAGGCGACAAGTTGACTGCATTTTCACCCAACACCATCGGCATACCGTACAGCAAGGGCGGCCATGACCGCGGGATGGAGATCATCAAGCAGCTGTACGATTTGAGCTGCCTGTATGAACAGGTAGATGACATCAGCATTGTCAGGGAGGTCTTCGAACGGTTCTGTGCAGTTGAAAGCAGGTATCGGGAACACGGTTTCTCTCCCGAAGCCGTGCTTGAAGACGCACAGATCAATGCGCTGTCCATCTGTTTCAGGAAAGCGTATGACGAACGCTGCCAATATGAGGTATTGAGCAAAGGCGCCAAACAGGTCAATGGTTTTATCTTTTCGGAACGCTTCAGCAACGAGAAAGCGATGGTCCACGCCGCCAAGGTTGCCTACCTGGTTGAACTTGTCAAACAGGGAATCAACCAAAAAGTGTTGTTTGATCCTGCCATTGACATGAGGAATTGGCTAGTCAGCCAGCCCTCAGACACACGCATTAACAAAGTCAAGAAATCCAGTCCAGAAGGATTCTTCTATCTATACCACATGGTTCAATTGCAGGAAAAGGCTTGATTTAAGCCATACATTCACCCCAATGGAATTAGGGCTTTTAGGGCAGTGAAGGTCACTTCATAGGAGATCACGGCAGGATCGCCGCTGGGCGTTCCTGTCGTTTGAGTGGACCTCACGATCGGGTATGGCGGCTCATGGAGGCCGACAAGGTAACTCTGGCGGTTCACATCGGTGACGATGAACGCCAACGGATGGGTGGTGGGTATGGGATCCAGGGAGCGGAAGCGCAGCGTGGTGGTCTCGACACGACCGTTATTGTCGTATCGTGATACCATCTCGCAGGTTGCCGGGCCTTTGAGCTGCACCTGCGTCGGTGTGGTGAACACCTGCACGGGGATTGACGAGAGGCATTTCAGGTCGCAGTGACGCTGGACCCTGTCAACGGGCAGATAGGCAACCGAGAGGATGCCCGGGAGGGATTGGCTTGTTGTTTTCATATCGTGTTCGCTTGGTATGGTTGATTGATGATGTTTCTTGCGGTGTGGCTTGTCCAACATTTACGGCAAATCCGACATTTACGACAATTACGACTTCTCCGACATTGAGGACAAGGTGGTATCGTTATTCTGGCATTTTTTTTTGACATTTTTTGCTTTTTCTCTTCTATTGTATATATCACGTTTGCGCTGGTAGCGTTTGGTCACGGCACACCAGTTCGTGTCGTTGAACTCGATGCCGTGGTTCACCATCCATGCCTCCACGAGATCCTTCAGCTGTGTCATCCTCGGATGAATCTTGTGGAGATCCTGCCACAGTTGCACATCAAAGCGGGAACGGATGCAGCTGTGCAGGCAATGGATGGCCGAAGCATCCAGGTAATTGTATGTGATGGCCTCTTTCTCCTTGAAGGCAGGAATCACTATGGCAAGGTTTGCATCCTGGCCCGTGTCTACTGGAACGTCATCGGGACGCTTAGTCAGGAACAGACGAAGGATGTCAGACTCCACCGAGCCGCGCGGTAGCTCCACCGGCGAGGTCCCGCCCATCTCATGGATGTACCATTGGGCGAGGTAAGGTTCAAATCTGAAGTATAGCAGAAATCGGTCCATAAGTTCTCTTTTTATCTTCACGCAAAATTACATAATCATCTTTATATCAGCAAATTGCGTTCAAATTTTGAACTAACTATGTGTCGATTCAGCCCTGGGTCTCCTTGGAGCCCCGGGGCCGGTTCCGACAGGGCACAAGAAAAGCCGCCCGAAGGCGGCTTCTCTCGCTGGGTGCGCTGCGGCTCAGCAGGTGCGGAACACGTGACCGCCATCGCCCATGTCATAGTCTGACATGAACAGCTCACGGGCAAAAGCCTTGAAGTCAAAAAAGCGGGTGATGCTCTCGGGAACATTGTCGAACATGCAAAGCTCATCGGCGAGGTGCTGG
>ONYP01000032.1 GCA_900322135.1 uncultured Prevotellaceae bacterium
TAAAGACAATCGCGATCACCAGCAGGGCGGCAATCAGGATGCCGGCCACATTCTTGGTGATGGAGAAGTCCCAGGGACGCACCTCGGTGCCGTCGTCCAAGACCTGGACCACCTTGTTGTTGTAGTCCCCGCCCTGGGCAATCTTGAAGCCCTCATAGGTCTGTCCGTCGGTGATGCGGTTGCTCATGAAACAGTGCAGTCCATCCTGTCCCCACACGATGACGGGCAAGGGGATGCGCTTGCTATGGTTGAACGGCACTTCCCAGCCATAAGCATCGCCCAAGTGCTCAAAAATGATCTCCTGGGGGTCCACCTCGGCCTCGCCTTCACCGCCGTGGCTATGCTTTGCCATGTCGGCATAGCCTAGCGCCATGAGGGCGATGATGACTACCGCGATGATTGCTGTGATTGCTTTCTTCATAGTCTATTGTTAATACAAGCACACCGACACCACATTATCCTTGACATCGGCCACACCGCCGTGGATTTCACGCTCCACGGTGTTGCCATCAACCACATAACTCATGCGACCCGCCTTGAGGGCGGCGATGAGGGCGGCGTGGTTATTCAGCACCTGGAACAAGCCCATGACGCCAGGCAGCGTCACCGACTCGATAGTGCCTTCAAACTCGATTTGGTCGGCCGATATGATTTTGAGTGTCATGTTATATATTAATATAATGTATAATTAATAAGCGACATTATTGCTGCTCAAGCAGCTTCTTGCCCTTGGCGATAGCCTCGTCGATGGTACCGACGCTCAAGAAGGCCTGCTCGGGCAGGTCGTCGACCTCGCCGTCGAGAATCATCTTGAAGCCGCGGATGGTCTCGGCCAGCGGCACCATCACACCGGGCAGACCGGTGAACTGCTCGGCCACAAAGAAGGGCTGCGAGAGGAAGCGCTGGGCACGACGCGCGCGTGAAACGACCAGTTTGTCCTCGTCGCTCAACTCCTCGACACCGAGGATGGCGATGATGTCCTGCAACTCATTGTACTTCTGCAACAGGTGGATGACGCGCTGGGCGACATCGTAGTGTTCCTCGCCGATGATGTTCGGGTCCATGATGCGCGAGGTCGAAGCCAGCGGGTCAACGGCCGGGTAGATACCCAGCTCGGCAATCTTACGGCTCAACACGCAGGTTGCATCCAGGAAGTTGAAAGTGGTTGCTGGAGCGGGGTCGGTCAAGTCGTCGGCCGGCACATACACGGCCTGTACCGAGGTAATCGAACCCGTCTTGGTCGAGGTGATGCGCTCCTGCAACTTACCCATCTCGCTGGCCAGCGTTGGCTGGTAACCCACGGCCGACGGCATACGGCCCAACAGTGCCGATACCTCACTACCGGCCTGGGTGAAGCGGAAGATGTTGTCCATGAACAGCAGGATGTCCTTACCGCCACCGTCCTGGTCGCGGAACTGCTCGGCCACGGTCAGGCCCGACAGTGCCACACGCAGACGAGCGCCGGGAGGCTCATTCATCTGGCCGAACACCAGGGTTGCCTGGCTGCTGGCCACGGCATCCATGTCCACATCCTTGAGGTTCCACTCGCCCTTCTCGAGGCCTTCCTTGAACTTCTCGCCGTAGTTGATAACGCCGCTCTCGATCATCTCGCGCAGCAGGTCGTTACCCTCACGGGTGCGCTCACCGACGCCGGTGAACACCGAGAATCCGTTGTGGCCATGGGCGATGTTATGAATCAACTCCATGATGAGCACCGTCTTGCCTACACCGGCACCACCGAACAAACCGATTTTACCACCCTTGCTGAAGGGCTCAATCAGGTCGATGACCTTGATACCGGTATAAAGTATTTCCTGTGAAATCGACAGGTCACTGAACGGGGGAGCGGGCTGATGGATAGCACGGCGTTCACCCTCCCGCAAGGGCTGCAGGTGGTCGATGCTCTGTCCGATCACATTGAGCAGGCGGCCCTTGATCTGGTCACCCGTGGGCACCGAAATGGGACGGCCCTTGGACAAGACGCGGGTACCGCGCTTGAGGCCGTCGGTGCTGTCCATGGCGACGCAGCGCACGGTGTTCTCACCCACATGCTGCTCCACCTCCAGAATGAGTTCACTGCCATCGGGGCGCTCAACGGCGAGCGCGGTATAGATGGGGGGACGCGTTGCACCCTCTTCCTCAAAGGCGATATCGACAACAGGCCCAATAACTTGGGTTATTTTTCCATAATTCTCAGCCATAATTGCTTATAGACTTTATATGATGATTTATTACTGATATTCTTTACATCAGGCACCAAAGTACCATTTCTGAGTCACCACGATGGCCATCACCACCAGGTTTACCAAGCCCATGGGCATGAGGTAGCGCCACTCCAGGGCAAGCATCTGGTCGATGCGCACACGGGGGAACGACCAGCGGATCCACATGAAGATGAAGGTCATGAAGAAGGCCTTGCCCAGGAACCATACCACGCTGGGGATGAAATCCATGATATGATTAAAGCCATCCCAACCCGGCACTTGCAAGGGCATCCAGCCACCCAGGAAGAGCAGCGTAGCAATGCCAGAGACGATGAACAGGTTCAGATACTCGGCAAGGTAGAAGAAGCCGAAGTGGATACCCGAGTACTCGGTGTGGTAACCGGCGGTCAACTCGTGCTCGGCCTCGGGAAGGTCAAACGGGCCACGGTTATTCTCGGCATTGGCAGCGATGATATAAATAATGAACGCGAGTATCGCGGGCAGGTGGCCCTTGAACAGGAACCAGCAGTCGGCCTGAGCCTCGACAATGCCCGAGATGGACATCGTGCCGGCAAGGCATACTATCGTCAGGATTGAAATACCACACGACAACTCGTAGCTGATCATCTGGGCACCGCTTCGCATAGCACCGATGAGGGTATACTTGCTGTTACTCGACCAGCCGGCGAGCAGGATACCCAGCACGCCGATTGACGACACGGCCACGATGAAGAACACGCCGATGTTCATGTCAATAATCTGCAAGCCCTTGCCCCAAGGCAGACAGGCAAATGTCAGCATCGAGGCAATCAGCACCAGATAAGGTGCGAGCTTGAACAGGAACTTGTCGGTATTCCACAGGGTGATCAACTCCTTTTGCAGAATCTTGATCACATCGGCAAACACCTGGAGCAAGCCCCACTTGCCCACACGCATCGGGCCCAGACGGCACTGGATCCAACCGCACACCTTGCGCTCGTAGAAGATGTAGAACATGGCGATGAGCGAATATGCAGCAAGCAGACCCACTGCTACCAGCACACACTCGATGACTGTCGTGAGCCATTCCATTCCGGGCCACAAACTGTTCATCCAGTTATGAAGCCATGAAGTCAGCGCCGAAAAGTCGATGATATCATTATAATTATATTTCTCCTCCATTGTTATGCTATTTGATATTTGTTCTAATGGATTTTCTCTCGTTGATTAGCGGTCGATGTCGGGGATAACGAAGTCGAGCGATGCCGTGATGGTAATCAGGTCGGCAATCATATTGTCCCGGCAGGTCAAGTCAACCACACCGATGAGGTTGAAGCACGGTGACTGGAAATGTACACGCACGGGCTTGGTATTGCCGTCGCTCTCGATATACACGCCGAAGGCTCCACGGCTGGCCTCGACCTGCTGGTACCAGTGACCAGCGGGCAGTTTCATCACCTTGGGCACCTTGGGGGCGCAATACTCGCCCTGCGCGCCCTCGGCTTCGAGCTTGTCGCATGCCTGGCGCAGGATCTTGATGCACTGCTCCATCTCGAGCATGCGCACCATGTAACGGTCCATCGAATCGCCGTTCTCACGGAGCACCTCGTCAAAGTCGAACTCGTTGTACAGCGAGTAGGGCTGGGTCTTGCGCACATCGCAATGCCAACCGCAGGCGCGGCCCGAGGGGCCGGTGATGTCATAAGCGATGGCATCATCCTTGCTCAGGGCACCCACACCAGTCATGCGGTTCACGGCGATGACATTGCCGGTGAACAGCTTATGGTACTCCTTGAGGTTCTTCTCGATGACATCACAGGCGTTGCGCACATCCTTAATGAAGTCCTCATGCACATCGGCCACCACACCGCCAATGCAGCTATAGGCCATCGACATGCGGGCTCCGCAGGTGCGGTCAAAGATGTCATAAATCAACTCACGGTCACGGAAGCCGTAGAAGAAGGCTGTCGTGGCACCCTGGTCCATCGTCAAGCAGCCATAGCTCAACAGGTGGGAGGACAGACGCATCAGCTCGTCCATCATCAGACGGATGAGCTCGGCACGGCGAGGCACCTCGATGCCGAGGGCTTTCTCGACGCACAAGCACATGCAGTGGCGGTTGATGTGAGCGGCCATGTAGTCCATTCGCTCGGTATAGAGGAGCATCTGGGGATAGGTCAGGTCCTCACACATCTTCTCAATGCCGCGGTGGATGTATCCGCTGACGACATCAATCTTCTTGACAATCTCACCGTCGAGACTCACGCGGTAACGCATCACGCCGTGGGTCGACGGGTGCTGCGGGCCGACATTGATGACATACTCGTCGTCCTCAAACACCTTGCCCTCTACCTTCTTGACCTGACCCTTGTCGTCCTCGACCCAGCGGCAGGTGTAATCCTCATTCTCCTCATCATCGAGGCGCAGGGGGTTGGTGGCAGGGTCATAATCCTTGCGCAACGGGTAACCCACCCAGTCATTGCGCAGGAACATGCGGCGCATGTCGGGATGGCCGATAAACACGATGCCAAAGAAGTCATACGCCTCGCGCTCCTGGAAATTGGCAACGGGCCACAAGTCCACTACCGAGTGCAGACGGGGCTGCTCGCGATCGGGGGCGGTGACCTTGACATGGATGACATCCAGGCTTTCGGTATTGGTCAGGTAATAAACACAACCGCGGGCATCGGGCCACTCCATACCCACCACAGCGGTGAGGCAGTCAAAGTGCAACTGCGTCTTGAGGGCCTTGGCCAGGTCATGCCATTGCGCGTCGGCCACGGTCACCAGCAGGAATTCGCCGGTGGTGTCAACCTGGGCCTGAGGGCACAATTGAGTGATCTTATCTTGTATTTCTGCCATAACTTTATGGTTTTTTGTCGGGTTAATTTACTTGGTTTCCTTCAGGGCGGTGCCGTCATAGGTCAGACCCTCGAGTTTTTCCTTGCGGTTCACGCCGCCGAAGTACTTCTGCACCTTAATCTTGCGCTGCAGCTGCATGAGGGCATAGAAGAATGCCTCGGGACGGGGCGGACATCCAGGCAGATAGACATCAACAGGGATAATCTCGTCAACGCCCTTGACCACACAGTAGCTGTTCTTGAACGGACCGCCGCTGACGGTGCAGGAGCCACAGGCAATGACATACTTGGGCTCGGCCATCTGCTCATACAATCGCTTCAATGCGGGAGCCATACGGTAGTTGATGGTGCCCTGGCACATGATGTAGTCGGCCTGGCGGGGGCTGTTGCGAGCCACCTCAAAGCCGTAACGCGCCATGTCATAGCGGGCAGCGCCCAGGCACATGAACTCGATAGCACAGCAACTGGTACCGAAGCACAATGGCCAGAGCGAGTTGCTCACGCCCCAGTTCATCAACTGGTCCAGCTTGCCCACCACGATATTGGTGCCGCTGGCCTGCAGTTGCTCAACCAGGCTATCGATATACTCGTTGTCCTTGAAGTCCTCATGCTTCATCGACTTGATTTTCACTTCCATCTCAACGCTCCTTTCTTCCAGGCATAAGCCAGACCTAACTACAGCAAACATTGCCTTACCGCCAATGCTCTTGCAGATGGTTGCCCATGGGAACAAGAAAACCGTCTCCACATCAAACATCAGGAACAGGATGGCAAACAGGTAATAACCCACATGATACTGGGCCATCGAATCGCCACGGGTGGGGATACCGCACTCAAAGGCCTCACCTTTCTTCTTAGTGTAGCTGCGCGGGCCAACAAGCCACGCAATAATCAGGGCACTGGCTACAAGCAACACGCCGGTCAAGGCCGCCGTGACTGGGAAAGCCGTGCTCTGAAGTCCGAAAATTGCTAATTCCATAAAAGAAGTTTACTTATTTTGTTTGTTTAATTTTTGGTAGGTTAGTTAAAATAATGCATTAAATCCGCTATCGCACAACACCTTACACCTGACGGTGCCAGCGCGAGCAACAGCAACAACTCTAAATGCGTTGCAAATATACACAATATTAATTTAACAGCCAAACCAAAAAGACACCATTTTTTGCGCTTGTCAACAAGTCGCCCCCACTCTAACGCCAAGGCGCCACATCCCCCAAAAATCAGAAGACAAGAAAGACGCGAGCATCAGTTGCCCAGCCAGCTGGAGGGCAAATGCCAATCAGTTAAATCCGTACGATTCGTGATTTTCAAGCGACCCATGGTCTTGGGAAGGTGGCCCGTGGGTGAAAAAAAAGGAGCCGGGGGTGTTCCCTCAGGCTCCTGGATTCTAACTAAAATTTTACTTCTTTTCGACTTGTGACTTATTGCGGGGTCATGGCAATGCGCAGACCACGGCGGGCATGGGCGTAGGTCGGGATGCCACCATCATGACGAGAAGAGGGGCGGCAAGTATACCAAGCCTGATCCCAACTTGCACCACGAACGACACGAGTGGTTCCGGTCGTCGGTCCCGTGGGGTTGGTTGCGGGGCGTGCGCTGTATTCGCCATACCAGTCGGAACACCATTCCTCGACATTACCACCCATGTCATAGAGGCCCAACTCGTTAGGCAGTTTTTGGCCAACAGGGTAAGTCAAGTCTTGGGAATTGCCACTGTGCCAAGCGACCTCGTCAACATTGTCGCTACCGGGGAACATGTAACCCTTGCTGAGTCTGCCGCCACGAGCAGCATACTCCCACTCGGCCTCGGTGATCAGACGGAAGGTCTTGCCGGTCTTCTGATTCAACTTGGTAATGAAATTCTGAGCGTTAGCAAAGGTGATGTTCTCAACAGGACGCTTCAGGTTGTTGGTGTAACCATTTGTCGAAGTGAACCAACTCGGGTTGCTGCCCACCACTGCCTTGTACAGTTCCTGGGTCACCTCGGTAACACCAATGTAGTAGTCCGAGAGAGTCACTTCATGGGCAGGGAGTTCCCAAGGCCTTAAATGTGGATAACCTTCTTGGCCACCCATGGTGAATGTACCACCCTCGACGAGTTGCATCTGGAAGGTTATGCCGCTGACGGTGAACTCAATGGGTTCGGGAAGGGTATAGGGCATCTCGCCCGTCAAGATGTAGTTGATGAGGGCTGTCACATCGTTGATGTCTACAGCACCGTCAATAGCGATATCGGCTGCAGCCATGTCGACCCCGGTTTCATCACCAGTCAGCACATAGTTGATAAGAACGGTAACATCGTTGATATCCACTTCGGTGCTGCCGTCAACATCACCGATCATCGTTCGATTCTGGGCATTGATAGACAGGCTGAACAGCGCCATCAAGCACAAGACACAAGCGGTCTTCAAGAAGTTAATTTTGGTCATCTTGATGAAAATAATTGTTTAATTAGTTAATATTCAATGCATTAAATGACATAACGCATCGCTACGCCATGTCGTAGGCATTTATTACGGGTGCAAATTTCGTTATTTTTCTTAATATAACATAGAAAAACGGCAAAATAATAATCATTTTTTTATCAACATGTTGACAACGGGGCCCACGATTTTTTATCGATGCAAGTTTTGCGAATGTTGCGAATGTTGCGAAAATATTTTTAAAATCACTATCTTTGCAGCCGTGAAAAAATGGATAACCGTCATAGGGCTGATGTGGCTGTGGGCGACGGGCTATGCCGCCGCTACCGGCGATGTGCCTGTCACTAAGGGGGATACGGTGTCGCTGAGCGAGGTGACCGTGACCGCCATCAAGCAGAGCGCCGACCTGCGCACCCAGGCGACCGCACTGACAGCCATCGGCAACGAGGAAGCGCAGCGCAACCAGGTGGTATCGGTCAAAACCGCTGCCGACCTGGTGCCCAACCTGTTCATCCCCGACTACGGCAGCCGCATGACATCGACAGTGTATGTGCGCGGCATCGGCACGCGCATCGACCAACCCGCAGTGGGGCTGACCATTGACAATGTGCCGGTGGTGACCAAGGAGAACTATGACTTTGACCTGCAGGACATTGCACGCATGGAGATGTTGCGCGGACCGCAGAACACCCTGTACGGACGCAACACCTTGGGCGGCCTGATGAACATCTACACCCTGTCGCCGCTCAACTACCAGGGCACCCGCGCCGTGGTCGAGGGGGCCAGTCACGGCACCTGGCGCGCGGGAGCCAGCCACTACCGCCTGCTGAAGCCCAATCTGGGCTTCTCGTTATCGGTACAGTACAATTCCACGCGGGGCGAGTTCACCAACCTCCACAACGGTCGCCGCTGCGACTGGGAACGGCAGCTGGGTGCGCGGACCAAGGTCGAGTGGCGAGACGACAACGGCCTGTACATCAGCAATGTGGCCTCACTCTCGGTCGGCCGCCAGGGCGGCTACCCCTATGAGTGGGTCGAGACGGGCGAGATTGCCTATAACGACACTTGTTTCTACCGCCGCACATCAGTCATGGACGGTCTGACCCTGCGCAAGACACTAGACAACATTGTCTTGTCGAGCATTACCAGTTACCAGTATCTCGATGACAACATGACGCTGGACCAGGACTTCACCGAGCATGACTACTTCACGCTGACCCAGGCGCGCCGCGAGCACGCCTTGACCCAGGATTTCATTGTGCGCGGCATCGACAAGGTCGAGGGCTACAACTGGCTCGCCGGTGCCAGCGGTTTCTACCGCCGCTACCGCATGGACGCCCCGGTGACATTCTACAACTACGGCATCGAGCAGTTCATCGAGCGCCATGTCAACGATGCCATCCCCGAGTACCCCATTGCCTGGGACACCCGCTCGTTTGTGCTGGGCAGCCATTTCACCAGCCCCAGCTGGGGAGCGGCGCTTTACCACGAGAGCAGTTACCAGTGGGGACAATGGACGCTGCAGGCAGGCCTGCGGCTCGACTACGAGCACGCGCGGCTCAACTACCGCAGCGTGACCCACACGGGCTACACGACCTATGTGCTGGCGACAGGCGCGATTTTCTCACATGAGGACATCGATATCGACGAGAGCGGCAAGCTTGACAAGGATTTCTTCACCATCCTGCCCAATGTGAGCCTCACATGGCACCCGTGGCCGGGCAAGAACCACACCGTCTATCTCGCCGCATCGCGCGGCAGCAAGGCAGGCGGCTTCAATACCCAGATGTTCAGCGATGTGCTGCAGCAGCGGCTGATGGGCCTGATGGGCATCGGCCTGCAGTATGATGTGGACAAGATGGTGGGCTACAAACCCGAGAAGGCCTGGAACTACGAGTTGGGCGGGCACTTCGAGTGCTGGGACGGACGGGTACAGAGCGACCTCGATGTCTTCTTCATGGACTGCCGCGACCGCCAACTCACCGTCTTCCCTCCCGGCACCACCACGGGCCGCATGATGACCAACGCGGGCAAGACACACAGCTGGGGAGCAGAGTTTGCCATGTCGGTCTCCCCCACCGAGTTAACCCGCCTGAATTTAAGTTATGGTTTCACCCATGCGACCTTCAAGGACTACAATGACGGCAAGGTGGACCACAGCGGCAAGCGGGTGCCCTATGCCCCGATGCACACCCTGTTTGCCGAGGCTAGCCACGCTTTCAGAATCGGTAGTGATGCCAACAGGCTCACCCTGGCCGCCAATGTGCGCGCTACTGGCGACATCTACTGGGACGAGGCCAACACGCTGCGCCAGCCGATGTATGCCCTGCTGGGCGCCTCAATCACTTGGCAACAAAAGCATTACAGCCTGCAGTTGTGGGGACGCAACCTGACCGGCACCCAATACAAGACCTTCTACTTCGTGTCAATCCAGCACCACTTCCTGCAACGCGGCCATGGCCGCTCGCTCGGCGCCACCCTGCGCCTCAACCTGTGATTGACCCATTCCCGGCCCCTGCATTTTGCTCCAGAAAATACCTCCCTCAATAAAAAAGCCCATGAAAAATTTGGTCACTACGAACAAATCATTATACCTTTGCACTCGCTAATCAGCACAAAACTACCTGACAAATAGAATATTACATAATTTTTCACAACAAAACAATGAAGAAATTATTCAGCATCTTGTTTATGGCCACCATGTTAGGCATGGTGTTCACCGCATGCGGCGACGACGATGAAGATCCCGCCATTCCCACCCAAAAATTGGAGAGTGTCTATCTTGAACCGACCGACACCCACTTCATGTTTGACATTGACTTGAACAAGGACTCGAGCAGCATCTATCTGTATAACATCGTGTTCCACATCGGTGAGGCCGTCTCGCCCGCGATGAATATCCGCATCGACGCTCCCGTGACCGTTGACAAGAGCGGCAAGGTGTACACCTACAGCGGCACCACCATTATGCCTTACTTGCTGCGTGGCAACACACCCGTGCCCATGCCCGGCGATGCCTACCTCGTGACCGACCTGAACTGCAAGGTTGACACCAAGGACAAGAAATACAGCATCACCTTCGATTGCCACGGCGGACACTATGACGACAACGGCAAACTCAAGTGAGAACAGGTTTTTAACGAGATTTAATATAAAAAACATTACAAATGGCGCACTAACCTATGCGCCATTTGTTTTTTAGGTGTAAATTTGCGGCCTGTATCACCAATACATTTGTTTTTATCGACATGAAAAAGATCCTTTTACTGATAGCGATGACCGGCGTGCTCATGGGCGCCATCTCGTGCAGCGACGATGACGAGCCCCAGCGCGGCGACGGCGTGTTCACCGTTAACACCGCAATGGTCAACCACATGGTCCAGACGGGCAGCGATGCCGTCATCGGCATCTCCTCGACCCATAACAAACTTGTGATCGACACCATCAAGCACAAGGCGTCGCTCGAACTCAACTACAACGACGGACAGGGCGACAAGCAACTCAAACTTGATGACCTCACCGCCACACCCAAGCGCTTGGGATTCTATGTGTTGACTTCGGCAAGCCACAGCTCGTTCAGCGGTTATGTAGACTTCAACGAGGGCTCGATGCGCTACCGTTACACCACGACCGACGGCATCCGCGTGATATCGTCCACCCCCGAGGTATTCTTCCTGAAGACTGAGAACACCATCACCTATGACGACACCACCAAGTCCAACACGATGGAGAATGTCATGTACCAGTTTGACATCGCCCCGGCCAGCAACAGCGCCATCATCAAGGTCATGGGCATCGTCCATGCCAAAGATGTGAAGTACTTCAACAGCATCACCGCGACCAATGTGCCCATCACCGTGACGCCCAACGGCTACACCATCAACGGCGAGAACCTGAAGACAAGCGCCTACTACCGCACCTATGTCGACAGCACCGGCAGCGTTGTATCCCAGACCGACAAGTATCCGTTCAAGACATTCAACGCCACCATCGACCTGGCCGGCGCCCACCTCGACGCCAACTACATGATTGGCGCCAGCGCCACCGTAACAGCAAGCGGCACGACCTACCCTGACTATACATCTTATTAATTTTAATTCGTACTTTAAGTTTATTTATCTGAAAATCAAACATTTAATTCAACATAACGACAATGAAGAAATTATCCATCCTTTTCTTTTCGCTGCTGGCAGTGACCCTGTTCACCGCCTGCAACGACAATGACGACCCTGTCAACAAGCAGACATTCACATCAACCATTAACAACCGCATGTTCGACGATGGCGAGGTTATCTTCTCACAGGGCTCAGCCAAGGTCGAGGTCAACTTCACCAACATGACCATTCAGTTCACCAGTGACTACAGGGATATCAACGGGCAGTCGCACTCCATCACTACACCCGAGATGAAAATGATAAACCTGAACGGCTCGATCTACCAGTTCGACTTCACAGGCAACGGTGACGATGCTATGACTGGCCGCTTCGACATGGCGACAGGCATGTTGTGGTACACATTCAGCAAAGACGGCCATTTCGTAGTCAGCACCTCACAACTGCTGTATGCCTACTCGACCACCACGGTCACCAACCCCGACAACGGCAACCACTACAGCCACAAGCAGTCGGCCTACCTGTTTGCCCTTGACGCCAGGGGTGAGAAATGCGTGATGAAGATCAGCAACTTTGCTCCCAACATCGCGGGTGCCATCGAGGCCGAGGAACTCCAGTACGACGGTCTGAATGTGACGCCCACTGCCTCCGGCTACACCATCACTGCCAGTGAGGTAGAGTCATCGATGAGGGGATTCTACACCATCACCGACTTGAACATCGTCCTTGACGCCCATTGCCGCGTCATCAACGGCTCGTTCAAGTGCAGCGATCTTGACTTCACCATCTCGGGAGGCCTCTTTAACGAGCAAGTGATCGACATCACCGATTGACCCGTCACCCCAACGCGAATCACCCAGATTCCGTAACCCATAGCAGTCCCCGCAGCCGCACTGTCGCGACCGCGGGGACTGCTTCACTACAATCACACTTTGAGGCGGGAAATGCTAAAAAAAGCATAAAAAAATGTGGGTTAGGGGTGATGTTGGCATTTTTTTTGCTATCTTTACACGCTCAAAGCAAAACCTGCATGGCAGCACGAGAAAAATATGACGAGGCACTGGTGGTTGCGCAGCTGCACGACCCCAATCTGAGCAAAGCGGCTTTTGGTAAAGTCATCGAGCACTACAGCTCACAACTTTACTGGCAAATCCGTCGCATGGTCATCGATCATGACGATGCCAACGATGTGCTGCAGAACACTTTCCTGAAGGCGTGGACCAATATCGACAACTTCCGCGGCGACGCCAAACTGTCGACCTGGCTTTACAAAATCGCCATCAACGAGAGCATCACCTTTGTCAACAAGAAGAAGGTGATGAACCAACTGTCGATTGACGACGACGAGAGTTTCCTGGTGAACCAGCTGGAAAGTGACGAGTGGTTTGATGGCGACCAAGCCCAACTCAACCTTCAGAAGGCCATCGCCTCACTGCCCGAGAAACAGCGTCTGGTATTCAACCTGCGCTACTATGACGAGATGAAGTATGACGAGATGAGCGAGATTCTGGGCACCAGCGAGGGGGCCCTGAAAGCCTCATATCACCATGCAGTGAAAAAAATCGAACAATTTTTAGGTGAAACAGAATGATTTTTTTGTTTTCACGATTAAACTTTTTTGACATTACCGAGTCAAACTAGCGTTATGAAACAAGAAGACTCCACCATATTGACCAAATACGGTAAGAATCCGGGCTTCAAGGTGCCGGAGAATTACTTTGAAGACTTCAACAAGCGCATGACCGAGATGCTGCCTGAAGTTGAAATCACGCCCGTTGATGTCAAGCCCACGATGTGGCAACGCGTCAGGCCGTTGGTTTACCTGGCTGCCATGTTTGCCGGTGTGTGGTGCATGATGTCGGTTTTCAGCCACTTTAGTGGCGCTACCAACAACGGCGTGGGTGCCGTAGCCGAGAAACTCACCGACGACAAGGAGAATGTCGACGAGTTCATCATGAGTGGATCAGTCAGCGACTACGACATCATCAGCTACGAGGATTCGGTCATTATGAGTAATGAGGATGAAGTCACTGACGCAAACGATTAAAACTAAGCAACGATGAAGAGATTTGTTTCCATATTGATTGTCCTGCTGGCCTTTACAGCCACCATTACGGCACAGGGCAACAACCGGTCCAAATTCTCGACCGATATGTACCAGGCCAAGCATGAAATGATCATCAGGGAAGTGGGCCTGACCCAAACGCAACAGAAACAGTTCATGCCGCTCTATGAGCAGATGGAACGCGAGATATATCAAGTGAACCGCAACGCACGGGCCCTGGCCGCCGAGGTCGAGAAAAAGAAGAACCCGACCGACAAGGACTATGAAGCAGCAGCCTCGGCATTGTCCAACACCCGCGTCCAGGAAGGTGAAATCGAGGCCAAGTACTTCGAGAAATTCTCCAAGATTCTGAGCAAGAGGCAGTTGTTCCTGCTCAAGCAGGCCGAGGCCAAGTTCACTCGCGAGATGTTGTCTAAGAAAAAAGGAAAGAAAAAATAATAAAGCAATTATAACGACGGCAGTCCCACGGCACATCACGATGCCGTGGGACTGTCATTTATTGTTCTGCCTGTGACAGGGACTCAATCACTGGCCGGGGTTGAGGTACTCGCGCAGAGTCTCGACATAATCCTCAAAGGCTTTGAGACCCTGGGGGGTGATGCGGCACAGGGTGCACGGGCGCTTGCCCTTGAAAGTCTTCTCGACCGTGATATAACCGGCCGTGGCAAGCTTGTCGAGCTGCACGCTCAGGTTGCCCGCCGTGGCTCCTGTCTGTTCCTTGATATAAGGGAACTCGGCCGACTCGGCACTGATGAGCAGCGACATCACCGCCAATCGCAACTCGCTGTGCAACAATGGATCTAATGGTTTGAACATGGCAACTTACTTTTTGCTTTGGAGATGAACAATCAGGCCAGGAATCACAAGGCCTATCAAGGCAACGGCAGCCATTACATACATCTGATGCATCGGGAAACGAAGAGCAGCAAAGAAACCGCCGAAGCCGGCAACCAGGCCACAAATCTGGATCGGGCGGTTCTGGAGGACAAAGCCGGTGATGGTTGAAGCGATACCAAAGCACAACGAAATGATGCTCGTGAGGTTCATATAGACCAGACAATTAACATAGGCGTCAGGAACAATACACTTCACCGGAATCACACCGCAGCCCATGAGACCGAGTATCAGGCCGATGCCACCGCAGAAGATGCCAAAGGCAGCCCATACATGACCAACGGTCTTCCCGACAAAGGTCGTGGGAACCGTCTCATTTTTCTTGTCGATGACACGGTTGCCGATATACCCGACAACCCACATCACAAACCACAACATATTCCATGCGGGTCCGCCATGATTCTTCCACAGGTATTCTATCAACAAAGCGAATACCACTACACAAATGCCCCACCACATCAGCGGCAGGCCAGAATTCTTGGCAATTGCGCGCTGGCTGCGCTCAATCGACTCGCGGATGATTTCCAGACTGCGCTCAGCAGTCAAATTCTTATTCTCTTCCATAACAGTTTTTTACTTGAATTAAATCGTTAATAAGATGGCTAACAATACTTTGCGGCTCTCCCCTCGCCCCTGCAGAAGACTCAGTTCAAACCATTTGTGTTTCGAATCACGATGCAAAGATAAAGTAGTTTATTTTATAAACCAAATAATTTTATAAATAAATTGACTATCAAATAAAATTTTAACATTTAGTAACAACTCGCGATTCACACCCTACCGCTTGATATGCCTCAAAAAAATGTGTTTTCAGCGCCCCCTCAATGGGAGCAGGACAACGGATTACCACAGAATGACCTTTTTCTTTTACAATCTCCTGAATATCAAACAATTTCGCCTCGAAGAATGACCATCAAATGCCAGCTGTTTTTCAAAAATCCGTTGTAAATTTGCAGGTGAGAATTTAACCGTTTTTATCAACCCATAAAACTGGACAGACATGAAGCACTTTGATATCCCAGCAACGCTCAAAGCATGGCCCTCAAGCCCATGTGTGCTTGGCACATCATGCCAGTGACATTCCGTTGAGCACCTGTTCACTAACAGACATGGTTGCCGTGAACGGGTGCTTGAGATTATTCAAATGATGCCTTTTACCGAATAGCTGCCGAGGCTATGATTTTGAGTTAATTATTGCAAAATAGAAACGATTCGGTGGGCATTTACACATTATTTTATTAATTTTGGAGTTATAATAATAAACCTAAACCTGTGTGATTATGAAAAATCGTATCATTCACCTGATTTATATTGCATTATTAGTTATGGCATTTCCATTCCATACATCAGGCAGTGAGAAGGAGATTGACTTCAATTTCCCGCAAGATGTGAGCAAGACCGCGCTCGCCGACCTGGACAAGGCGCTGAAGTCGGGCGACGGCCAGATGACCGTGGACGCGCTGGTGCGCTACAGCATCGCGCAGAGCGGCATCTCGCAGGACAACATGCCCGACATCGTCGAGCGCATCGAGAAAGTCATCGCCAAGGAGAAACAGCCGCACATCAAGTCGCTGCTCTACTACTTCGAAGCACTGGTCTACAAGGGCTACCGTGACCGCTTTGCGCGCTGGCGTGACCGCAACAACCCCGTGGGCGAGGAGCCCACCGATGTGAGCGAGTGGGACCGTAAGCAGTTTGACCAGAAGATCCTGTCTCTAGTACAGCAGTCGATGACCGACCGCGAGGCGCTCAAGCAGGTTGCCGTAACCTCGTTGCCCGGCATCATCAGGTGCAACCAACTGGGCGCGACCTATGTGCCCACGCTCAACGAGTTCATGTTGATAAAGAACATGGAACTGGTGGGGGGTATCGATGATGTCTGGCCCATATTCAGCACAATGAGGGAGCAATGGCTGGAAGATACCCGCGACAACACGCCGGCCCACATCTATGCCATGAGCGTCACTGGCAACTACCTCTCGAAAGAGGAATTCGAGAAATACCTGGGCAGCGAGTACTGCGCCCTGCTGCTGGACCGCACCTCCTTCGACAACGATAAGGACAAATACAAGGTCCTGCAGGATTATGTCAAGCGATTCCCCAACTCGATGTTCACGCCTCAGGTAAAAAACAAGATTACCGAACTCGAACGCAAGGAGGCCCAAATCCGCTTTCCCGAAGTATGCCAGTCAAGCGACAGCATCCCGGTCGAAGTCAAATCCAGGAACACCAACTCGTTCACCATCAACATATACCGCCTACCCGACGGCATATCCTATGAGGAAGCCTACGGCACCAAGGTCAGCACGCTGAAACTTGAGCGGCAGCACACCGTTAAGGTGCAAGGTATCGTCCCGTTCAACGAGGAAACCAAAGTGACGCTGCCTCCCCTGCCCTACGGCATGTATGTCTTGGATGCAGCCAATCTTGACGGCCAGACCGCAACCGCAACCAGTTCGCAAGCGGTAAACCATTATAACCTGCTGCGCGTGACCGACATCAGCCTGATGACCGTGAGCCACCTCGATGGCAACGACCGCGTGTGCGCCGTGAATTCCAAAACCGGCAAGCCGTTACCCGGTGTGAATATCACCTATTATATAGGACCCGCACGCAATTCTGTCAAAGGGCCCGTGGGCACCACCGACTCCAACGGTATGGTTTACCTCCCTGAGACCTTCGTCTATAAAGGCGAAAACCGTCCCTTTAACGGCATCTTGCTTTTTGCCTCCAAGGGCGACGACAAGAGTGCACTTCCGATTAATTACGGCCAGATGAGAGACAACCACTGGGAGGGCACATACGGCGAAATCTACACCGACCTGGGTGTGTACCGTCCCGGTGAAACCGTGCAGTGGGCCGCCACCGTTATGGCCATCGCGGACTACAACCGTGTGCCGGCTGCCAACGCTGAGACGGAAGTCATCTTCAGCGACCAGAACAGGGAACCGATAGATACCGTTACCGCCAGAACTGACGAATTCGGCCGCATCGAGGGCTCGTTCGTCGTACCCAAGGACCGCATGAACGGCCGGTTCCTCATCACGATGAAGAGCACATTCGGCAGACGCGAGCATACCGCCTATAAGACGGTGAATGTGAGCGAGTACAAGACCCCGACATTTGAGGTCACCTTCCCCGATGCACGGCACAGTTATGTCGCCGGGCAACCCGTCAAGGTCACCGGCAAGGCCGAGACCTACAGCGGCATGCCCGTTGCCAATGCCACCGTACGCCTCTCGCTTGTCCAGAAACGATGGAGTTGGTGGTGGCGCAACGCTGACACCAGCGGTGAACACCTGCTGGACACCACCGTCGTTACCGACGGCCAAGGCATGTTTACATTCTCCTACGACCCCGAGTTGTTCAGCGAGAACCGCGCCGGCAACAGCCGTCACTGGGCATGCTACAATTATGTGGTCGCCGCCACCATCACCACCGATGCCGGTGAGACCCAGGAAGCTTCCACCTCGTTCATCGTGGGCACCCGTCGCGGTATCGAAATGGGCAGTGTGAACAAAGACACCTACCTCAACGACAAGCCCATCAAACTGCCCCTGAAGTACAACACCACCGATGAGACGAACACCTCGGCCTGGTGCACTTGGGAGGTCATCCCCGAGGGTGGCCAGGAAGCCGCCAAGACCGGCAACCTGAACACCGACGACCCGACCATCGACCTGACCGACCTGCCCTCGGGCAAATACAGGCTCAAGATACACATCATCGATGCCGAGCCGGGCGAAGAGGAGGTGGATGTTGAGCGCGACATCACCATCTACCGCAAGAAAGACAAGGTGCCTCCCGTCAAGGACAACCCGCTGTGGATCTCGCCACTGGAACAGAATGTAGACAAGAACAATGTGGGCCACATCACCATCGGCGTGTCCACGCCCAAGGCCTACATCTATTATATCGCATCCACCGCCGACAGGGTCATCGGTGAGGGATGGCTTAACTATGACAAGGGTCTGCACGACTTCAGCGTTCGCCTGCCCAAGGAAGCCGGCGCTGATGTGGTGGTCCAGTTCATCACCTTCTACAACAATAAGTGCAGGAGCGAGGCCGTAAAACTCATCAATCCCTACGAGCCCGAGGCGCTGAAGATTACAGCCACCTCGTTCCGCGACAAACTCACTCCCGGAGACACCGAGCACTGGACCTTCACGCTCACCGACCAGAACGGCAAGCCCCTGCGCGGCGCGATGCTGCTTGACATGTATGACAAAGCCATTGAAAGCATCACCGGCAACAAATGGACATTCACTAATTCCAGGAACACAGGCACCGCCGCCAATGTGAATACCAAACAGGGCGGGATGACCAGTACTGCGGCATACTGGATAGGCAAACAACTCGCCATCCCCGAGAGCACCATCGCCGAACTGCCCTACCTGTACCTCTACAACCAGCAGTTGTTCAGCATGGCAATGCGTTACGACAGAGGCGAGCGCGTGCTCTACAAGTCGGCAGCTGCCGGCGCACCCATGCAAGAAGATGATGAGTTTGCGACCAGTGATGCGATGTTGTCGGAGGTTGTCGTTACGGGTTATCAAAATGCCACCAAGGGGCTCGCCATTGCTGATGTTTCACGAGGCGGTGCCGCGGTCAACGAGAAGAACCTGGACAAGGTCCCCCTGCGCGAGAACGATGTCAAGACCGCCCTGTGGCTGCCGATGCTCACCAGCGACGACAACGGAGTGATCAACCTGGAGTTTGAGGTGCCCAACTTCAACACCACATGGATTACCCAGGCCATGGCTTGGGACAAGAAGATGCACGGCAACACCTGGATGGCCGATGTGCTGACCCAAAAGCCGCTGATGGTGAAGTCCAACATGCCGCGCTTCCTGCGCCAGGGCGACAAGGCTCGACTCGCCGCCATGGTGCAGAACGCCACCGACGAGGCCGCCGCCTGTGACGCCGTCATCGAACTGTTCGACCCGCGCACGGGCAGCATCTACACCACCAGCAAGTTCAACCTGCAACTCGACCCGAAGGGCAGCCAGGCCGTCAACATCGACTGGATTGTGCCCGACACCATCGCCTTTGTGGGCTTCCGCATCAAGGCCGCCAACGGGCGCTACGGCGACGGCGAGCAGGTGATGATACCCGTGCTGACGACCATCTCGCCCGTCATTGAGACCGAGCCCTTCTACATCGAAGCGGCACAGGGACACTACGAGCAACCGCTGCCCGACTTCCCTGCCGACGCCCGCGTGACCCTCGAATACTGCGACAACCCCATCTGGTACTGCGTGCTGGCGTTGCCCACCATCTTCAACGACGAGTACCACATTGCCACCCAGGCGGCCCACAGCCTGTTTGCCCTGCAGGTGGCACAAGGCGTTGCCAAGGACCAGCCCCAGATCAAGGAGGCCGTCACCTATTGGAAGGAACATGAGGAAGACAGCACCCTCGTGTCGATGCTCCAGAAAAACCAAGACCTGAAGATCGGCACCCTGCTGGCTTCGCCCTGGATGCGCGATGCCGACCGCCAGACGCTGCGGATGTCGAAGTTGAACGAACTGTTCGACGAGGCCATTGCCCAGAAAGAATACGAGAAAATCATCTCCAGCCTGCAGTCGCTGCAGATGAGCGACGGCGGCTTCACCTGGTTCCTGTATCCGCAGTGCGAGTCCAGTTACTGGACTACCGGCACCGTGCTCGAACTGCTCGGCGACATCAAGCACCTGGGCTATCTGCCCGACGATAGCCGCTTGACCGAGATGATCGACCGCGCCCTCAAGTACTATGACAATGAGAGCGTGCGCCTGCTCAACGAGTACAAGAAGTATGACAAGAACCCGTACGACAACTTCACCGGTTATGCTTATATCCGTTCCCTCTACCCCGAGGTGAAGCAGTCCAAGGCCAGCGCCGACCTGAAGGCCAAGACACTCAAGTTCATGGACAAGAACTGGAAAAAGGGCATTACCCTGAATGAGAAGGGCTTCTATGCCATGACGCTCTACCGCAACGGTTACAAGAAGACCGCCGCCAGCATCGTCGAGAGCATCCGCCAGTTCGCCATGGTCAAGCCCAACCTGGGCATGTATTGGGACAACCTGCAGGCCGGCTACGGCTGGTGGGAACTGGACAAGGTGGCCTACACCTGCACCATCCTGCGCGCCATGAGCGAGGTGGATCCCCGCCAGCAGGAGATTGACCAGGTGCGCAAGTGGATGCTGCTGATGAAGCAGAGCAACGACTGGGGCAGTTACAGCCTCGCCGCCGATGCCGTCCACAGCATCCTAAGCACCGGCAGCCAGTGGCTCGACCGCGGCACCACGCCGACGATCACCGTTGCCGGCCAGCCCGTCAACCTCGACAAGATGGCACAGTGGCTGGGCTACTTCCGCACCACGCTCGATGCCACCACCACGGGCAGCGTCGTCATCGACCGCACCGGCAAGGGTCCCGCCTGGGGCGCCATCTACAGCCAGTTCAAGGCCCCGATGACGCAAATCAAGGAGAAGGCCATCGACGAGGTATCCATCAGCAAGGAGTATTATGTGTACGCCCAGGACGGCACGCTGCACCAGGCCACCTCGTTCAATGTGGGCGACAAGGTCAAGGTGCGCGTCATCATCAAGTTGAACAAGGACATGGACTATGTGACCTTGACCGACGAGCGCGCTGCCTGCTTCGAGCCGGTTGACCAACTGTCGGGCTACCGCAGCGAGGACCGCACCTGGTTCTACCTCGAGACCAAGGACAGCCAGACCAACGCCTTCTTCAACCGTCTTGACAAGGGCACCCACATCATCGGATACGATGTCTGGGTCACCAATCCCGGTGAATTCACCTCGGGCATAGCCACCATCCAGTGCCAGTATGCCCCGCAGTTGAGTGCCCACAGCGCCGGCAAGGCCATCACGGTCCAGGAAAAATAATCCGGCAGCTTAATACACCCAAGCAAAAAATTGCTGGATTTTTCCAAATTATCAGAAATTGTGACTTGTAAAAATATTATGCTGATTTTCAGTTCATTAATATTTTTACAGGTCATTTTTTGAAAAGTATTAGGTTAAAAAAACAACAATTCATGCAAATGAAAACTTGAATTTTCCTAATACTAATATGGACATCGGTAGTAATTTTGTGTCGCAAATAGCAGTTCTCCAAATTTTTTTATTACTTCATACTTGAGATATACGATATATATAATATTCGAAATTATTAAAGTGTTTGAAACGAAATATAGAAAAATCTTTTGATGGTAGTTAATGTTGATTAAATGATTATTAAAGCCCTACCTTGAATTCTAATCCTGAAAACTTAACGCAAGCAATAAAAACATGAGAATTAACGGTGCCCGCGCGAGCTGGCGCCGTTTTTTTTGTTGCGTAATCAAGAAAAAGCACTATCTTTGCAACAAAAAGTAACCAAAACGGTATCCATTATGGCAACAATCAAGACAATCGGCCTGCTGACCTCGGGCGGCGACGCCCCCGGCATGAACGCCGCGATACGCGCGGTGACCCGTGCGGCCATTTACAACGGATTTAAGGTAAAAGGCATCTACCGTGGCTATAAAGGCCTGGTAGAAAACGAAATCGTGGATTTCAAGACCCAGAATGTATCCAATATCATCCATCACGGCGGCACCATCCTCAAGACGGCGCGCTGCAAGGAGTTCAAGACTGTCGAGGGCCGCAAACAGGCGTGGGAGAACATCCAGAAACACGGTATCGATGCCCTGGTGGTCATCGGCGGTGACGGCTCCCTGAGCGGAGCACGCCAGTTTGCCAGCGAGTATGACTTCCCTATCGTGGGTCTGCCGGGCACCATCGACAACGACCTGAGCGGCACCGACCATACCATCGGCTATGACACGGCCCTGAACACCATCATGTGGTGCGTGGACCGCATCCGCGACACCGCCAGCAGCCACGAGCGCCTGTTCTTTATCGAGGTCATGGGCCGCGAATCAGGCTTTCTTGCCCTGAACGGAGCCATCGCCACGGGTGCCGAGGCCGCCATTATCCCCGAGATCTCGACCGAGGTGGACCAGTTGGCCGAACTGATTGAGAACGGTTTCCGCAAGAGCAAAAACTCATCGATCGTGCTGGTGGCCGAGAGTCCTGTCACCGGCGGCGCCATGGGCCTGGCCGAACGCGTGCGCAAGGAATACCCGCAGTATGATGTGCGTGTGACCATCCTGGGCCATCTGCAACGCGGCGGCTCCCCCACGGCCATGGACCGCATCCTGGCCTCACGCATGGGCGCTGCGGCCATCGACGCGCTTCTCGAAGGTCAACGCAACATCATGATTGGCGACGACGACGAGAAAATCGTATATGTGCCTTTCTCTAAGGCCATCCGCCGCGATAAACCCATCGACCGCGACCTGCTCGACACGCTACACAAATTGTCGCTCTGACAACATCGCCACGACACTGCAACAACAACACAACCCGTTGACAATAATTGGATTGTCAACGGGTTGCTGTATGAATACTTTATCTGAATTACTGGTACTTGGGCGAGGGCCCGTACTTGTTCTCCTCGGGCTTGCTGTCAAGCAGCGTGAACACAAAGATGACAATACTCAACACTACACCTACCAGATAGAACAATGTCAGGCCAAGGAAAAATCCCCAATTCATGTTCTCAAACGAGTCTTCAATATCAAACATATTGAAAAGCAGATAGAAAGAACCAGCCAAATAAACCAAGGAACACAACAGATAAACGACTATCCACCAGCCGCTGCGTCCCGTGTCATGCAGGCGCCGCGTTTGGGCGGCATAAACAGGCACCATCAACAGCATCACTGGGCTGAAAGCCAGCAAATACTTCGGTAAAAACCAACGGAATATCTCATTATCATCGCTCAGATCGATGCTGGCATCTTTCAGCATATAGACCACGATGGCACAAGCGGCAATAGACCAGATTAACGAAATGATGAACACCGACAGATAACCCCACCAGTACTCGCTGCGACGGGCACGGCCGGTGAAATCCAGGCTCTTTTTCCAGAAGATTTTGTTGGCCTCGCCAAATCCGAGGGTCGGGCGTGCCTGTGGACGAGGCTGATACTGCGGCTGATACTGTGGTTGCGGCCCCTGTGGCTGTCCATAAACAGGGGGTTGCGGTTGTTGATTCTGTTCCATAACTATAAGAATTAAACGGTTACTATTCTCTGGCCACAAAAATAAGTTTTTTTTTCCAAATGAAGGCATTCTTTTTGTAATTTTGCAGCCGAATTTTCAGCACCGACATGAAAAAGAAAATAAAGATATGGTTGGAGTGCATCAGGCTGCGCACATTACCCGTGTCGTTGAGCGGAGTGGTCATTGCCATGGGCTTAGCTATATGGCAACACGAGTTCAGATGGAAGCCAGCGCTGCTGTGCGTGGTGTTTGCCTTGCTGGCACAGATAGTGTCGAACATGGCCAACGAGTACTTCGATTACCTTAAAGGCACCGACAAGCCTGGACGGGTGGGACCTCGACGCGGGGTCACCGAGGGAGACATCAGCCCCAAGACATTGAGGAATGTCACCGCCATCCTGCTGGCACTTGCCGGAGTCGTGGGCTGTTGCCTCATTCCTTATGGCGGCTGGTGGCTGCTTCCTGCCGGCATCGTCATCGCCCTGGCGGCTCTCGCCTACAGCACCGGGCCCTACCCCTTGTCCTATCACGGCATGGGCGAACTGATGGTTTTCATCTTCTTTGGCCTGGTGCCAGTCAACCTGACCTATTATGTGATGGCGCTGCAGTTTAACCCACTGGTGATTCTTTTCTCTATCACCATAGGTCTGCTGGGCGTCAATGTGCTGCTGGTCAACAATTATCGTGATGTGGAAGACGACCGCGAAGCCGGCAAGCGCACCTCGGTAGTCATCTTTGGCCGACAGGCCGCCTCCCTGGCCTACCTCATCAACGGCTATGCCGGCATGGGCATGCTCAGCTCCTTGTGGCTAATGATAGCCATGCAATGGAACCTGGGGAGTTCACTACCCGTGTGGACACTCATCGTGCCAGTCCTGTATCTGGTGATGCACACCGTCACCTGGTACAAACTCACCCACCGCGACGGTGCCGCCCTCAATTCCCTCTTGGGCGAGACCGCCCGCAATATGCTCATTTTCACCCTATTGTTAACCATCATCTTTATCATATATTCTTAAAGACCATGGCATTGATTGACAACATACGCTCCCTGCGTATCGCCGACTATGACTACCCGTTGCCCGACGAGCGCATCGCCAAGCACCCGTTGGCCCAACGAGAGCAGTGCAAACTCCTATATTATAAAGGAGGACATATCGAGGAACGCCGATTCTGGGAGGTTCCCTCGCTGCTGCCTGAGCGATCCACACTCATTTATAATAATACGCGCGTGATCAATGCACGACTAAGGTTCCGCAAGGAGACCGGCTCAACGATAGAGATCTTCTGCCTGGAGCCCGTGCTGCCACGCGACTATGAGCAGATATTCCAGACCACAGGCCATTGCGTGTGGCAATGCCTAGTGGGCAACAGCAAGCGCTGGAAACAGGGTGCGCTCACCCAGACCGTCACCATAGACGGCCATGAGGTCACACTGGCCGCCACACGCGGCGCCCAACGCGGCAACGCTTGGGAAATCGCATTTGACTGGGACGGCGGTGAGAACCGCTGCACCTTTGCCGATGTGCTCGGCGCCATCGGGGAAATCCCCATCCCGCCCTACCTGAACCGAGGCACCGAGGCCAGCGACTCGACCGACTACCAGACCGTGTACAGCCACATCGACGGCAGCGTGGCCGCTCCGACCGCAGGCCTGCACTTTACCGACGAGGTGCTGGCCGATTGTGACCGCCGTGGCATCGCCCGGCGTGAAATCACCCTGCATGTGGGTGCAGGCACCTTTCAGCCCGTGAAGAGTGAACACATCGGGGACCACCCGATGCACTACGAATTCATCAGCGTGCCACGACGAATCATTGTGGACATCCTCAATGCTCCCGGACCGATTATCGCCGTGGGAACGACCAGCGTGCGCACCCTCGAGAGCCTGTACTACATCGGCCAGATTCTGGAAGACAGCCCCGATGCCGATGAGGAGACCCTCACCGTCACCCAATGGATGCCATACACCACCCCCTGCGAGATTACGACCGAAAAGGCCTTGCAGAACATCGTCGATTACCTGGACCGCCATCATGCCGGCACCTATATGGGCAGCACACAACTGATGATTGCGCCGGGCTTTAAATACCGCATCGTGGACGGCATGATCACCAACTTCCATCAGCCGCAATCCACCCTGCTGTTGCTCGTGGCTGCCTTTGTAGGCAACGACCAGTGGCGCGGCATGTATGACTACGCGATGCAGCACGGCTTCCGCTTCCTGAGTTACGGCGACGCCCAACTGCTGCTCAAGTAACACGCCCCCCAAAAAATCCACCAACAGCCCCCACCGAGTATGCAACAACCAGCGACCACCATACACAAAGGCCGACAGCGCAACGCCTCTATACAATTTCTAAGGGGTTTTGCCATCCTCTTAGTTATCGGTGCACACACTTGTCCTGAAGGAATAGCCACTATTGTGTTCCGTCCGATGCTCAACGTGAGTGTGCCGTTGTTTATCTTTCTGTCGGGCCTGTTGACCAAGGTTGACAACGATGACTGGATGGCATTTTTCAAGAAACGCATCGTCAGGGTGCTGATTCCTTACATCATCTGGACAGTCATCTATACCATCCAGATGGGCAAACTCAAGAGCCTGCCCGTCAACCTGCGCAATGGAACTTATGCCGGGCAGATGTACTACATCTTTGTGTATGTCCAACTCGTTCTGCTCACGCCGGTATTGGGCAAACTCGCAAAATCAAAATTCAGGCACCTGGTGTGGCTCATCAGTCCCATTTATCAGGTGTGCCGTCACTATATTCCCTTGCTGACAGGATGTGCCATCAGCGGTCATCTTGTCGCTATCACCACCAACATCTGCCTGGAGTTTATCATCTATTACTATATGGGCTTGATGCTGGGCAACCACATTATGGGCAAGAACTTTTCAGTCACAAAACTGGCTATGCTATTTGCCTTGGCGCTGTTGATGCAGATGGGCGAGGCCTATGGTTTGCTTCTCCTGGGCAACGATAACCCCGGGAACCCCGGCATTACCAACATGCTTACCAGTGTCATCTTCCTGCTGCTGGTGTATGCGTTGCTCGAGCGCGGCTCGTTTAAAAACTGCAACAGGTTCCTGGTCATGGTGGGCGACTACTCGTTTGGACTGTTCCTGTGCCACGTGCTCTTCAAGCGCCTGCTGCAGTTGACCTCGTTCTATGACTCGCTGCCGTTTGTCGTGAACTCGGCGCTGGTCTTTGCCATCAGCCTGGCCTTCTGCCTCGTGGTGGACAAGGTGTTTGGGGCCAGGGTGAGCCGCTGGCTGGGCATCAGGTAACCAAGGCATCGGCGATTCTCGGGGTAATCTCACACGTAAAAAAGCCCGACAAAAAGGGGTGGATTCATCTATGAAAAATGGCGATTGGTCGCAGTTTTGGCCCCAAACGGGCAGAATTGCGGCCTCTTACCGTTTATGGTGGTTAAACTCGGTCCTAAAGTTGCAGTCTAAAAGACAAACGAGAGAAAATTGAAATCACTTTGTTGAACTATTAATACAACACGATTATGAAAACTTCTGTTACAAAAATCATGATGAGCTTCGCTCTCATGGGATGCCTGATCTTCAGTGCATCGGACGCAATGGCCCAGGGCCGCAGTCGTTCTCAAGGGGGCAGCACCAGCAGCAGAAGCCAGTCGGCAGCTGTCTCACGCTCTAACACTTCAACGGCACCGCAGGTGAGCCGCAGTTCAAGTAGCTCCAGCAGCCGCTCGACGGCAACCCCGCAGGTGAGCCGCAGTTCAAGCAGCAGCTCCAGCAGCCGCTCGACGGCAACCCCGCAGGTAAGCCGCAGCTCGAGCAGCACCAGCAGCCGCTCGACGGTAACCCCTCAGGTGAACCGTACAACCAGCGATCGCACCAACACGGTGAGCACTCCCAGCAGTGTGAGCCGTCCCTCGAACAACTCCAATTCCAACGGAGGCTCTCAGGTGAGCCGTCCCAACTCGGGCTCGAGCCGCCCTGGCGGCGCTACGACCCGCGGCGGCGATAACGGCAACAAGCCCAATGGTGGCAAGCCCAACAGCGGCAGCAACACTGGCAGCACGGTGACCCGCCACAGCGACAGCGGTTCGCATGTGGGCACCAGCAGCACCAACATGGACCGCACAAACAACAGGACTGCAGCCGACATCAGTGGCCACAATCCTAGCGGAAAGCCTGGTAACGGCGGAAAGCCTGGCGGCAAGCCCGACAATGGCGGAAAGCCTGGTGGCAAGCCCGACAACGGCGGAAAGCCTGGTGGCAAGCCCGACAACGGCGGAAAGCCTGGTGGCAAGCCCGACAACGGCGGAAAGCCTGGTGGCAAGCCCGACACCACTACCGCGATCAGTTCAGCTGGAACCACTCACATCACAACTGGAGTCGTCCGCTGCCTCCTCCCGTCCGTCACTATCGCCCTGCTCCTATCGTATGGTATCGCCCTGTAATCCCTGTAGGCTGGCACTACTACTACAATGCTCCCTATATCGACAGGATTCTGGGTCTGACCTTCGGATCGCTCTTTGACACTTCGCTCGACTATCTGTACTACAATGGCTATGAGATAGACGGCTATGCCGACAACATCATCTACCTGAGAAATGTGCGTCTGCTGAACCTCCTCTGGGACGATGTCATGCTCTGCTACGATAGTCACAACCAATTGGTCAACGCACAGTTTGTCTTCCAGACCAGCTACTACGACCGTCACCGTTACGAGAGGGTTTACAATAGCCTCTGCAGAGTATATGGTACACCCTTCACCAACGACCACGGTACCCTGAGCTGGTACGGCGGCAACAACACCGGCTGGGTCACCCTCTCGATGAATGAGAATCTGGGACACTGCTACACGACGCTGTCGATTGGGTACTAAAAAAGAAACTTTCATACGCACGATAATTCCTAATGTAAGTGGCGGACGCCAACCGGTGTCCGCCACTTTTCTATTGCGTTCTGACACAAATTTTTAGTCATAATTACGACTACCAAAATTCATAGGAACAAGTTTTAACAATTTTTCATCAGATTTTTAGAAATATTAGAGCAATTTATTTGTTCCGTTAACCGATATCAAGCTATCTTTGCACCAAGTTTTTTCATAGGATTAGATTTTTAAGGTTTAAAGTGTGCGATTTGTTGGGAAACAAGCGCACATTTTTTTTATCCGGCAAAAACAAGTACCTTTGCAACAGAAATCATGACACGATTGGAATTGAACATATTGGGCTGCGGTAGCGCGACAATGACGCCACGCCACCAGCCGTCGTGCCAGGTGCTGAATGTCCGCGACAACCTGATGATGATTGATTGCGGTGAGGGGGCACAGCTGTCTGCACGAATCATGCGTATCAAACTGATGCGGATGAACCATATATTTATCAGCCATCTGCACGGCGACCACTGCTTTGGTCTGCCAGGCATGATATCCACCATGGCACTGCTGAACCGCACCGCCTCGCTCACGATCCACACCTTCAAGGACGGTGCAGCATTGTTCTCACAGATACTGGACTACTTTTGCCGCGAACGCCCGTTCGAGGTGCGTTTCAACATCATCGACACCCACAAGCGTGTCATCCATGAGGACAGCGCCGTTACCGTTACCACATTCCCCCTGGTGCACCGCGTTCCCGCCGTGGGATTTCTGATTCAGGAAAAGCCCAAATTGCGCCACATCATCGGCGAGGAGGTCAATCGCCTGGGTATACCCCACTATGCCATCAGCGCGTTGCAGCATGGCGAAGACTGGGTAACCCCTGAGGGTATCGTCATCCCCAACCGACAGCTCACCACCGATGCCGACCCGGCAATCAGCTATGCCTACTGCAGCGATACCAAATTCTCCAAACGCGTTATCCGCAATGTTGAGGGAGTAGACTGGCTATACCACGAGGCCACCTATGACGACAGCCTGCGCATCAAGGCCCGCAAGCGTTACCACAGCACCGCACTGGAAGCAGCCACCGTTGCCCGCGAGGCCGGCGTGAAGCAACTCATCCTGGGCCACTATTCCAAACGCTACCTCGACGAGACGCCATTGCTCGATGAGGCCCGCACCATCTTCCCCAACACCCGTCTGGCCAACGAGGGGCTGGTCATCGACCTGAATCAACCCTGAGGCCGACGAGACCTGCGAAGCTCCGGAGAGCCCTGGAAATCACGAAGCCTCGGAGAGCCCTGAGAAAAAATCACCCCCCGATTAAACCCTGGAGCCACCCCATAGTCCAATGGGTGAATTTTTGCACCGGGAAGGTTTTAAGGAAAAACACAAAGGTGTAAAAGTGAGAATTTATGACATTTTTTAACGGTCTAATGAAGTAAAAACTTTAAAAATTTGTTTAAAAACACTGTGTCTCACCGACATTAAGTCTAAAAATTCAACAACGAGGCTCAAATTGAGTAAATTTTTCTTTATTATTTGAAGAATTTGTATTTCCTTTGCAGTCTCAAAATTGTGAACATACATTTTTAACAATAACTATTTTAAAATTTACGACTATGTCAGAAATTGAAGAAAGAGTAAAACAAATTATCGTTGACAAGTTAGGTGTTAGCGAGTCTGAGGTAACTCCCGAGGCTAGAGACCATCCAAAATGTAGGCGACGCCATCAAGTTCATTGAGGAGGCAAAGGCCGCTGAATAAAAAATCTTTCAGGTGGATACCATGATCGTGCCTCAAGCATGAGGACATCTCATGGCATCCACCTTTTTATAATTTCCTACTACCACATGGAATTAAAGCGAGTAGTGGTAACAGGTCTGGGTGCCATCACTCCCTTAGGTTTGGACGTTGAGACCACATGGGACAACGCCCTTAAAGGGATGAGCGGCGCAGGACCTATTACTCATTTTGACACAACACTTTTCAAGACAAAGTTTGCTTGCGAGCTCAAGGGCTTTGATCCGCTGAACTATGTGACCGACCCCAACGACCGCCGTGAGGTAAAGGACTTCAAGCGCAACGACCTGTACACCCAGTATGCGCTGGCCTGTGCCAAACAAGCCGTTGAGGACGCCAACCTGCTTGCCGACGGTATCGACCGCGACGAGATAGGTGTCATTTTCGCGTCAGGTATCGGTGGACTTCACACCTTTGAAGACCAGGCTGGCGACTATGCCAAGCATGAGGATCGCGGCCCGATGTACAGCCCGTTCTTTATCCCGACGATGATCGCCGATATCGCCGCAGGCCAGATTTCCATCAAGTACGGTTTCCGCGGTCCTAATTTCGGTGTCGTTTCGGCATGCGCTACCTCGACCAATGCGCTTATCGATGCTTTCAACTATGTCCGTCTGGGCAAGGCCAAAGCCATTGTCACCGGCGGCAGTGAGGCTCCGTTGTTCCCTGCAGGCGTTGGCGGATTCAATGCCATGAAGGCCATCTCGCTTCGCAACGACGACCCCGAGGGCGCATCACGCCCCTTCAGCGGTTCTCGTGACGGCTTCGTGATGGGCGAGGGCGGTGTGTGCCTCGTGTTTGAAGAGCTCGAGCACGCCCTGGCACGCGGTGCCAAGATCTATGGCGAGGTCATTGGCGGCGGCATGAGTGCCGATGCCTATCACATCACCGCCAGCCACCCCGAGGGCTTGGGTGCCAAGCTCGTGATGCAACGCGCCATCGAGGATGCCGGCATCAAGGCCGAGGATATTGACTATGTCAATGCCCATGGCACCTCCACTCCTGTCGGTGACTTGAGCGAGGCCCAGGCCATCAAGGATGTTTTTGGCGAGCACGCATTCGAGCTCAATGTGAGCAGCACCAAGTCGATGACAGGCCACATGCTGGGAGCCACTGGCGCCATGGAAGCAGTATTCTGCCTGCTTGCCTGCCGTGACGACATCATTCCTCCCACCATCAACCACGCCGATGGTGATGAGGACGAGCACATCGACTATAAGATGAACTTCACATTCAACAAGCCCCAAAAGCGTACAGTGAACATTGCACTGTCCAACACTTTTGGTTTCGGCGGACATAATGCCAGCATCATTGTCAAGAAGTACCAGAAATAATGGAATAATTCCCTGGGATAGACATCAGGATGCTGTTTAGCAACGCCATATCACTGATAAAGCTCCTTTTCGTCAAGGATAAGGAGCTTTATCTTTTTATACACCGCGTCACCGGCTACTATCCACATGATATCAAGTTGTATCAGTTGGCCATGATTCACCGTTCCAAGCCATTGAAAATGAGCAATGGCCAGTGGGCCAACAACGAGAGGCTGGAATTCCTTGGTGACGCCGTTCTAGACAATGTGGTGGCCGACTTCCTATATGCCACCTTTCCTGAAAAACACGAGGGATTTCTCACATCAACGCGCGCCAAGATTGTCCAACGCGAGAGCCTGAACCGCATCGGCAACATACTGCATCTTGACAGCCATGTGCACGCGCTCACCCACACATCATCCCACAACAGCTACATCTGCGGCAACGCCCTTGAGGCACTTGTCGGCGCCATATACCTCGACCAGGGGTACAAGCGCTGCCGCAAGTTCATCATTGACCGGCTCATCAAGAAGCACTTTGACCTGAATGACCTGGTCAAGACCGAACAGAACTTCAAGTCCCGCCTTATCGAGTGGACACAGAAGTATAGGGTATCGATTGAGTTTGAACTGATTGATTCCTATTGCGATGCCGACAAAAACCCGGTATTCCGCACCGCCATCATCCTGGGCGGCATCTATGCCAGCGACGGCGAGGGTTACAGCAAGAAGGAATCCCACCAGAACGCGTCCAGGAAGGCCTATGACCGGCTGCAGCAGGACGCACAGTTCTGTGAGCAAGTGCTCTCCACAGCCACCACCGAATAGCCCACCATATTCAGTACTCAATGCACGGGGAATCAACGCCCTATCACTCACTAACAAAACTAAATTAGTGTAAAAATTGGTTGCATTGCGGGGCCATTTCATCAATCTTTTGTAAATTCGCACCTTGTTGCGGCCATTTTGGGCCCTTAGAAAACTGATTTGCATGAAACCGATCACTAATATATTGCTTGTGCTGGCACTCATCTGCTATGTGTTCCTGCCCTTTCAAGACATCTCGCTGATGGGCACGGTCACCGGCTTGGGCTTCACCGCCGGCACTATCTCCCAGTTCCAGTCCATCGGCATGGTGGCACTGTCGCTGATACCGTTTCTTGCATGCTTCGGCGCCATTGGTCTCAACTGCTTGAAAAACCGCTGGTGGGTCCTCGGCTCCATTGCCTGCATCCTGTTGTGGCTCTGGTTCTACTCTATCGCCGGCAGTGCCCATGACATCAGCCTGCAACATGCTCCTGAGGTCGCACCCGACAACGACTTGGGCGAAGGCTACCCCATCAATGGCACCGGTATCGGTTACAAGATATCCTACATCTTGACCATCCTGTCACTTATCTCGGCACTCATCTCATTGCTGCCCTTCAAGTTCAACAAAACCATCGAGAAGGCTGTTGACGATACCTTTGAGGGCGGTCGCCGACATGTGCGCAATGAGTTCAACCGCTTGGAAGGCAATCTGCACAAATCTCATAAATCCAAGCAATCCCCCACCCCTGCTCCTCCCGCTCCTCCACAGGAACAACCAACCGAACCCATTGAGGACAAAGAAGACCCCTCACGCTTTATGCCTAAGGAATAAGTGGCAACCGAGTCAGTCACCAACGAAGCGCACAACCGGCCTCGTCATCATTCATCAGCCAAAATTGCCGGGTCGATTGTGCTCAACAAAAGGGAACGGCACAATAAAATGAACCCCAAGAGTTTTCCAACTTTTGGGGTTCATGATGTCACAATCTCTAACTATTGACATTAGGGCCCTTGGGCATCAATTGCCGCCGCCCATGCCACCGACGGGGGTGTTGCCGCCAGTGCCACCGGACTGCTTACCGCTACCGATGAGGTCGTCGTTGTCGATGGTCTTTTCGGCCTTCTTGACGCGCGTAGAGAGCGAGCCGAAGCGGTAACTGATGTTGACACCGAAGCGGCGGGCTTGCTGCTCGTAGCGAGTCCATCCCGTCACATCGCCCTGGGTGATATAGTTCTTCATGCTCGTGTACTTGCCACCGAAGGGCATGATGGCTTGTAACTGGACTGTCAAACGGTCCTCCTTGAGGAAAGAGCGCTGCAGGCTGAAGCCGTGGAAGAAGATGGTGCCCATGCGTCCGTACAGGTCGTTGATGCCGCCGCCCCACATGCCGGCGAATCCCGACAACTGCAGTTTCCAGGGAAGGAACTGGGTGACGTTGGCGAAGAAGTTGCCGCTGATGCGGTCGTTCTTCAGGTTCAGTTCGTTGCTCTTGTAGTAGTTGTAGCCGATGGAGCCGTTGAACATGATGTTGGTCTTAGGCAATGCCATCCACTGCACGAAGGCCGAGAGGGTCGTCGAGTAGGTCTTGAGGGTGTTGGCATAGGTCGATACCTGTACCAGACCGTCGGCCCACTTGACGGCGCCGATGCCATTGTTACTGAACTGGAACTGCGGTGTGACGTTGAAAGTGAACTTGGGTCCCACATGCATATAGGTCATGCTCACCGAGTGGTAGTGCACGCTGCCCAGGTCGGTGTTACCATAGGAACGGCTCGTCGGGCTCTCAATCACGGCGGGGTTCAGGAAACTGATACCCGGACGGTTGATGCTGGCGGCATAGGAGAGTTTGAGGCTGTTAGCCCAGTTGAACTGATAGCGCAGGCTGGCACTGGGCACCCAGTCGTTGAGGTGTGCCTCATAGGGGTCCTGCTGTCCGTCCGGATAGGTGGCGCGCAGGAAACTGTGCTCATAGCGCAGGCCGGCACGGGCATCCCAAGGGCCGCTGTGGAAGGTATAGCTCACATAGGCGGCACCCACCTGGGTCACATGCTTGTAACGCATGTCGGTATCATCGTCGATGCCCAGGTAGTCAATCATGTTGTGGCTGCGGTTCAAGCGGTAGATGTACTTGGCACCTGTCTCGAGGGTGTGCTTCTCGGCGAGGGGACGCGTCCAGTCGAGTTGCAAGGTGTGCTCGTTGAAGTTCTCCTTACCATCCTGGTCGATGCCGTAGTAGGTCACGGGCATGTTCACGAGATCGCTGTAGCGGGAGTTGTCCTTGTTCTTGTTGCGGAAGGCCGAGAGCATGTAACTCAAAGTGATGGTCTCGCCCTTGAGGCGCGTGCGGTGCTGATAGTCCAAGCGGGTATCGAAGTTGTAACTGTCGGCCTTGGAGTGGTTGCCCATGCCGTAACTGTAGATGGGCGATCCTGTGGCATCACGCATCAAGTTGTTGTTCACACCGTTGCCGGCATAGTTGTAGGCAAAGCCGCTCAACGACCACGAGAAGAGGTTCAGCGTGTCGGGCTCCCAACTGGCGCTCACGTCACCGAAGTGTACCGTCACCTTATCCACATCAAACACCGAGTTGCCCAGCAATTCTGCACCGCTCTGGGTGTAACGGTTCTGGGATGATGTCTTATATCCCTGGCCGTTGTTGCCGTCGTGATGGATACCGTAGTCCACCGAGAGGACCACCTTGTCGAGTTGCGTCGTCAAGTTCAGCGAGCCACCCAAGGCGCCCTTGTTGTCAACCCTGGCCGATGCCATGCCCGAGACGCCCTTCAAGGTCGAATTGTCGGCCATGACGATGTTGAGAATCATTGTCGTGCCCTCGGCGTCATACTTGGCGCCCGGCTCGGTGATGACCTCAATGCGCTTCACGCTACTTGCGGGCATCGCCTTGAGAATGTCCTTGGCATTGCGCGAGAGCGAGGGGTCGGGATGGCCGTTGCGGAAGATCTTGAAGTTGGTCTGGCCGTTGACGCGGATTTCGTCCTGGGCATCCACGCTGACCATAGGCACCTTGCGCAGCATGGTCAACACATTGTTGGTCTTGCTGTCGGCATCATCAGCGACATTGTAACCGATGCGGTCCACCTCCTGCTTGATGAGCTGCCGTTGGGCCGTGACCTCCACCTCCTTTAACTGGATGTTGTCAAACACACTCAGCAGCGAGTCGTTGATGAACACCCCGTCGTCATCAGGAGCAACCACAGCATCTCGCGTCATGTTTAACTGCATCGGGTAGCCCATAATGGTAAAGGTGCCCTCGAGCGTGTTGCCCTTGAGTTCGGCCTTATAGACACCGCCGCCCTGGGGCTCGGTCACGGTGAGCTTGTTGCCATCGAACGAGGCCTTGGTGGGCACATCATAGAGTTGCTGCATCGGTGAGTCCATCGTGACGGTGATGTTATCTCCGTCCTGCTGGACATGGATGACAAGGGGAACAGACTGCGGACCAGCAACCATATTACCCCTCCAGGTACCGTTGAAGTCCTGTCCAAATGAGGTCAAACAACCCCACACCGTCATGACTATTGTCACAAAATGGATTAAATAATCGCGTAACATAATAGATAGTATTTTAGAGTTATTATTTTACTTTTCTAGTGTACTACTTAACTAGTACACTGCAAAGGTATAACAATACTTTTGTATGTTCCAAATTAATTAACATTATTTAAGGATTTTATTCAGCATCTCAAGCGATCGTCGATTGCTATACACTATAGACGCAGCAAGTCGCCAAAATGTTGCAGGTGCGCATCACTTTATTTCATTTTCACGCTTAACGATCTTGCTCAACCGCTCAACATCACGGTCCCGGGTCACGCCACAGAACCACAAGACAACTAGAATCAGCACCACAACCGCGACGCTGACAAGCATGGTAGTGTAGCCCATGCAATAATAAATCACGCCGGCGAGTATCACAAAAAATACCACCAAAAGTCCCCACTCGATGCGCCTTTGGCTGTCGAAGTGACTCAGCAACTCACGGGGGTCGGTGATGCGCTCTACCTTCTCGGCATTTCTCCACCGTACAAAATACAACACTGCCCACATCGGGAAGGCTGCCGCAAACAGGCTAGTGACTTCACTATTGGGTAATCCTCTTCTAATGAACACCAGCAGCACTAATAAAACGCTGACGAAAAAACAGAAGATGAACGACCACTTATTGGTCCTCTTGTAAGAGGTACTCTTGATTTTGATGCGCTCGATGAGGTCCTGCATCTCATTATTTATAAGTTCCTGTTCCATAATATCCGGGTTTTAATTGATTGTTTTTGCCCGTTAGACGCAACACATCGCCCAAAAACTACCGATTCTCGCTGATTTTTTGTTTGGCACCGTTTTTGCAGATTGATGCATAGTGTTTCATTTT
>ONYP01000072.1 GCA_900322135.1 uncultured Prevotellaceae bacterium
ACCCATTTGGGGGTTGTGGGTGTCGGGATTGATGGGTAATTTTGTCGCGTGATTAAAAAAAGTTGCGGAAAAGGGTTTAGTAAATCGACCTGAGTGTGTATATAGAGTGTATGACAGACAGGAAACGACAAATCGAACGGCTGTTCAAGCAGCATTACCGGGCCATGTTCAGGCTGGCCAGCATCCTCTTGCATGACGATGAGGAGAGCATGGACATCGTGCATGATGTCTTTGCCAGGCTGCTTGCCGACCGCCGTCCGCTGCAGGAGGCGACCGCCGAGGTGTTCCTGCTGTCATGCGTGCGCAACCAGTGCTTGAATTGAATGTGATGCGAGACCGCAAGATCGATGAACGGGCCCGACAACTCCTGATGCTGGAGAATGAGATTTCCGGCCGTGAAGCAGAGGACATCGAAGCCGAGATCAGCGCGCTGCATCAAGGTGTCGCCGACCTGGAGCCGCCTGTGTGCCGCGAGGTCATCGTGTTGCATTACCGTTACGGGCTCACCTTCCGCGAGATTGCCGAACGGCTGAACGTGAGCGAGACCACGGTTTACAAGCATCTGCGCAGCGCACTCGACCAACTTCGTTTAACATTAACACCACCAGAGCGATGAACAAGACCGAACAACTGTTGAAGATGCTTGAGCATCCCGAGCAATACACCGAGCGGCAGTGGCAGGACATCCTTGCCGACGATGAGTGCCGCGAACTCTACTCGTTGATGGCCAAGACCCGCAGCGCCCTTGCCAGCGAGCAAGCCGCCGAGCGGCTGAGCGACGAGATGATTGACGCGCAGTGGCAACGCTTGGCTGGGGAGCAGCATGAGCGGGCCATCATCGTGCCCCTGTGGCGCAAGATCGCCGCAGCAGCCGTTGTGGTAATCGTCTGTGTGGGCATCGCCATTGCAGCGGTGCATACCGGCTTTTTTGGCCTTAGGCACAGCGAAAATCAGCCCGAGAAGGTCGTCCAGCAAGGCAATAACCCTGAGAATACCGCCACCGATGAAGCGCAGACTCCCTCGCCCGACACCTTGTCGATGGCTGCCGGACCCCGCCTGTTTGAGGAAGTGCCGCTGGAGCAGGTGCTCGCCGAACTCGCTGCCCACTATGGCGTGGAGGTGGAGTACCGCTCGGACGACGTGCGGTCGCTGCGCCTGTTCTATCAATGGGAACCGGAATACTCGCTGGACAAGGTGGTCGAAATGCTCAACAACTTCGAGGCCATCTCCATCCGGCACGAGGGTAACCAGCTGATTGTGGAATCGAAAGACCTGAAGTAACCCTACCCATGAAGCGAACAATCTCATTGCTCATGTGCATGGCGTTTGCCCTGCTGCTCACGGCCGCTGCACAAAGTATCACGCACACCTTCAGTGACGTGTCGATGAGCGATGCCCTGAAGTACCTGCAGCAACACACCAGCCGCTACAAGATCGTCTTCATCTATGACGACCTGGAGGACTACAAGGTGACGACCACGGTCAAGAACAAGTCCGTGCCCGACGCCATCCGTCAGATGATCGGTTTCTATCCCATCAAGATGACCAGGAAGGAAAACCGCGAAATCTACGTTGAAGCCATCCTCAAGACCGAGCGCCGCCTCAAGGGCGTGGTCGTGGATGAGCACAACCTGCCGATGCCCTATGCCAACGTCACCCTGCTCAACCCAGCCGACTCGACGATGGTTGGCGGTGGTGTGACCAACGAGAGCGGCCGCTTCGTCATTCCCATCGAGCACGGCAAGGTCATCGCCCGTGTCTCCTACGTGGGCTACAAACCCGCCTATCGCCTGTGCAGCCGTGACAACGTGGGTACCATCAAGATGCACCCCGACATTACGGCCCTCAAGGAAACCGTGGTGACCGCTGCCAAGATGCAGATTGAACGCGTCGGTGCTAATTACACCCTGCGCAACCTGGGCGGCACCATCATGGGCAATGCCGGCAACGCACTCGACCTGCTGCGTTGGACGCCCGGTGTTATCGTGGGCATGAACGAGGACATCTCCCTCATCGGCCGTGACGGCAAGACCGAGGTCTATCTCAATGACCGCCGCATCACCAACAACGCAGAGCTGAAAGCCGTCACCTCGCAAAATATCAAGCGCGTAGAGATCATCCGCGAGCCCGATGCGCAATATGCCTCCAATGTGGCCGCCGTTGTCAAGCTTTATACCCACAACCCTTACAAAGACAATTTGGGCGCCAGCCTGATGAATGTGCTCGACATCAGACACAAGAAATCCAATACCACTACCGTCACCATCGATGGCAAGCGCGATAAGTTGTCGGGCAACGCCTCATTCTCCTATGGCCATTTAAACACGGTCGCTTTTACTCAAGGGTTGACCGAAATCGCAGGAAATGATACGGAACCGTGGAGTTATACAAAAACTGACTCGACATCCTACCAAAGCAGCGGGGATGATTTCCAGTTTTTTGCTGGTTTGAATTACGCCTTCACACCCAAGAGCGTCTTCGGCTTGCAGTTCAATGGCAATTACCGCAAATTGAATCTCGACCAATTCTCAAGGCTGAAGACCGCCCAATACCTTCACGGATTCGCAGTTACTGAAGACATCATCAAGCGCAATAGCACATCGGCCAGTTACCTGTGGCAACGCAATGACCACTCACAACTGCTGCTGATAGCCGACTATGCGACATCACGACAGCGAGACGACCAGAATCTCTACGAGTATATTAAACCTACTCTTAATCCCGGCGGCGAGTCCTCTACAATCATTAAACAATATTTTATCGTCGACACCAATGATTATAATATCGTGACGGCTTCGGCCAAATATGACTTTGTCTCTGACGGGTGGAAAAACCACACAGGCCTCGAATGGGGTTATACTGCGAGCAATGCGGTAATTCATCAGAACGACCTCACGCAGACCAGCAAACGTGACAATGACTGGCTCGGCGTCTATTACACCCTGGCTAAAACTTGGGGCAGGTGGCGCCTGAATGCGGGACTGCGCTATGAGTATGACCACACCCGCACCGATAGCAAGGGCTTTGTCCTCAACAAGACTTATCACAACGTGCTGCCCAGTGCCAGCGTGGGATTCAAGCCGTCGCATGATGTTGACCTGGTGCTGTACTACGGCCGCATATTGAGGCGACCCACTTACAACGAACTGCGCCCCACGTCCTTTTACATCAACACCTATCAGGAAACGACAGGCAACCCCTTGTTGCAGCCGTCGGTGACTCATCGGTTTGCCCTGAATGCCAACTACAAGGGCTTCACCTCCTCGCTGAGCTATCGGCTCATGGACAATGCCATCCAGCGCATCGTGGAGTATATGCCATCGGGCATCATCAGTGAGCATCCCATCAACATCAAGCACTCACATGCCTGGTCGCTGGACTTGGGCTACAACTACAGCAATTCATGGGTGAATCTGGGCGTGCAGTCGAGTATGACACTGCCCCATGTCGCCTATCCTTATCTGGATGGAACGAGGATTGAGGACAGGCCCTATGCCGTTCTCTCGCTCAATGCCCAATTCACTGTTGCGCAGAAGTTCCTGTTGGGTTGCAATGCCCTCTACAGCACGCCGTGGACCAGCGGTCTCACGAGAAACGGCTCAACCTTTGGCGTGAACCTGAGTGCCATGGCCTCTTTGTTCAAGAACCGCCTGCTGCTGGGTGTGACCGCTTGTGACATCTTCCACCGCAGCACGCCGTCATGGAGTGAAACACGCTACATGAACGCGCATAATGAGACCTATAGTTATCACTACACACGGGGCCTCTCGTTGATGGTACGTTGGACGTTCAATTCCATCAGCAACCCGTTCAAGAAGCGCAGCGGCAACGAAGCACCCCTGCGCCGTACCCAAGACAACTAATCATCACAATCAATAACACAACAATCATGAAGAATTATTTATTTATCCTTATCGGATTGCTGGCACTGGCATCATGCACCAACGAAGGTGACGAGCCCAGGCCCAACCCCACCGGGGGCGAGGACCTCTATTTCGCCACACGTGGGTTTATAGGCTATCCTGAAATGATCTATAACCTTGATGGCGATACGATTTATCAATGTGCCGAAGATGGTCACATCCTTGAGTTGTTGAGCGAAGGCAGCGACTGGTATGCTACAATTGCCAATCAAGATGGCACCTATAGTGTGGTCAAGGACGGCACGACTGTGTGCTCGACCCAGGAGACCATCTGGTGCATGGCCGTTGAAAACGGTATCGTTTATACTGTCCAGGAAAACACTACCGACAATACTTACTGGGTCTATAAGGATTTTGAACGACTGTATGAATTAGACAGGAATGTGAACTTCAACACAATCTGTGTCAGCAACGACATTGTCTCTTTCACAGTCTTTGCAAGCAAGCCTTATACCTGGATCAACGGAAGGACAGTCGAGTTTGGAGGCCCAGACTCAGGACTAGAGGAGGGCTTCGGACACACCTTTGGCTATGACCGCAGCGGTTATGATGTCTTAATCACTTACGAGGGTGCTCTAAATGATGGGAAATACATGTACTGGTGGAACGGGAAGAATTATGACATGCCTGAAATGTTTTTCCCTTCGACATCACGCCTTATTAATGGACATGCCTTCATCTTGGGGGCAATAAAAAGGACACAGGGCGTTGGTGGTGCTCATTATGTCCCTGCAGTTATTATCGACGGGATGGTAACCATCTTGAGTGATGAATATGATTTTGCAGCGAAACAAGTTGTTGCCGACGGCATGGACACTTATATTCTTGTGAGCGATGTCAGTGGGCGTTCTAATTGGTCGCTGATTTACAAGAATTTGCAGTGCATGGATCTGCCCAATAACATTGTCGTTCCCGAAAATTTGAGGAAATACTATGCCCAAAGCCTTGATGACGATGGCGCTACCACCACATTGATTAATCTGGGCATCACCGCCATCGCTGTAGTAAAGAATGACAAGCAATAACTAAAGACTAACTTAATCATTTTATAACATCATGAAGAAGATATCATTGTATTTATTGATGATCCTCGCTACCGGTATGCTTACCTCGTGTGGCGATGATGAACCTGAAATCACGCGTGTTCAAGACGGCAATGGCAAGGTGTTTCTCGAGACAGGAACACTCGTTGATGCCAACCTCAATTTCTCTGAGGCTGAATTAGAGCAAGCTCTGAATACTTACAAATGGGAACGGGAATACAGTTTCTACTATGACAATCAAACGATATCAAACAGGTATGAAGTCAAAGGTTTGCCCACTGTCATGCATCCTGATGGAACCATTGAATTTGATGATGAGAGTACCGCAAAGTACACCGTGTTAGACAAGCATATACTTGTCACGAATGAGGTGCAAGTGGGTGTGAACAATTATTCCTACTACGATAAGCTGGATGTCGTATCGCTTGATTTGACCAAGGGTGCCGGCAGAATGATCATTGACCGCATCGTCCCCAATGGATATGGGAAAAGCGACTACGTTAACACGACCTATACCCGAATGGTTTGGCGAGCAGTCATGCAGTAACTGTAAGAATAAGAAAGGAGAACAATCATGAAGAAGATATCATTTTGTTTGGTGATGCTATTTGTTGCTGGCTTGCTCACAGGTTGCAAAGAAGAGGTGACAACAGGGCCAGAGTCCCTGCAAGAGTGCCGCACCAAGGGCATTTACGAGGCAACCATCGTTGAGGTGCCTTTAAAGGCCGATGCGGTCGTGGAATGGTATGACCCTGATATGTGGGTTTGGTGTGAAATCACCAAAGCCCCTGAGGATGCCAAGGCCAAAGGGGCGCCCCTCAGCGGGAATTATCTATACTTTCAACGCAACGACTTCCCTGGGCAGGTTCTTAAACCCGGCATGACCGTGAAATTCCGCATTTATTGTTTGGCGCTCATCCTGCAGGACAAGAACGAGTACCCCTTCGCATTCTCTCCCGATCGTCAATATTATTATGGCTTTGTCATGCATGAGTGATCAAAGGTGAAGGTTCAATTAACGATATCATTATGAAGAGTAAAAGTTTTCTCTTGCTATTTCTCTTGGTAATGCTGGTAAACTTGGTTGCAACCGCTCAAGACACGATTGCCACGATACCTGCCGAACGCACGTTGTCACTTGAGTTGGGTGGTGCCCACAACCTTGTGGGTGTCAACTTTGACAGTCGCTTCAAGGGTAATCACGGCTTGGGCTACCGCGTGGGTATCGGCTACGGTTATGGGCGCAACGACTTTTCATTCTTTGTGGATATGAAAGACCGGATTCATGGTGTAGCCGTGCCATTGGAAATCAACTATTTGCTAGGCAAACACAGCAGCAAACTCGAATTGGGCGTCGGTATCAGCTTGGGTTACTATCGCGAACAGGTTGACGTGGCCTATCCTGATGGCTCAAGTGGCACCACTCACCTGCGCGAAGTGGTGAAACAGTTCGGGTACTTTACTTTCGGGAACATTGGTTACCGCCTGCAGACCAAGCGCGGCTTCATGTTCAGGGTGGGCTGGGCGCCGTCCATCAATTTTAATGACAAGCACTGCCTGCAACGCACCCTTTCGGTCTCCTACATCAGTTTCGGCTGGCGATTATAGGGGCAGGCCCAGACTGTATGACGGAATAACCGGCAAACGCCTTACCCAAGTAGCGTATAAGAGCCAAGCGTCTTTCGGCCGCAAAACGGTCTATCCCGTCATCACCATCCGCCTGGCGGGCCGCATCCTGTGATGCCGCTCTCATCTGTCAAAAATACCCATTTGGGTATTGCGGGCATTGGTCTCAATAGGTATTTTGTCGCGTGATCAAAAAAAGTAGTGGAAAAGGGTTTAGTAAATCGACCTGAGAGTGTAAATATAATAGAGTTTAACAGATATAGTTTTTACAACATTTAATTAATTTAAAAGACTTTGTTCATGAAGAAAACAATTATCGCACTTATGTGCTTGATTCTCACAACTGGTGCTGCTATGGCGCAGAAGAATTTCACTTTTGGCCCTAAGATTGGCGTGGATTACACGCATTTCTGGGGCAAAGACTGTTTACATGGTGGCCAGCTCAACTACCAGGCTGGTTTGTTTATGGAGTACCGCTTTAGTGACAAGTTCTCACTTGCTCCCGAAATCGTTTTTGCTGCTCAGGGCGGTAAGAATAAAGGAGTTGTTATCAATCCTGAGAGTATGCTGCCTTATGGCACTGCTCCTTATGGCTCAGAATTTAAGTATGCAGATTACATCTATAATCTGAACTATATCAATGTTCCTGTAATGTTGAAATACTACGTGACTCCGGCACTGAGTATCGATTTTGGTCCACAGTTGGGTATTAACGTTTATCACAAGTGTACAATAAAAGGAAAAGGAGAAAACAAAGATTTTAAGGAAACAGTTAGTACCAAGACTAAAAATATGGACTTCGGTCTTGGTCTTGGCTTGACTTACAACATTACAGAAAACGTGTTTGTTCAAGGACGTTATACAATGGGTATGACCAATATATCTAATGCTAAGGAAGGTGATGGATTTGGCGCTCCAGAAAAACCCAAAAACGGCAACGCCCAACTTGCCTTCGGTGTGAAGTTTTGACAATTGATTCCAATAGTCATGAAGAAAAAAGCTATATTTCTTGCGGTATTTGGGTGGTGTGGTCTATCCTGCCTGGGGCAGGAGGGCAATGTGTTTCAGCACTTCAGCCTGTCGGGTGGTCTTGGTTCTACGGGCCTCACCATTGACATGGGCACGATGATGACCGACCATTTCGGCCTTAGGGCTGGTGTGGATCTGCTGGGAATCTATTTTCATGGCTATGAGGACTATGAGGATCTCAACAAGAAGCTTTATCTGCTTGACCCTGACCTTGAGCCATTGCCCGGGCAAGATGCCGATACCCATCTCACTAATTCATCGGGACACCTGTTGCTGGACTATTACCCCTTCAAACCGTCAAAATCGGGTTTCCATGTGACTGTGGGTGCTTATCTGGCATGGCATCGGCAAGTGGAATCTCTCGAGAATGCAGATAACTGGGCTTGGAGAAAGATTGCCGGCTTCAACGCTCGCCGTGGTGACTATGCTGACGTCCCAGCAGAAATGGGCCCTGCGACGATCGGGTATTATGGCTATCTGGTCCCCACCAGTGCCGAAGGGTCGTTTAGTGCCTACATGCTAACGAACCGTTTCCGTCCCTACCTGGGTATCGGCTTTGGCCGTGCGGTGCCCGGTGCTCGCCGTCTGAACGTTCAACTTGACCTCGGTGTGCAGTTTTGGGGCAAACCAAGACTGTATGATGGTATAACCGGCAAACGCCTTACCCAAGTAGCGTATAAGAGCCAAGCGTCTTTCGGCCGCAACACGGTCTATCCCGTCATCACCATCCGCCTTGCAGGCCGCATCCTGTGATACTAGCCCATGAAGTGTTAACAAAATGTTAAAATGGAGGGGTGAAAGTTTTCCGAAAATATTATGTATCTTTGCAAACCAGAACAATACATAAACCGATTAATCATTTACGGAGATGAAAAAGACATTACTTTTATCGATTTTGGCCCTGCTGGGCATGACCCAGGCAGTGGCCCAGGAATATGAGTACGTCCCTTTCGTGCGCGAGGGCGTCAAGTGGGTGTGTGATGCGCCTTATCTGGAGTGGATGCAAATGTGGCACAACTATTATACTCTGGAACTCGCTGGAGATACCGTCATTGATGGAAAAACCTATAAAGCAATGCATAAGTATAGCGGTGATGCCATCAATGAAATGAATGATACAATTCCTGTTTATCTGCGAGAAGAAGATAAGGTGGTGTATGGTATCGTTCCTGATGGAAAAACCTATGATGAATGCCCCGTGGGTATGAACTGGTGGCCCGAAGCTCGTGAAGTCGTACAAAGTGGTCAGGAATTTATCCTGTATGATTTCAATGATCCGATTAATTTCATCAAAGACAACATTAAATATCCGATTCAGGGTAGTCCTAATGGATACTATGTATATGACGTTATTCCTGACCAGATAGTGGTAGCCGGAAAGAAAGTGAATCGCTATATGTATGATGCTTCGTGTATTATCGAAGGCATCGGTTGCGATGGCGTAAACCATGGCTATCCTCTTTCTGCCTTGAGTCAAATGCTTTGTTATGTCATAGAGAAAGGTGATACCATATATACGTCCAAGAGTTTAGAAATACCATGGGATACTGGAATCGATGACAGAGAATTGCCGATTCCGCGCCAAGGGGTTCAATGGGTGAATGAAAAAGTCATTGTTGAGAATGGTGACACCACTATCTCTTACTACAAATACGAATTTCGTGGCTACGATTCGCAAGGTTTCGCCCTATGCTATCATTATACTGGCGAGACACTGAACAGTTCTCCAGACAAAAGTGTTTGGGCGAAATATCAAAGCTGGGAGTATGGCCTAGATACGAGCAATGGTATGATTAAAGACAATATTCCCTTTAATAAGGTGAAAAGTGAAGGTAGAGACATGATGTACTTTAACAGTTCTATGGGCTTTGGATTCCTGGAAATGTATCATTTCCACAATTATGTCACCGACATTGAATCCTGCTATACTCCAAACTGGTATATCTATCGTCAAAAGGAAAATTTCCTGAACAGAGAGAATCTTATTGAGGTAGATCCATTAATTATCGAGGGGATTAAATGTCACCGTTTTGCCTATATAGGAGAGCAAGGTGATACGTTGGCCTATATAGTTCAAGGCATCGGCTTTGACAGTTATGACATGGGTGACCTGCTCACTCCATTCACTCGCAAGCCTGATTCCAATGCCGACCATCAAGAGTGGTGCGGGTTGAGTCACGTGGTGAAAGACGACCAGATCATCTACAAAGGAATGCGCTATCATGAAGGCGCCTTTGACGGCATCGATGAGGTGGTGGCCGACCAGGCGCGTCGCTCGATGGACGACAACTACTACAACCTGATGGGCCAGCCCGTGGGCAAGGACGTTCCCACCGCCCCCGGCATATACATCCACCAGGGCAAGAAAATTGTGGTGCGGTAAACCACGCCAAATCATTAAAACAACAATAGATAGATATGAAAAAGATTTTATTTGGAATGGTAGTGTGTGCTCTGGCACTTGCCGGATGTGGCTCGGATACAGTCTTTGACGAGCCCGAAGAAACCATAGTCCACACACCACCTGAAAACGATCCTGCGCTCGAGAAACTAGAGACAAATGTCGGTTACTATTACGGTGATAAAGGTGTTGACCTCACACGTATTGAATTTGCCTACCGTGCAGCGGGGCAGTATTGCATCTTCCCCAAAACCGAGGCAAGAACCCAGCAATTGGCACAACTGTCTCAACAAGAGGAATATCAAATACAGCAAATCGGGTATTACTTTCTTGTTACCGGCGACCGTGACCTCATTACCGACAATGACTATGTCAGTGACCGTTATTTTGTAGGTTATTATGAAAACGAGCCAGAATTTCTTATGATAGGCCCTGGAATCACAGTTAGCGTTCCAGACCCCAAGACCAAAGATAAAATCCTGAAAGCCTACCGAGGGAAACTAACTGAATCAACTAATTCAGAACAAGGTCATGTCACTTGGAATGGAGACTACCTCTATCGGTTTGATTGCTCTCTTAAGACGTCGGAACAGGTAATGAACTTGGCAGACAAAATCTACAGGCGTGACGATGTGACATGGGCCGAGGCCAGTATGTATATGCCAATACATTTACATTAATTTTAACCACACATGTAATGATCACGATGAAAGCAACAAAGAAACTGATGAGCCTGTTGTTGGCGATGCTGGCTTGCTTGAGTGCCAGCGCTCAAAAGTCTATCGGCTACCGTTTCTAAACCATAATTTTTTATTACAGTCTTGTTGGCTCACCGATGACCTCGGTGGGCTTTTTCTTTACATGCCTCAGATGGGGAAAAACGGGCAATTCGTGGCAGAAAAGCACGCGTTTGGGGTATTGTGGGTATGGGGATGAACCTAAATTTAAACAGAATGAATTTTTTGTTTTTCAAACATCTGGTTTACAGGGATTTGTATAAAACGAAATGAACATCGATTATTTGCCGGTTTCGGTAATTACCATTAACTTTGCAAATCAGAACAATACTAAAACAATTTATCAACATGAACAGTATAAGGATACTAGTGTCCATGTTGCTGGCGATGCTTGCTTGTGTCGCTGCCAATGCTCAAGCGGTTGATGAGCCCATGCGACATTGGCAAGGCTATATCGAGACGTCGTTCCAAAACACGATGAACCTTGGTTTTGAAGTGGGCATTAAATACTATCCCATCCGATATGTAGGCATTGGCGCCGGGGTTGGAATTGGTGGAGACATTGGCGAACTCGGTACTATCACCTTTGAAGCTGGAGATATGATGGTGATCGCCGACGATGGTGACGGTGTCGTTTGGTTCAGCACGGGCCTGCAATTACAGAGTCCCGCCTTGTGGCGTAGTAGCGATGGGGATGGTGGGCTGTCACTCAAGGCTGATGCGGGCATCAGGTTGCTTGTTCCCGCGAATGACAAATTAGGCTACCGTGCCATTCCGAACGCTGCCGGTACTTGGGATGGCTCAGATTGGCAATATGAGCGCAACCATGGTGGCAAGAGTTGTTTCCTGTACTTCAAGCCATCAGTAGCTTATGATATCCATCGTTGCCAGATTTGGCTCGGGTATTTGTGGAGCAACATGGATCCCTATAGCGGCGTGCGTAATGTCACCATCCTGGGCCATCACTTGGACTTTCCGCGCAAACGGCCTATGAATGGCTTAACCATCGGCTTCGGCTACCGTTTCTAAACCATATTTTTTTATTACAGTCTTGTTGTCTCACCGATTGCCTCGGTGGGCTTTTTTGTTGCATTATGCCTCAGATGGGGAAAAACGGGCAATTTGTGGCAGAAAAGCACGCGTTTGGGGTATTGTGGGCATGTAGATGAACCTGGTTTTAAGCAGAATGAACTTTTTATTTTTATGGATGCTGAAAATCAATGGATTAGGATTTGTTAAATGAAGTCGGATGTTGTGATTGTATGATGGTTTTTGTGATTGTATGATGGTTTTTGAGTAACTTCGCGGTGTCAAGTTCTTGACAGATCTTCCCGAGAACATCATCAACACGATATAACAATGAAACAGACATTTTACAGGCACCTGCTCATGGTGTCGCTGGTGTGTGCCATGGTCTTGCCATCCATTCCTGTTGCCGGCCAGTCGCGGGACGACGAGGTGATGGTGAGCAAATGCAGTGAGGTGTATGAGTTCAAGATGAAAGGCGGCCAGCCTATTGTCAAGAACAAGACCGTTATTGAGTATGAGTCCTTGCGGCAGTATGACGTGAAAATCCAACCTGCGGTCTTCTATGGGGACAACATCAAGCTCGATGAGGCACGTTGTGACGGCTTCAGCGCAAACTATCGGTCGGCGACGCCTGAGAATGTGTTCTTTGACGACTCCCGTGTGTGCTATTTCGATGTGACCCTAGGCAAATGGGGCCGAAAGCGCAGGATGACCTATGAGCGCATGTTTACCGACCTGCACTACTTCACGCGCATCGTGCTGGGCGAGCAATACTTTGTCAAGCAAAAGACGGTCACTTTCATCATGCCCAAGGGATTTGAACATTACCGGCTGGTTGACAAGAACATGTCCTCGGCAGTTACCATCGAGCACAAAGACAAGGGCGGAAGTAGGGTAGTGACCTACACGATCAACGACATGGCGCCCATCAAGCAGGAAGAAGCCATGCCGACTGTGTCAAGTGTCTATCCCACGGTGTTCGTTGTCGGGTCGTTCAAGGATGCGGCCGACATGTTTGCCTGGGGACGGCAACTGTCGGATGTCGATACCGCCATACCGTCATTGAACGATATCCTGGCGGACATCAACCGTGAATGCCATAGTGACCTGGACAAAATCAAGAACACTTATGCCTGGGTGCAGAACAATATCCGCTATGTCGCCTTTGAGGAAGGTGTGAGTAAGCATCAGCCCGATACCCCGGCCGAGGTCGTGCGTAAGCGTTACGGCGACTGTAAAGGCATGGCGTTGTTGCTGAAAACGCTGCTCGTGGCCCAAGGTTTTGACGCCCGCTTGACCGACGTGGGCACTCGTGAGGCCTCGTGCCTGATGAGCGAGATTCCCACCCTCGCTGCTATCAACCATGCCATCTGTACGCTAGAGTGGCAGGGCAAAACCTATTACCTTGACGCCACCTGCAACCACATCCCGCTGGGCCACATCCCCAGCAATGTGCAGGGCATGGAAGTCATGGTCGAGGAGCCTGGAGGTGCCCCCTCGTTGCGCACCGTGCCCGTTTTCCCCGCCAGTGCCAACTGTGACAGCGTACACATCACGTTAATGCTCAGCAAGGCCGGCGAACTCACGGGGACAATCACCCGTTGTGTCAAGGGCGACATGAAAGAGATGCTCCTCAGTGCCTACGACAGTCGGGAATCGCAACAACGACTCATGTTTGAACGGAACGCCCTCAACGACGATGACCATGCCAACAAAGTCTCGGAGGCGACGTGGGTAGACAGAGACTGCCGCAGCGAGTGGGCGGTGTTAACGGGTAAGATGACCGATACCCATTCAGTCCAGCAGATCGAGGGAGAAGTGTATGTAGAACTTGATCCTGATAACATGCTGTTCACCAATCCGATTGATACGACCAAACGAGAGAATGACTACACGTTGCCGATGCCGTGCCGCCAAGTGCGAGAAGTGATACTGCAGCTGCCCGAAGGCATCGGGTGTGACGAACTGCCGAAGGACTACAACGAGAGAACCCAGTATGCCGACATGTCGTGCACATGGCGACGCCAAGGTTCTTCGATCATTTATCGCAAAGTAATGAATTTGCGCCAGACTCGCATCAAGCGTGAGGACATTACGACCTGGAACGCCAACCTCAAGAAATGGCAGTCAAGCAGCCATGAGGCGCTAGTCTTGAAATGAAATGTGAAACCCAATAGTCATAAAAGATATGAAAACAACGATTAAATGTGTGGTAATGCTGTTGATGGGATTAACCGTCCTGACAGCCAATGCCAATGACGAAAAAGATTACGCCCGTTTCGCCGAGGAGTTGAGGCAGAAGGTCTGGAGCGACAATGACCCGATGTTCAGCAACTACCAGTGTCCGGAAAAGTACACAAACAGCCAATTGTACTCGGCTGTCATCCTTGCCGCACGCACCGACGTGGATGTCACCCGCAAGTCCTACATCCGCATGACGGGACTGATGATGTTTGGTAATCCCAAGATGCTCGGGCGCCACGAACTCAACCGCATGCTCATCAAGCTCAATGATGCGGCGGCTCTGAAGAAGTACTCGGAGTTTGATTATTCGACATTCAAGCGAGGGCGTAACTACAGGGGACTAGAGGAGAAAGTGCAGCAGGTGCTAGGCGTGAGAGTCATCAAACCCGATGGCAGAATCGTCAACGTGGACAGTAAAGAGTATGCCATCACCCGCGAAGGCAAGAAGGGTAGTGACGTGAGTCACAAGCTGGCAGTTCCTGGACTTGAAGTGGGTGATGTGCTTGACGTCTTCACCTATGAGGAATTGATGGTCCAGAATCGTAATGTGCCCGAATTCACGTTCTCGTTCATGGCGCCATACCCCATGCTCCACTATAAGGTGAATTGCACCATCGACAAGAAGTTTACCGTTCAGTACCGGAGCCTGAACGGTGCGCCCGAATTCAAGGCCAGTACCGATGACGACGATAACACCGTGCTGGAGACCGAGGTCAGAAACGTGGATCGCGTGGAGCCCGCCCTGTGGTACAACCCCGTCAAGCAGTCGCCATTGATTCTGCTTTATGTCCAAGACAAGAGCGTGAGTGACAAGAAGATAAAGAGTCTCAAAAACCGCGACCTGCAGGCCAACCCCGACTATGAGTTCATCCTGCGCGATGATTTCTCTTTCCTGCACACCCATAAAAAGAAAGTCAAAGAATACTATGATTGGCCCCTGAACAAGAAACTGATGAAGGACGAAATCGCGCGAGCCAAGAAATTGGCCGACAAGGAAGAAGCGGCACGCCTCATCTACACAGGTCTGCTCTATTCCTACAGGGCTCATGACGACTATGATGCCTACACGCCCTATCACTTCATCATCATGATGGGCGAGATGCTGGACCGCTGCAATGTGCCTTACCAGTTTATCATCTCGACCGATGACGAGAATGAGCCGCTGGACAAGCTCATTCATGTGGGAAACGTCCTGTGGCTCCTCAAGGTGGGCAATACCTATTTCGCACCACCCACCTATCAAGGCATGACAGCGGGACTGCTGCCTGCACATCTTCAGGACCGCAAGGCTGCTCTGATCACCAAGCTTGCCGACAATAACTCGAAATATGAACTTATCACGCTGCCTCAGTCCACTGCCGTTGACAATCTTGACGATGTGCAACTCACGGCCACCATTGATGGCACAATCCTAACGATTGACCGTACCGAGTCCCGAACGGGCACGATGAAAGAAGGCACGGCTCCCATCATGACTGACGAGCAGGAATACGAGGCCTATGACGAGTACCTGGGACGCAAAAAGGAGTATATCAAGGGAGTCAACAAGCGGCTACGTGAGGGCACACAGCAGCAGTTCTCCAAGCAGAGCGAGGATCAGCAAGATGACTTCAAGGCTGAGATTGAGATGTATCACGATGTGGCTGCGGACCGACTGCTCTCCACCGAGATCCTCTCAACGGGCATCGACCCTCAACATCCCGAGTTTACCTACAAGACGCAATACACGATGGACGGCTGGGTTAAGAAAGCCGGCTCCAATCTTGTGGTGAGCGTGGGCAAATTAATCGGTTCACAGGCCAACGTCGAGGGCGTGGACCGCAACCGCTCGTTTGATGTGAATCGCAGAAGCCCTGGCTTGCTGCGATGGGATATCAGGGTCGACATCCCCGATGGCTATGAGGTCTCTAATGAGAGTCTGAGCAAACTGAGTCGGAGCGTCAAGAACAGCGCGGGCGAGTTTACTGCCCTTGCCAGTGTTGAAGGGCGGCAGTTGCGGCTCGTTGTGAGCAAGCGATATGACAAGGGTGACTATCCCGCCTCGCAGTGGCAAGACCTGCTGCAGATGCTGGATGCCGCCGACGAGTTCACCACCATGCAAATCGTGTTCAAGAAATAATCAAAAACAATCTATAAAGACATGAGAAAGACAGTATTTACATTATTCATCTTGTTGACATGCATGGCAACAAGGGCTGACATCGGTGAGTTTTCATTCGGAGCACAAACGGCCTATGGCACTCGTGATAAGGTGATGGGAATTGGCTTAAACGCGAAATACAATTTTTCCTATCATACCCGAATCAACTTATTGGCCGATTACTATTTCAAGAAGAACGACGTGTGGGGCAGTGAGTTTGCCCTGGAGTGGAACTATCATGTTCACCTTGGTGACAACCTGAGGCTTTATCCCTTGTTGGGAATAGGAATGCGTAACTATCATAGCCACTACGACACGCTTATTGGTAAGGAATCTGATGTTGAAGGTTATTTTATCGGAAATGGCGGTGTGGGTATCGATTACCTCATTGGTGACCACTTGATGCTCAATAGCGAGATAAAGTACCAGCGGTTCTTCAGTGAAGATGTTGGTCAGGTTATGTTCATGATAGGTGTTTCCTACCGGCTTTAGAAGATATAGAATTATGCCATAATTATTTTATTAACAGTTTCAAAAACTCAGTTACAATGAAAAAGGTTTTATTGATTATGCTGATGGCCGTCACTTCGATGATGGCAAGTGCCGACGTGGGCGAGTGGTCCCTTGGCGGACAGTTTGTGTTTGGCACCGAGGGCAGCATGCCCGGTGTGGGTTTGAAGTTCCAGAGCAACTATTCCCACGCATGGCGTTCGGCCGTTTCGGGCAATTACTACTTCAAGAAGAACGGTGTGTCCTGCTTTGACCTCAACGCCGAGCAGCACTACCTGTTTGAGTTGGGCGACAAGATCCGTCTCTATCCTCTTGCCGGTATCCGTGCCGCTTTCTGGAAAGTGGATGACATCAATGCCAACGTGGGTGATGTCCACATCAAGGTCGATGGTGACAGCGAAATGAAGATTGGCTTCAACGTGGGTGGTGGTATCGACTACCTCATCGGCGACCACCTGATGCTCAACGGCGAAATCAAGTATGAGTACCTCAAGAATGCCGACTGGGTACTCTTCTGCGTAGGCGTGGGTTACCGCTTCTGATACCCCACGACACACTAAGGGAAGGCAATAAGTACAACAAGTTCAACAGCGCCAAGGCCATTGTTTTTATTGTACTTATTGTCTTCCTTTTTGATTCTCGTCAGCGGTAGTTGTTGACGAAGTCGTCGAGGTTGTTGACGCCGAGTTTCTTGGCTATCTGGATTTTTTTGTTGGAGACGGTGCCCAGGCTGCTGTATTTCATGCAGATCATGATGACCGTGCGTTTTTTGTTGGAGACGGTGCCCAGGCTGCTGTATTTCATGCAGATCATGATGACCGTGCGTGAAAAACCGTAGCAGTACAGGGCCAGGAAGTTCATCTCGCTATCGTTGAGCGTGCCCCCGGCGATGCGTTGTGCCTCGTCGAGCACGCCGCTGTGCAGCTCATTGGTCAGGCTATGCAGGTTGTTCCAGTAGGAGTCGGTGGGGATGGCACCCTCGACGGGCAGTGTCATCACTTCGTTGAACTTGCGGGTAAAATTCGTCTCGTTGGGTTGATAGGATAATTCCAGCAACTGGTGAATCACCTGTATCTGATTATCAACGATGCTACGCATCTCGTCGTCCTTGCGTTGCCGGGCTTCCAGAGCGGCAAGTTCCTCTCCCATGCGCGCATCGTTGCCACGCAACTGATCTTGCACTGCTTGCAGTTCCCGCTCACGATTGCTGATAATCACCTTCATCTGCTCCAGGCTTGATAGCGAAGAGTCCAGATCTGCCCGAAGCAATTCATACTCCATCTCTTTCTGCTTCAGCCGATTGCGGTAACGCCAAGCCAGAAAAGCCACTGCCATTGCCACGAGGGCCAGCAGTGCCGCTAGCATGATGACACCCCGAGTGCGTGATTCGCTCCTCACCCGCTTGAGTTCCTCGAGTTGTATGTCATATTTCTTCTCAACTGCCAGATAGTTCTTGTTGACATTATCCAACAGTATCGAGTCGGCCATGCTATTGGCCCGTTCATAATAAGCGGTGTACTGGTCCCAATCCTGATTGGCTCTGGCGATTTCACTCATGAGCCGACAATACATGACCGTGTCACTGGTGTGGTTGCTCATCATGCCGCTGGCGGGCACATGATTCAGATAGTAG
>ONYP01000024.1 GCA_900322135.1 uncultured Prevotellaceae bacterium
AGAGCCCGTCGAAGGCGAATATTCTGTGCAGGGTGACAGACTGATGTTTCTCGGCGGAGAATACCCCACATTCATCCGTGTGGAGGACAGTGTGATAGAGCCCTATCTGAATGTAGTTCCTCATCCTTGCTGACAATATACCGTGTCCCTGCCGAGGTCTATCGGCGGGGACACGGTTTTTTAGCGTGTGGAAGTTGGTAGGCTTAAGTAAAAGGACTACCTTTGCGACAACTATGAATCGGGAGAAGGAGATATATAAGGTGACACTGGTGGGCAGTGCCGGCAATGTGGCATTGTTGACCTTCAAGTTCATCGCGGGTGTGATGGGCCATAGCTCAGCGATGATAGCCGATGCTGTGCACTCGCTGTCGGATTTTATCACCGATGTCATCGTGCTCGCCTTTGTCCATGTGAGCGCTAAGCCTCAGGATGCCGACCATGACTACGGCCACGGCAAGTATGAAACCTTTGCCTCGTTTATCATCGGCCTTGCGCTGATGGCTGCCGCCACGGGCATCATCGTGTCGGGCGTGGCCAAACTCGTCGACTGGGCAGGAGGCAAGGAACTTGAGGCGCCAGGCTGGCTGGCTCTTGCCGCTGCCATCATCTCGATAATCGTCAAGGAAGTACTCTACCAATACACGGTCCGGCGAGGCAAGCACCTCGACTCGCAGGCGCTGGTCGCCAACGCCTGGCACCACCGCAGCGACGCCCTGTCGTCGATAGGTGCTGCTGTGGGTATCGGCGGCGCTATCCTGCTGGGCAACCGCTGGACGGTGCTCGACCCGCTGGCTTCGGTCGTTGTGGGTTTGATGCTCGTCAAGGTGTCCATCGACCTGTTGCGGTCCAGTGTCGGAGAACTGACCGAGTCGTCGCTCTCCAGCGACATTGAGCAGGAGATTGAGAACATCATCTGCTCGTTCCCTGATGTGCAGGAGCCGCACAACCTGCGCACACGCCGCATTGGCAACCGCTTTGCCATAGAGGCCCATGTGCGCATGGACGGCAATGTGCCGCTTGCAGTGGCCCACGACCGCTCTGATGCCATCGAGGAGGCTCTGCGTGAGCGCTTCGGCCGTCAGACCCACATCACCATCCACATGGAACCCGTCAAGTGATATTATCGGTTAAGGGGTAATAATATAAAAATGTGAGGCGCAAATTGGTTTTGCGCCTCACATTTTGTTCGTAAGTGTCTGATGTGGCTTACTCGTAGTTCAGGTTGTTGGCCTGGGAAACGATGCCGTCCTTGGTCACCCTGAAGCCGACGGACTTGCCGCTCTGCTTCTCGAGGGTGCTGACCACTTTGTCCTTCTTTACATCACTGGCGTTGATGATGGTCACATTGTTGGTGTAACTGGCTCCCTTGCTGGTCTTCACGCTGAAGTTCATGTCACAGGTGAGGTCATACTGCTCCTGGACCAGTTCGGCGTCGGACTTGGTGCTGAACTTGTACATCACACCGAATTCGGCAGGGAACTTGTTGCTGGTGACAGTTTTGGTCCACCAGGTGGAAGTAACAGCCTCCATCACATTACGACCGTTCTCAGCCTTGTAGATGAGGAAAACATTGCAGGCATTGAGCAGGTCTTGTGAGAAGGTCATATTGTAGGTGGCGGTTGCTGTGGTGTTCTCCTTGGGCTCGTCGTCACCGCAGGCAGTGAGCGACAGCAAGGCGGTCACCAGCAGGGTCGCGATAATGAAATACTTTTTCATGCTGTTTTATATGTTATTAATGGTTCAGGATGATGTCGATAACCTTGTTCACATCGCTCACGGTAACCTCGCCGTCGTGGTTCACATCGCCCTCAAGAGCAGGCGCTACGCCAAAGAGGTTAACAGCAATCACTTGTCCCAGGGCTTCCATCGTGATGTCGATGTTGGCGCTCAAGGCGGTGTCGGTAAAGCGTGCCGACAGGTCGATGGGCACTTCGCCCAGCATGGGACCCAGCCATTCGTCCTGGGCATAGGCGGGATCATCACCAGGAGCGATGTTGATGGGACCGTTGAACAGGATGGTCGTGTAACCGTACTCGTCAACACCGGCGACACCGGTGACCTCGATATTGCCCACGGGCAGGGTAACGCCCTCGGCAGTGAGGGTGAAGTTCTTCAGGCTCAGGCTGTAGGTGCCGTTCTGCTGGGTAACCTCGACCTTGACCTCGTCCTGCTCGGTGCTGTTTTGGTTAATCGATACCTTAATGTGGCTGGTATAGGTGGTAGCGTTGATGGCCAGCGCACAGCAGGCCGCTGCCATGATGACAAATAATTTTTTCATTTTTCCGATAATCATTGATACTTATTTTTATATGCGATTTGTTGTTATTGACCTGTGAGAATGAACGAGATGAGGGCTGTCACATCGTTGATGTCGATGTCGTTGTCCCCGTTCATGTTGGCATTGGCCTCGACGATGCTCGTGAGTTCCCCGTTCAGGATGAAGGAAATCAGAGCCGTCACATCGTTGATGTCCACCTCGCCGTCGCCGTTCACATCGCCACGCTTGCCGGCTGTTGTGCTGGCGGTAGCGGTGATGATGTAGCATGACGCCTGCTGCAGGTCACCAGCAACGACGCTGACGGCGATGCGGTAGGTGTTGTCGCCGGTCTTCTCCATCGATTTGGTGAGCACGGCGCTCACGCCATCGATGCTGGCGGTGAAGTCGTCAAGACTGGGCTCGCCGGCAACCTCGATGTTGTAGGTGGTCACGGCGGGATTCCAGCCGGCAATGGTCGTGCCCTGATAGCGCAGGTCGGTCATTGCGCCCAGGTACACCAGTTCCATATCGTCGACATAGACGGCGTCGTTCTTGCTGCCGCTGCCGGGCGTGCCGTTGGTCGAGAAGGTGACAAAGATGGCTTCGGTAGCAGCATTGTTGGCTGCATAACTGTCATAATCGAAGTCAAATGTGAAGTGCGTCCAATCGCATACTGCAATCGATCCGCCCACAATGCTGCCTGACACGTTGGTGTAGGTCTTGTCCACGGGCTCCTGGTAGTAATTGCCATCAAAGGTCTTCACACTGACGCTGGCCTTGTTGTTGGCATTGGCAGTGCCTTGGGTATATTTCAGCCATACGCTGAACTTATCAGGCTTGGCATACAGCGGCATGTAGAAGTCGTTGGTGCCATTGGCTTGATCCATCTCGGCATGATTAGCAGGACTGTTGGCTTCATATGATCCGGCCATGAGTTTGCCGTTGGTCATGGTGCCGTTGGCAACGATGGTAAGGAATGAACCGGCAGTAAGGACTGCACTGTGGCCTGTTGCGCCAGGACGCACGTCATCGCTGGAGCCAAGACTGGCGATGTTGGCCGATGTGCCAGCAAACGCGCCGCCTGCACTCTTGAAACCGTGCCAGCGGTTGGGCTCGTTGGTATAACTGCTTTCCCAGTCTTCCATGTCGCCGTTGGGCAACTGGAAGTGGTCACCCACAGTGTTGAAGAACATAGTTGTGTTATAGGCGGGAATGCTCACATTGGCAGTCATCATCCCGTCGGTAACGCGGGCAAACACGATGGTGTACATCGTGCCATACATTGTGCTCACACTGCGCTCGGCACTGTACACGGTGATGTCGCCGGTGGTGCCCGAGGGAACATCGGTCATGTTCAGTGTCATGTCGTTGCCCATGAAGGGGACTTGCAGGATGAGCGTGTTGAGGCCATTGCTCTGCTGGTTCACCGTCACGGTGGCGATAGCAGAGTTGGTCTGTCCGTAACGAGTCACGAGGATGGGTCCCGTGTAACTCTGGGCATTGAGGGTCATGAGGGCCGTCAGTGCCATGAAAAATGCGATAAATGATTTCTTCATTGCTTGTTTATTATTCTACTGTATTTGGTTATTCATTTAAATCGGTACAGGATGCCCAGCGTGCCGTACAGGGGACGCAGCGTATCAACGGCTTTAAAGTCGCTCTTGAACAGGCCGCTCAAGCCGTAGGTCAACTCGGCAAACGCTCCCCAACGGCGATGGAACTGGTAATCGGCTCCCACATCGATGCCCCACTGCATGTGGCGCATGTTGGCATCAAAGTCAAAGTCGCCTCTCTCGCCGGGCTCCGAGCCCATCTCAATCTTGGCACCGATGGGCGTGCCCTCGCGCAGGTAGCCGTCGTAAGCCCAGCCCCAGAATCGTCGGTTGGTGAGCCACCCCATGAACAGGCCGCCGCGCAGCTGCCACTTGTCGCTCAGGGAATAGGACGCCTGAACGGGCAAGGTGATGCGGCGCTGCGCCGTCTTGATGCGCACATTGCCATTGAAGATGCCGTCAAGCGACTCATCGCCGCGCACGACCTCGATGTCGTAGTTCTTGACGCGGCTGTCCACATCCATGCTGCCCAATTCCAGCCTCAGCCCCGTGTGGATGGCCCATCGCTCATTGAGCGGGTAAGAGGCCTCGGCAGCCACGGTGAAATTGAATCCCGGGTTGAAGCTGTTGATGTGGCGTATCTTGTTGTCCAGATGTGTAGGCAGTGTGCCGCCCAAGGCATAACCCAGGCGCACATCGACCCTGAGGCTGTCGAGCACCGTGGCCTGGATACCCAGTGCAGTGCTTGCAGCCAGCACAAGTGTCAATATGTATTTTTTGATATCGGTCATTATTGCTATTATTGTCGTCGTTGTTGTTGTCAATAACTCCACACTCAAAAATCATTCCTCATGGGAGCATATCACACGCACCTTGTCGATGCACAGGCGGCTGCCGATGGCACCCACAAAGTCACCGCCCCGTCGGCTCGACGAGAAAACGATGGCCAGGCTGTAGCCTCGGTTTGCAAGCAACTGCTCATCGATGTCCTCTCGATAGACAAACTCCACATCCCATGCCGTCCAGGTCGTCGTCGGGGCGACATAACCCAGGTTGGCCACGGCAACGATCTGGCTGCTCGACAGCACATTGTCGCCGTAGAGCACCACCTCGGCGCCCGCAGCGTCATGGTTGCGGTAGAAGACGGCATACACATCGGCCGAGTCGGTGCGGCCAGTGATGGGCTTTCCGTAAAAGTCCTGCACCGTGGCGCCGGGCTCAAAGGTGTAGTAGCCGGTGAAACGGTCGGGCTTGCTGGTAAACGGGATGCCGAAGCGTGTGGCATGCAGATGGTCACTCATGGCGACGGCGATGTCAAAGGTGCCCAGGAACAGGTTGCCGGCGGCAAGGCGTTTGTTCGCCATCGCGCCAAAGGGCCCCGTGTCACTGGTCCTCAGACATACGGCTGCCCCGTCATAGCCGTCCAGCAGCGGTGTGGTGGGGTAGTCCATCGGCTGAGCACTGCCCATCGAGATGCGGTAACCCGCGTTGGCCGTTGCCCAGTCGTTGCCCAGGGTGCCGTCGGCCAGCGCATTGTGCCATGTGTAGTAACGCTGGTTGGCGGTTTCCAGTTCAAAGTGCTCAAAGTCATAGCGTACCGTGTCGCTCACCGTGTGAGTGGTGGGCACGATGCTCACGCTGTAGCGCCGTGTCCAGTGCTTGTCCTGTGAGGTCACCGTGTACATCACGGGACCGTTGCTGAAGTCGTGGGTGCTGCCGCTGGCAGGAGCGATGGTCGCTCCTGGCGAGAGGGTGAACACTGGACTCAGCGATGTGACATCGGCGTTGCCGCGAACGATGATGACGATGGCCGTGTCGGTCGATAGCACAACCTGCATCGAGTCGGTGCTTTGGTAGAAATAGGCTTCTGGGTCATCAACATGGAGGGTCACAGTCTCGATGTCGGCTTCGCAGAAGTCGGGTTCTTCGCCGCATCCGGTGGACGATAATGCCATGACGATGGCTGCCACAACGATGCTCAAGTATTTGTATGTATATGCCGCACGCATTTTTTCAATTAGGTATAAAATCGCTTTTAAACCTGCAAAGTTAGCCAATAATTCATGAATGCCGTACTATTATCTGCAGTTTTTTTTACTCTAATGGTTTCAAACAGGTCATTTTATGGCATTCTGAGGACATTTTCGCCCAATTGCCCCCAATGTATGGCACTTGGCGACGGGCGATGACCAGTGCTGTGGCGTCGTCAAGGGATAGTGGGGCGGGAGTATGGTCAGGAAAACAGCCGTGACTGAATTTTTAGGATAATTCTTGTTTTTTGTCGGAAAATATCTAATTTTGCAAGTTGAATGTTATCGCCCTGTCGTCAATGAGACGGCTCCGGCATGGCATTGGCAGGTGCTTTTGCTTACCTGCAATGAACTTTAAACACAAGAGATGGAAAGACTTATACATAAATTGATGGACCTGAGATTCATCAGGGCTTTCAAGGTCAGAACCACCCCACGGTGGATTATTCTGTTGCTTGATATGCTCATTGTGATGTTCAGCTTTGCCGCCACAGTGTTGGCTGGCATGTTCTCGATACACACATCGGCAGGTACCATCCTCGTCAATGCCTTTATTGTTTTCGCCGTGTATTTTACGGTGACCTATATATCCAAGAGTTACACATGTGTAATCCGTTTGTCGGTCATTGAGGACCTGTACCGCATTTTCATGGCGATTGCGTTCTCGACAATCGTGCTTTTTGTCATCAATGCGGCTGTGCAACTCATCACGAGCGATAGGCTCATGAAGTACTGGGATATTCTCGTCATTGGTGCTCTCTCGTTCTCGATGATGATGATTGAGCGACTGTGCATCAAGTACTTGTATATGCGCATGAACAGTGCCACCGAGGGCCGCAAGCGTGTGCTCGTGCTGGGCACATCGTTCAACTCAGTCTTCCTGGCCAACGCACTCAAAGGTGAGATTGGCGGTAAATACCTGCCCGTCGGGCTGCTCAGCATCAAGACGGGACAGGACAGTTCCGAAATCAACGGCTTCAAGGTTTATCCCTTCAATCCCGCAACGATGAGTGAGGAGTTTGCCAAAAACAATATCGATGCCCTCATCTTTGATGCCAAGAGCAACAACCTGATGAGCAGCGGATTTGCCGACTATTTCATCAAGAACGATATACCCCTGCTGGCCATGAACAAGGTGGCCGAGTTTGAACAGGACAAGGAGGGCGAAAAGGGCATTTCTACCTTTATCAAGGAGGTGCAGATCGAGGACCTCTTGGGCCGCGACCCCATCGTGCTCAACAACCCGCTCGTGAGCGAGCACATCAAGGGCTCGTGTGTGCTCATTACCGGTGCTTGCGGCTCCATCGGCAGCGAGATTGTGCGTCAGGTGGCCAACTACGGAGCCAGCAAGATTGTCTTGTTTGACCAGGCCGAGACACCCATGCACGACATCTCGCTCGAGATGAAGAAGGAGCACCCGCGCTCCAACATCGAACTCTTTATGGGCGATGTCCGCAACCGTGCTCGCGTCGAGGAAGCGTTTGAGAAATTCCGCCCGCGTTATGTGTTCCATGCCGCTGCCTACAAGCATGTGCCCATGATGGAAATCAACCCGTCGGAGGCCATCCTGGCCAATGTGATGGGAACACGCAATGTGGCTGACCTGGCGCTCAAGTATGGCGTCTATAAGTTCGTCATGATATCCACCGACAAGGCCGTCAATCCCACCAATGTGATGGGCTGCACCAAGCGTCTTGCCGAGATTTACTGCCAGTCGCTATTCTTTGAGGCACAGCGGCAGGGCAAGAAGACGAAGTTCATCACCACCCGATTTGGTAATGTGCTGGGCAGCAACGGCTCGGTGATTCCGCTCTTCCGCAAGCAGATTGCCTCCGGTGGCCCCGTCACTGTCACCCACAAGGAGATTATACGCTACTTCATGACTATCCCCGAGGCCTGCTCCCTCGTGCTCGAGGCGGGCTGTATGGGCAGCGGTGGCGAGATATACATCTTTGATATGGGCGAGCCTGTCAAGATCTATGACCTCGCGCGCCGCATGATTTCGCTGGCGGGTCTCAAACCCGGTGTGGACATCAAGATTGAGGAAATCGGGCTGCGCCCCGGCGAGAAGCTCTACGAGGAACTGCTCAACGACAAGGAGAAGACCACCGCCACCATCAACAAGAAAATCATGATTGCCAAGGTCAGGACCTATGACTACAAGGAGGTGTGTGCCCATCTGGACAACATCATCAAGTTGGCTGCTGCGGGTGATGTCCATGCCATGATATACGCCATGAAGGAGTTCGTCCCCGAGTACAAGAGTCAGCACAGCCGTTTCGAGGCCATCGACAAGGAAATCGAGGGCGAGGACAAGTCCCCCATGCCACTGATGGCACAGCCCACCGCCGAGTGACCCTGAGGATGACCCATTACAAAATGAAACGCGCCTTGAGCATCATGTTCAGGGCGCGATATTTTTTATAATGCTGATTCAGGTTTCTGGTGTTGTGATAGACCGGTTCAGGAAAAGATTTCGTACTTGTCGCGCGGATGCCAGAAGCGCGTCATTATCCACATCGTCAGCGTGGCGAGCACTACCGTGAGCACAAGCATCGAGGCAAGCATCGACCACGACAGCATGCGGCCGAACTGCGCATAATAGATGTCGCGCATGTTGTTGATTTCCATGTCAGCGGCGGTTTCATAGGAAATCCACAACACACAGGTCTTGGAGAAGGGGATGAGCGACATCACGGCATAGCTGGCAATCACGCCCCAGCGGCCACGGCAGTTTTTCGAGATTTTGCGCAGACCCTCGGCGATGAAACCAAAGCCGAAGCAGCCCACTGCCAGGAACTCATGGCCCTGACCAATGATGAAGTTGAACAGCAACAGCATAATCGCACACAGCATCGCCATGCCGGGAACCGGATAGCGCTGGCACAACTTGAAGTAGGGCCACGCTGCAATCACGGCGGCAGGAACGGCACAATAGGTCCATGCATAAGGGTGATACCAGCCCAGGACTTCCACGATAAAGAAAGCCAGCACATAAAGCAATACCAAGCCGAAAACTCTAATAACTTTCTGCATCATATCTTCATAGGGTCTTTGTTAGGTCAACATCATTGTCTGTGCGCAAAGATACTTCAAAATGGCTAATGTGCAATACTCAGCCGTGATAAATCGTGTTTTTCTCATTTTTTTTACCCTTTTCACTGCATTTCCGCCAGCCGCTAAACTGTCTTTAGGGTCTTTAACAGATGTGCAGCCCGGGTATGGAAAAAATGTTGTACCTTTGCCGCCGTGAAGATTATCCGCTCCAGATATTTGCCATTCAAGGGATTCTCGGCCATCAACCTGCTGGGAGTGATGTTTGTGCATCCGGGCGTTTACCTCAGCAATGAATTGTTGAACCATGAGCGCATCCACACTGCCCAGCAGCGCGAGATGCTGTTCGTGTTTTTCTACATATTCTATTTCGTTGAGTGGCTCATACGCCTCACCATGAGGGGCAATGCCTACCGCAACATCTCGTTTGAGCGCGAGGCGCATGGCAACCAGCGCAACCTGGCTTATCTCTCCAGCCGGCAGCATTACGCTTGGATCCACTACATGCGTCGCCGCAACCTCAAGGGTAATCGTAAACCATAAACCGTTCAAGACAATGAAGAAAAGCATTCTTTCGATATTGCTGGCCCTGGCCGCCTCGTTGCAGCTCATGGCCTATACCGCCCAGGAAGCGGTGGATTTGTTTGTGTCTAACAGTTCGTTGCGCTATGCCTCGTTGGGTGTCACTGTGGTGGACCTGGATTCGGCAAAAGCGATTGCCGGCTATGACCAGGACGAAGCCATCATCACCGCCTCGACGATGAAGACGGTGGTGTCGTCGGCAGCCCTGGGGCTGATGGGACCGCACTTCCGTTTCGAGACACCCGTCTATCTCGACGGCGTGGTCGAGGACGGCTGTTTCAGGGGCAATATCGTCATCCGCGGCCTGGGAGACCCCACGCTGGGCTCGGTGTACCTGCCCAATCAGGCTAACATTGTCGACGAGATTCTGGATGCCCTGCGTGCGCGCGGCATTACCCGTGTCGAGGGCACGGTCGTCGGCGACGACACCTATTACGGCTATCCCTACTATCACAATGAGTGGGAAGCAGAGGACTTGGCCTATGCCTACGGCGCTGCTGTTCACGCCCTGAGTTTCCACGACAACATCATGAATGCCTCGTTCACGCTCGACGGCCGTGGGCGCGTGTCCCAGTCGACAATCACTCCCCCTGTGCCGGGCTTGAAGGTCATCAGCCGTTGCCGCCCCAACCGTGGCCGTCAATCCATCACACCCTACATGGACTACAGCGTTCCCGCACTGGTCATTGCAGGCGATGCCTCGTCCAAGTCTTTCCGCGGCAGCTATGCCAACCCCACGCCGGCACCCATGCTCGTCGACAGCGTTGAGCGTGCCTTGTTGAGGAGCGAAATCCGATATGACTACAATGCCACGGCGCGTGACGAGCTCGGTAATGCCGATGTCAACCTGCTCGTGTTGCACAAGTCGCCCGAACTCACCGAAATCATTACCTCGTTGCTCGACCGCAGCGACAACATGTTTGCCCATGCATTGCTGCGTGCCATCGGCGCTCGTGAGTGGGAACTCAAGGGCCAGGAGAACATGCCGAGCAACCTTGACTCCATCGGTGTCGAGGCTGTAAAGCGCTGGCTCGAGTTGCAGGGCGTCGGTACCGGGCCGTTGTTCATGAGTGACGGCAGCGGACTGGCGAGGTCCAACAAGGCCTCGGTCAACTTCTTTGGCGATATGCTCACGATGATGGCTGGCCGCCGTTTCGACGGAGTGCGCCTGTGTGACCTCATGCCCACCGCCTCCGACCGTGTGGGCGATACCCTCAAGAACAACCCCTTGAGCAATAACATTGTTCTCAAGTCGGGCAGCATGCGCCATGTGCAGTGTTTTGTCGGCTATTATCCTGCCGATGAGCCACGATACGCATTCGCCGTGCTGGTCAACAATTACAAGTGTTCTCGCCCGGCTATCAGGGAACAGATAGGCACCTTGCTTTGCAATCTTTTTGACGGAAAATAGTTTGCATATCAAAAAAAATGCCTAAACTTGCAGGTTAAATGTAAAACAAATCCTTGGCGCGTCGTCGTCAAGAGACTATATAACAGATGATTATGAATATGTCTATTGAGAAAATGCTGTCTCATGTCTATGAGATTGAAGGGTTGATGCTTGTTACCCGTCGACTGGGTGAGGAGAACACCCCCGATGTCATTGTCAACAAGATACGCCGCAAGGTGAGTGAACTGGCCGACATGTGTGGGGTCACACTCGTCAACCAACCTGCTCCCGCTCCTGCCGCTCCCGCAGCTCCGGAGCCCGAGGAGAAAACCGTCGTAGCGCCTGAACCCGAGAAGCAGGCCGAGCACCTGCCCGAGGATGACTATGATGCCGACGAGACATGGCAGCACGATAATGGTGAGGAGTTTAATGAGGTGTTTAAACTCGACTACGAGGAACCCAAGCATGAGCCTGCTGACCCTGACAAGGTCCCCGTAGCCGACCGTGAACCCGACGATGACATCAGTGTGGAGTTTATCGAGGCCGAGGATGAGGAACCCGCGGTTGAAACTCCTGGCGCCACATCACACGATGCCTCCACGCCACCTGCATTCAATCCATCGACTGCCACGCCTCCCGCATTCCGCCCCGCCGGACAGGACCCCGTCAACGACGAACCGGTCCCTGACCCCGACCCCGAGCTGGTGCCCGAGGCAGCCGATGAACCCGATATCTCTGTGGAGTTTATCGAGCCCGAGGACGATGCAGTTCCCGAGCCCGAGGACGAGATGCCTGTGCCCCCCGTGCCCACCGATTTCCCCGAGGTGGATGACAATGCCGGTGGCGTGAGCATGCAGGAGCCCCTGCGCGTTGACGAGAAATTGCAGCGGCACCTCTCCAAGGACATCCGCAAGGCTTTCTCGCTGAATGACCGCTTCCGCTTCCAGCGTGAACTGTTTGCTGGTAGCGCCAACGCAATGGAAACGGCCATCGAGCACATCGAGATCATGAACAGTTACGGGAATGCCGAACTCTACTTCTATAGCCAATTGAATTGGGACCGCGAGAACGAGGCCGTACAGGACTTCATGGCTATCGTGCGCAACCATTTCTTGAAATGATTTCTGTCGTTTGACTGCTATGGCCGGCAAATTATATATCGTGCCAACCCCCGTGGGGAACCTCGGCGACATGACCCCCCGGGCCATCGAGGTGCTCAAGACCGTCGACACGGTGCTTGCCGAGGATACGCGCACGAGCGGCATACTGCTCAAGCACTTCGGCATAGCAACGCCCATGCGCAGTCATCACAAGTTCAATGAGCATGAGGCCGTCAGTGCCGTGGTCAACCAGTTGATGGGCGGCGCGGTGATGGCGCTCATTAGCGATGCCGGCACACCGGGAATCAGTGACCCGGGATTCCTGCTCTCACGCGAGTGCAGGCGTCAGGGCATCGAGGTGGAAACGCTGCCGGGTGCAACCGCGTTTGTGCCTGCGCTGGTCAACTCTGGCCTGCCTTGCGACCGTTTCATCTTCGAGGGCTTCTTGCCTCAGAAGAAAGGACGCGCAACACGACTCGAGGAACTCAAGGAACAACCGTTGACGATGGTGTTCTATGAGTCACCGGTGCGCCTGTTGAAGACCCTGCAGCAGTTTGTTGTGACCTTTGGAGGGGACCGCGAGGCGAGTGTCGTGCGTGAAATCAGCAAAATGCACAACACGACCCACAACGGCACCCTGGACCAGCTGGTCGAGTATTTTACGGCCAATAGCCCCAGGGGGGAGATTGTCATCATCGTTGCCGGGTGCCAGTCGGCAACAACACTCAAGGTTGACAAGTATGCCGCTTTCAAGGGCAAGAGCGCAAAGGTCTGAAAATCTTTATTATCAAGTACTTCAGTAAGACAAACAACAACTAAATCAAGATAGGTATGAGAAAACTTTTTTATATCGTGTGGCTGATGATGGGCATCACTTTGTTGCCCTCGTGTCAAGGCGAGAGCAAGAGCGATAGGGCCGCTCAGCGCCAGGACTCCATCAATGCTGCTCTGCAGGATTCTATCAATACAGCCAACGCCGAGAAAGACAGCCTGTTGCAACTGATGAACGATATCGCCGACGGAATGGAACAGATTAAGCAGATGGAGGATATCGTATCGGTGAATAACCTGAGCCAGGAGACTCCTGACCGCAAGAAGCAACTCAAGAACGATATCGTGGCCATCCAGCAGTCCATCAACAGGCACAAGGCCCGTCTGGCTGAACTGGAGAGGCGGTTAAAGCAATCCACCAACTACAACAGTAAGATGGAAGAGACGATTTCCAACCTCAAGAAGCAACTCGAGGACCAGCAGGGAATCATCAACAACCTGACCGACCAACTCGCGGCAGCACATATCCAAATCAAGAACTTGAACCAGAGCGTCGACTCGCTCAATACGGTCAACCAGACGGTCACTAAGGAGAAGGAAGAGGCTGTGCAGCAGTCCAAGAACCTCTCCAAAGAGATTGACGACCTCAACACTTGCTACTATGTCATCGGTTCCAAGAAGGAACTCAAGAAGAATAAAATCATCGAGACTGGATTCCTGCGCAAGACCAAAATTCTCGAGGGCGATTTTGAAAAGGCTTATTTTACCAGAGCCGACCGTCGCGTCCTCAACGAAATTCCCACCCACAGCAAGAAGGCCGAAGTGATGACCAATCATCCCAAGGATTCCTACGAGATTGTAGACCATGGCAATGTCAAGACCTTGCACATCTTGAACCCCGCCAAGTTCTGGGAGAAGACCAATTTCCTCGTTATCAAGGTGGATTAGGCTATAACGATTGTGAATAGAGATGAAGGTCGTACTGGCATTTGACAAATTCAAGGGGTCGGCAACGGCCCAGCAACTTAATGAGGCCGCGCAAGAGGGTTTGCGCGGCCTCGGTGATGTTACGGTGGTCAGTGTGCCCGTTGCCGATGGTGGCGATGGCACCACTGCGGTGCTTGCTGCCGGCCGTGAGGGCGAGTGGGTGATGGTGCCCACGACGGCCCCGCTGCTCCAACTCGATCCCGTTGCGGCAAGTTACTTCTTGTGTGACGACGGCACGGCGCTCATCGAGGTGGCGGCGGCAAGCGGCCTGGCGTTGCTGCCAGATTGCCGGCGCGATGTGATGCGTGCCACGACGCTGGGAACAGGACTGCTGATGCGTGATGCCATGGAGCGTGGGAGCCGCGACATCGTGCTGGGCCTTGGCGGCTCAGCAACCTGTGATGCGGCCATGGGTATCCTGTGTGCCTTGGGTGCCGAGTTTCTGGATGCCGATGGTCATCACCTTTATCCCTGCGGTGAATCGCTGGAGCACATTTCAACCATCGAGACATTGGGCATTCCCCCGACGGTGCGGGACTGCCGCTTCACCCTGCTGACCGATGTGGACAACCCGTTGTGTGGCAAGCGCGGCACAGCAAGGGTATTCGCGCCGCAGAAGGGTGCTACGCCGGGACAAGTGGAGCAACTGGAGCGCGGCATGCTTCATGTGGTTGGCATTGTGGGTGAGCAAATCGCGGACCAGCCCGGATGTGGCGCGGCGGGAGGCATTCCCGCCCTGATGATGCACCTGCTGGATTGCCGCCTGATGCCCGGTGCCCCATATGTGCTGTCGCATAACGGCCTTGCCCAGGCTATGGATGGAGCCGACCTGGTCATCACAGGCGAGGGTCGCTTGGATGCCCAGACGCTGATGGGCAAGGGCCCTGGTTGCGTCATCAAGATGGCACAGCAGCGGGGCATCCCTGTGGCTGCCGTGTGTGGTGCAGTCGATCCTGGGCTGGACCCGTTGGCAACCGGTCTTGCCGCTGCCATCGCTGTGAGTGACGGCCTGCCCCACGACTTGGCGATGGATACCGGTGGCACCCTCAGCCGCGTTGGCAGCGCCGTCTATAACCTGGTCTGCACTTTGGAGTAGATGGCCGTCGAGGGCGTTGCCCCTTATATCGTAGCAGGCCTGGTGGCGAGGTACCAGATGGCCACCACGACAATCTGATGAAGCAGTTGGTCAAAACCGTAGAGCATCCAGTACCCTTTGTGATGGGTATCGGCTAGACGAGGGTTTGCTGCCGTGAGCAGTCCCTTGACGGTGTCGATGGCTGTGTGGGTGACAAGCTCCAGCAGCATCAGCAGCGCCAGCATTTCCAGCGTTGTGCCGTACGCCATCAGGCATAACCCCATCAGCAGGGCGTGAACGGCCCCATGCAGCAAGATGGGCCAGATGTTTTTTCCGTCGGCTTTGGCCCTGATCATGAAAGGCCATGTCAGGCAGTAGTCTGCCAGGTAATGGCTCGTCAGGAGCCCAATCAACAGTAGAACTCCATTTGTCATACCGTTATTTCGCTTGATTGTTCAAGTAGTGCCACGAACTCAGGTATTTACGCAGCCTGTTCACATCCTCGTCCTTGATTTCATCAAGCCGGCGTATGTCCATGTTGTCCTCCAGGTCTGCCATTTTCACCTCACGGCCGATGGCGTTGCCGGCGGCACGCCGAATAAACAATTCATAACTCTCGCCTTCACGCTTCGTTACCGCCTGCACTGCGGCAAGGATGTCCTCGGGGAACCCTTGACCCCGCAACTCCTCGATAGTGACCGATGTATCCTCGATGATGTCGTGCAATAAGGCTGCGATTCTGGCCTTCGGATTTTTGCAGCGCATCGCCACCCTGACGGGATGCATGATATATGCTCGTCCCGATTTATCAGTTTGTCCCTCGTGTGCCCTAATGGCTATCCGTAGCGCTTGGTCATATAATTCGTCGTAATTCATAATCAATTGGGTCTTTGGCTTTATCGGTAGGCAAATATAGTAAAAATCCCTGGACTATGCAAATTCTCCGCCTCCCGTTTTTTTGCGGGGGCACAAAAACAAAGAAGGGCAAGACCACTGCGTCTGGCGGCTGGTCTTGCCCTTCACTAATCACTAATCTTTAATCATCAATCAATTGTAGCAGCTCATGCAGGCAACCGAATTTCGACCTCAACTCGGTGAAATCAACTACTTAAACTACATACCTCTATAACTTACTTATTTATAAATACTTACAGAGGAAATTAATTTGAAGAAAAATGAAAATTTACTGGAATTGGAGTCTAGTTTATATAAAATAGGGCTGTCTTTGCTGTAATTTTCCATATTATGAGTATCTTTGGCAAAGTAATTGGATAACTGGTTTTTGACTTCTAGCAGTAACAAATATGGAGGATTATAGTGATATTGTCTATTATGAAAGGACAGATGGAACTGTAGATTGCTTCTTAAAATATGAAGCGAGAAACGATTATGGCCCTTATTTTGTAAATGCATACTCTTCAATACCTGACCTTGAATATGTTACAAAGGGAGATAAAATAATAGAACTTATAGATGATTCATTTGGTACAAAGCAGACTTTTTATGTCTTCGCTATTGATGATGGGTATTTCGAATTTCATCACAGTATTAGATGTTTTAAAGGCACTCGTCTATGTACTATTTATAAGTCCAAGGATGTAGTAAAAAAACATAAGTTCCCTAATAGAATTGACCAAGGAGTAGATGAATTTACAAAAGAGCCGTTTATTAAAGCAACTATGTTTGGCGGAAATAAATATGGTTTTTCTTTTGGGATGTTTTATGTTCGTATTGAGTATATAAACAACAAGCATAAATTATATGTAGATTATAGTTCATCGAGATTTAAGTTTACGAAGTACCACACTTTACATTTTCTATTGGATAATGGTAGTGTTCTTTCATTTAGGGATTTTAAAAAACCAGTCAAGTACACAAATAATTCTGAAAGAGGTGACTATATTAATATGACTACTTCTTCAATAATGACTAATCAAGATATCCAACTACTGGCTTCTCATAAAGTACTTAAATGGAATTTAACAAATGATGAAGGTACCATATTGGCTGAGCAAGGTGTGCCTTCAATTCTCAGTATGACTGATCCTCTTAAAGAAATACATAGAGAAGTGTTTCAAGACTTTGTTGCTACCTATTTGTCTTTGTACGATGAGATAAGAGGTGATGAGGATTATAAAGTAGATGATGAAGCCGAAAATGAAGATAGAAGACAATCCTCTTCTACTTGCTATGTATATCTGATGGTAGATACCACAAACAACTTCCATAAAATAGGAATCTCTAATAATCCAAAATATAGGGAGCATACTTTACAAAGTGATAAGCCAACAATTGAACTTCTTTATGCCAAAGAGTATCCATCAAGAACTATAGCAGAAGCCTTTGAAGCCGCTCTACACAGAGTATATGCTAATAAAAGAATTAGGGGAGAATGGTTTAACTTGGATGCTTATGATATAGAAGAAATAAAGCAAACATTAAAATAGAAATGGTTACTGCAAAACAATAAGAGCCAACCCAATTAGGGCTGGCTTTTGTTTTTTCACTATCTTTGCAGTATCTATTAACATTAATACAACTATATTATGAAAAAGATTATTTTATTATTACTGCTTGTTTTGGTAAGTGTCACCGCATCCGCAAGAAAGAGTTATATAACCGTTACTTTGGATGATTCTGACGGTTGGGCTAGTAAAGTTTGTTTAACTGGTGATGTTCCTGTTGGTATTGCGGGCTTTGTGTATGACTCAAGTGAACACTATTGGGTTTGTGAGGACCAATATTCTGCGGGTGAAATTTTGAATGTTCTATCTGGATATGGGTATGAAGTGGAATATATGGAAAGAGTGTCCAGTTTCTTGCTATCAAAAGAAATATCATCTGGCCAAACAGTAAGCGAGGGTGATGTAAACAAAGATGGTGAAGTCAATATATCAGATGTGAACAGATTGGTGGATATGATATTGGGTTTTGTAAGGGAGCATCCAGAAATACTGAAGCAAATAAGGAAATGAAGTCAATATCCAAGAATAAACCCCACCCTAGAAAACGAACTAAGGTGGGGTTAATTGTGCTTTATCTGCCTAACTTTTCTGCTATTTCTCGCCATTTGTTTTTTTCATCTGCCATCTGCCAGTAAGCATCTTTGTACTCTTTGGCTTGTGCCAGGTATTTCTCTATTTACTCTTGCTTATGCCAAATTGGTAAACCATCAACTTTTATTATGTCAAAATGCAGGTGCTAAGTGTTATTACGATACACCACAAATGTGGCTAAGCTTACTGTTATTCTCGATTCATTTTTTAATAAATAAGGGCAAGACGATGACGTTGGGTGTCATGTCTTGCCCTCGAGTTTAAGAGGCGGAATCTAGAATTTCATGTAGAGGCGGCGGTTGCGGCCTGGGCGGTGGCTCACATGGATCCAGCGGCAGTCTTTCTCGTCGATGCACTGGTCCACGGGCAGCTTGAGGCGCTTGATCAGTGCCAGCAGGCGGCGGTTGCCGCTACGGGAGCCGACGGTGATGTCGGCAGCCTCGCCACGCTGGTGCTGACTGCCTGGTGTGCCGCCCACTGCCTTGTTCAAGGCGGGACAACGGTAACCGCTGTTGACATGGATGGGTCCGCCCCACGCCTCGCGCAACGGGTCAAGCACATGGTCGACAAGGGCATGCAGTGCAGTGATGGCACTGGCCGTGGGCCTGTTGTCGATACCCAGTCGGCTTGCCGTGTCAGAGCGTGTCAACTCCTTGATGGTGAAGTATTTCATCGGCTCGTGATGCGCATGTGCGCCTTGGGGTAACGCAACACCAGGCAGGATGCCTCGGTCATCACCAGCGCGTCGACATTGCGCACGCCGCTCTTCTTGAGGTTGAGCTGCTCGGTGCTGAAGGGGATGTGCGTATACTTCTGGATATACTCGGGGTCGATGACAATGCCCTCGTTGGACATGCCCACCTCGTCAAACACCTCGCTCAGCAGCACATACAGGCAACCGAATTTCGACCTCAACTCGGTGAAATCGATGCCCCACTTGCTGACATGCTGTCCGGCAGTGATCACACGGGTATAGTCGAGCTTACAGATCTTACTGATCAGGCGGCTGCCCCCGATGAGTATTTTGCGCTTGCTGCCCGTGTTGCCCGTGAAGGCGTCACGCATCAGTTCCACCATCTTGCTCTCGTCGAGTTCGGCCGAGGCTTCGAGGTAATACTCCTTGCCTGCCTGGTTCCAGATGCCTCCGGTAAAGTAGACATACTCTTTCTTGGTGGCATCCCATAACTGCCTGGCGGCGCCAAACAGGAATGACTTCTCCATGCCCATGCGCATGTCATAGACTGCGGCCTCCTCCTGGTCGCTCATCGTCCAGCCCACCTCCTTGTTCGACAGGCGTTGCAGTGTGGATTGCTCGACCTGCATCTTGAAAATCTGGCACAGGTTGCGGCTCTTCTTGGGCAGCGACTCAAATTGCGGTGACTGCACATCGAGTTCGCTGGCGGCGCGGCCCATGCGCACGAGCGTGGTGCCTGTGGAAATTTCGGGGAAGCACCCTTTCACGCCATTGATGGTGGGTCCGTTCACAGCCATGACGGTCACCCCGTTGATGTCGCGGTCCAGGACATACAGCACCAGGTCCTGGCTGCTCTCGGTCGTTCCGTCGGCCTCATAACCCGGCGTGTTCTGCACGAGAATTGTGTCGGTGGGGTCAAAAATCTCGTTGTTGCCCGTAGTGATGACCAGGGTGGGCGTGTCGTCTCCGGTCTCAGGGTTTGATTCCGAAACCGCCGTAGTCAGTTTTGTCTTGGTCAACTTGGTGTCAACGCTGTAGTAGTCAACGACCATGCTGCCCGAGTGCTTGCTGCCACCGTAACGCGAAATCTGGTCGATGGGGGTGGACATCGGGCGTATTTTCACAATCTGCTGGTCAATCTCGTTGAGCAGCAGGTTGGGTGAGCCCTCGCGGGTGAGGTCGGTGGTGAGGGGGCCGTCCACCACATGCTGGCCGTCCTCAACGCCGGCAATGAGCATCCCCACAGCCATCGTGGCACCGGCGCTGTCGCTTCCGACGCACGAGGCGAGGACGCCGATAAGGATCATGATGATGACAAAGAGGACTAACTTCTTGTGGCTGCGCATCCAGCGCATCGCCTTGGTAATACTTGTAATGTTCATGGCTTTTAAATTTTTGGTTTTAAGTTGTGTTTTTTTTGAGTTAGGTTGTGAAATGAATGCGGATGCCAATTCCTAACTCCTAATTCCTAACTCCTAATTTCATATTCCATCAGTCCCAAATGCTGCGGCGGCAATACTTGGGAAAGACGGGAGTCGCTACATGCTCTTCCTCGTCTTGGGGCTGCCGGTGCAGGACCGCTTCAATCTTGTCGTTGCGGCCGCGCAGGTAGCCTGCGGCATCGGCGTTCTGCACATCGTCGTCATGGGTGATGCCGCGGGCGAGCGTGGCAAGCAGCGTGGCCGACAAGCTCTCGGCGGCAAGGCCGGCAGTGAGTTCCTCCAGTTTGGCGGCCGCGCCCTCGTCAAGCCCCATGGCGGCAATCCTGTCGGCAAGGGTGGGGGAGGCGGCCGGCTCTTGCCCCTCGGGTTCGTCCTGTGCTTCCTGTGGGCGAAAGGGCGGTGGCGTCACCGCCGGTGTCGCCTGCTGTGGCTGTTCTCGTTGTTCTTGTTCGTTGTTCATGGCTTTGAATGTTTTAAAATGTGATTATTTGGGTTGTTGCCGGGCATCATGTGCCCGAAATGATGTGCGTTATCTTGCGGTCACGCTGGTGGCGGAAGGCCTCGAAGGTGTCAAACACATCGCTCATCGCGATGTTGGCGTTCTCGCTTTGCAGTTGGTAGGCATTGGCGCTGTTCACGGTGGGGGCCTTGCCTTGCAAGGCACCGCTCACACCGCTGATTTCCTCAAACAGTTTCATCTGCAGTTCAATCATTTGATAGGCACCGATAGAGGTGCCGTTGGCACTCACCTGTTCGGGTTTGGCCTCGCTGTAGCGGGGATTGTAGGGCAGCAGGCCGTTGGCGCTCGACCAGCACCGCCGCGCGTCCTCCCAGGTCCAGCCGTCTGGCAGGGCGGTCTCGGGGAACAGCAGCACACCCTTGGCGCTAGAGCGCATCACCTGGTCGAGCAGCGAGATCATGCGGTTGACATGCTTCTGGGTGTCGATGATGTCCTCGACCACGGCATGCACTTCACCGTCGGTCAGGGGATAGAGCTTGATGACGAAGGGATGGCTGCCGTGCGGCCACGGGGAGTCATACTCGGCCAGCAGGTCGCCCATGGGGCTGAACCAACGGCAGTGCCACACTGTGGCGATATCCCAACGGGTGGTCACCTCGGGGCGGTTTTTCATGCGGTGGACAGCACCGGCGGGTTCGATGCTGAGGGTGCCCTCACGGTGGTTGTGGCACACGATGACTTCGCGGCTCTCGAGCGTCCACACCTCGATGGCGCGGCACTTGCCGTCGCTGGCGTGCCAGAAGTCGCTGCCCGACTGTGTGTCGGCGCCCAGGCGTGTCGTGAAATCGGCCTGTCGGCTGTCGGCATTGTCGGTGTACAGGCGGCGCACCCATGCTGCTTTGCGCTGATTGCCGTCGGCAACACGCCGCAGCAGTTGCGCGATGTTCAGGTCATGCAGTTGGCCGATGAGTTCGCAGTCCCACGAGCGCGGGTCAATCATCTTGCCGGCGAACACCTTGTTCATGTTGACATTCTCGACCTTCACATGGTCGCTCGTGCCTGGCGTGTGGTCGGTATCCACCCGCTGGATGCAGCAACCCGAGATGAGGAATTCCTCGAGGGCACGGCTGTCGAGCTCATCGAGTTCGTTATCCCGCTTGACCTGGTCTAGCGGTGACTGCTCGCTGCCGCCGTCGTGCTTGATGTATTGCGACCTGAAGCGACCGACGATGGTTTTGACCATTTTTCTGATCAGGTTGTTGGTGATGCTCTCGCACCCCTGGATGGCGAGGTGTTCGCCCTCGGTCATCACGCGCCCCTGGTGGTCTTTCACCAGATCGCCCCATTGGTCGCCATAGGTGAATCGCTTGTTCCTCAAGCGCGACTGGCGCAGTGCGGCGGCACTCATCCATGCCTGATAGGCGGCACGCAGCACCCGCGTGTGTTGTTCGTTGTTGGTTGGTGTTTTCATGGCGTTTTCAGTGTTTAACGGTTTGGTATTTTCGTCGCTGCAAAATTACTGGTCGCCACAATCGGTTCGCCATGTCAAAAAGCAAGTTTCCAAAAAAAATGATAATGTTGTTGGTTATCAAGCATTTTTCATTATCTTTGCGCCCGCTAAAACCGTAAGAAACCTAACATGGAAAAATTTGCCAATGCATTATTGAGTGATTTGCATGAATTTCTGCTGAAGCGTGGCGCCGTTGACGAGCGCCTGCCCGAGTGCCCCGATGTGGAGGAAAAATGGCCCGCAATCGCCGAGGCTTACTTGCCCGACGGTGCGCGCGAGTTCTCGGCCTATCCCGTGGCTTCGCTGGGGTGGATGATGTTCGTCGCCATGGCCGTCGCCAAGTTCTGGGACACCGATTGGGAGCGCTACAGCAAGGTGGAGGACCTCTACCTCATGTTGCGTGACAAGCGTGGCTATGACAACCTTGACGAGTATATCCTCGACGAGGTGCTGGACCTGCACGGTGATGCGGCCGAGCAGACGCAGACCCTCGTGGGCGATTGCGCCGAGCGCGCCAAGCGTGCCCTCTTCAGCCAGGACATCGAGCCGGGTACGGTGGACGCTTTCAAGGCCTATGTCGCCTGTCTGCAGGCGATGTACCAGATGGGTATGGCCGTCCAACTCAAGGCCATGGGATATCACATGACCAAAGTAAACTAACAATTAAAAACTGACAATTGAATATGAAGAAAGTTCTATTGATTAATGGTTCGCCCCACGAGAAGGGCAACACCTATTTTACACTTAACGAAGCCGCCAAGGCCCTGTCAGAGCAGGGATTTATGACCGAAATAGTTTGGATAGGCACCAAGCCCGTGCGCGGCTGCATCTCTTGTGGCGGTTGCGTGCGTGCCGGTGACGGACACTGTGTCTTCAACGACGACCTGTGCAACGAGGTCATCGACAAGATAAACGAGGCCCACGGCCTGATTGTGGGCTCGCCGGTATATTACGGCACCCCCACAGGTTCTGTCATCAACCTGTTGCACCGCATGCTCTTTGCGGGTGCCAAGGTGGCTGGCAAGCCTGCTGCCGCTGTCACCGTGTGCCGTCGCGGTGGTGCCACTGCCGCTTTCCAGATGCTGCAGATGCCCTTCCAGATGTGCAACATGCCGCTGGTGACCTCGCAGTACTGGAACATCGCCTACGGGCGTGAGCCCGGCGAGGTTCGCCTCGATGCCGAGGGCATGCAGACCATGCGCACCATGGCCCAGAACATGGCATGGATGATTCGCCAGTTGAGCTCGGGAACGGCCCAGAAGCCCGAGTATGAACCCTGGCAGGGTACCCACTTCATCCGCTGATGATTATTGAAAAAGACCCGATGGGCCGAGCCATTGCCGACTACCACCATAGTGGCGAGGCGGCGCGGTTGCGTGTGTTCTCGCCGATGTTTGACGAGGACGAGATTCCCGTCGAAACCCTTTTCAGGCGCTTAGAAGACATGCCCGCCGTCGAGCGCGAGGCATTGCTGGTGGCTAGCGGTGCCATCCTCGATGTGGGGGCCGGTGCCGGCTGCCACGCGCAGGCATTGCAGGCGATGGAGAAGCGTGTCACGGCCATCGACATCTCGCCGCTAGCGGTGGCGACGATGCGTGAGCGCGGGGTCAAGGATGTGCGAGAGCAGGACTTTTTCACTCTCGACGGCAGGTTCGACACCATCCTCATGCTCATGAACGGCATCGGCATCGTGGGCACGCTCGCGCGCATGGATGCCTTCTTCATGCAGGTGGATCATCTGCTGGCCCCTGGCGGCCAGTTGCTGTGCGACTCCAGCGACATCTGCTATGTCTTTGAGGACGAGGACGGCATTATCGACCTCACAGGCATCGACGGCTATTATGGCGAACTCACCTACCAGATGCAATACCGTGATATCAAGGGCGAGCCTTTCCCCTGGCTCTTCATCGACCCCGAGACGCTGCGTGAGCAGGCTGCAGCCCACGGCTACCACTGCGACATCCTCGTGCGCGGACCCCACTACGACTACCTCGCCCGCCTCACCCGCAACACTTGAAGTGTCAGATAACAACGACAACATCAACGACAACAGGGACAACCATTATCAGTGGTTGTCCCTGTTCTAGATTAGAATCAAGCCCCGTCAAAGATTAGTTGAATTAGCGAAATTCGTAGTTTAATAACTCATTGCGAGGAAATAAAGTGCTTTTCATGGTATTGGTTTCAGGGTTTATGGGGCGAGCAGGGCAGCGATGGCGTCGGCGGTCTCGGGATTGTCGATGAGGTACTGCTTGGCGGCTTCACGGCCCTGGCCCAGGCGCCCGTCCTGCCAACTGAACCAGGCGCCGCTCTTCTTGATGATGCCGGCCTCGACGCCCATGTCCAGGATTTCGCCCATGCGGCTGATGCCCGTGCCGTAGATGATGTCAAACTCGGCCTTGCGGAAGGGTGGGGCGACCTTGTTTTTCACGACCTTGACGCGCGTCTGGGCTCCCAGCACGCGTTCGCCGTCCTTGATGTGGGCCAGGCGGCGGATGTCAAGGCGCACACTGCTGTAGAACTTCAGCGCATTGCCGCCGGTGGTCGTCTCGGGGTTGCCGAACATCACGCCCAGTTTCTCACGCAGCTGGTTGATGAAGATACAGCAAGTGCGCGTCTTGGAGATGGTAGCGGTGAGTTTGCGCAGTGCCTGGCTCATCAGGCGGGCCTGCAGACCCATCTTGCTCTCGCCCATCTCGCCCTCGATTTCGGCCTTGGGGGTGAGGGCGGCGACGCTGTCGATGACGATGACATCGATGGCGGCCGAGCGGATGATCCACAGGTTGCGCGTGTTCACGCCCACGGCCTCGGCATAGGAGCGGTCAAAGGCATGCTCAGCGTCGATATAGGCGGCGATACCGCCCATCTGCTGCGCCTGGGCGATGGCATGCAGCGCCAGTGTGGTCTTGCCCGACGACTCGGGACCGTAGATTTCCACGATGCGCCCACGGGGGTAGCCGCCCACGCCCAGCGCCCTGTCCAACCCGATGGAGCCGGTGGGGATGACATCGACATCCTCGACACTCTCGTCGTTCATGCGCATGATGGCACAGGAGCCAAAGGCCTTCTCAATCTTGGCCACTGCATTCTGCATCACCTGCAACTTCATGGGGTCGACCTCGACGCTGCGCGGCGTGGTCTCGGCAACATGGTTGTTCACAATGTCAGGCGTGCCGATGCTCAGCACCTGCTGACCGTCAATCATCACTTCTTGTTTTAAAATCTGCTCAGTCATAGTTCTATTAAGTTTTAAGTTGTTATTACCGGTTGTCAATGCTGCATCTGGAAATTCTGGTTCCGTTAGATGCCTTCTTTTCTCGCTGCAAAGTAACTATGGCCGAGTGCAAGTTTTTGGCATTAGCAATAGAAAGAAAGTTAAATCCGTTCAAGTCAATCTGACTTTCCCTAGAATTAAAGGGGGAGATGCTACTTGCATCTCCCCCCATGTAGTTTTAAATCTGTCACCCGATGTTTTTTACCAGGTTCCAGTCAATACAAAGTTGATCAGTGCCGTGATATCGTTGATGTCGACATCTCCTGTCTGGTCAGCATTGGCTGCTTCCATAATGATGTTGGTGGCGTCGCCCGACAGCACATAGTTGATCAGCGCCGTCACATCGTTGATGTCCACTTGGTTGTTGCCGTTCACATCGCCACGCTGGAACTCGGGCGCTTCCAATTCCACCTCCATGATGCCGAAGTAGTCACCCTCGGGATTGACACTGCTGTCCTTAGTGTAACTCCAGGTAATCGTGTGGGTGCCGGCACTTAAAATATGGCAGTTGACACCCCAACTTGTGGGAAATAAAACGCCTAACGAATAGATTTCAACGCCGTCAACTTCACAACGGCATTCGTCGTAAATAGTGCCGCTGCTGCTTTGCTCGCCGCAGGCACGGAAGGTGACAAGCAACCTGGTACCCTCTGCCACGGTGACGGTGGTCTCCAGTTTCGATGTGCTGCTGGCGACGCCGCCATTGCCCGACTTGGCATAGACATCGCCATTGTCGTCCATTGCCATAACCCATGGATAATCGCTGCTCGTTGTGAAGTGGAGGTTGCCGCCTTCGGCGTTGAGCACATCGTCCAGGCTGTTGTAGATGCCCTTGATGTTGGCGAATTTGTTCCAGAAGTCGGTGTGCCAATAGTTAGACTCGGACTTGGCTGGAACCCATAATACCGCATTTTCATAGGTGCTCGCATCAAACATGGGTTCATGGAACTCCCATGCGTCTTTGCTCAAGCAGGTGATGGATCTCAGGTTGCTGCAATACTGAAATATGTTCAGAGACCAACCGGCGCCATCGTTGAAACGGCAGTTCTTGCCGATGGTGACTGATTCTAACGAAGTGCAATACATGAACGCTATTCCCTCGACATAGGTGACTGCGTCAGGAATGGTCATCGTCGTCAAGCCACTGCAACCATAGAATGCCGCAAGACCGATTTTCTTGACCTTGGAGCCAATCTCTAGGCTGGTGATATCTTTACAATTCAGAAATGCCTGCTGTCCGATTTCGGTAACATCATAGCCAAGGGCGGTTTCGGGAATGTACCATGAGCCAGATGGCGAATTAAGCGTTGGGCCGGCGCATTTAACGGTTGTGCTGCTCGTGATGGCATACTTGAGGTTATGCAGGACGAAGTCATAGTCCACTCCGTTGATGGTGTTGAACAGTTTCCATCCGTCAGCAGCCTGATAAGCACTTTGCACAGCACTCGGCACTTGGAGTTTAGCATTGCTGTAAGCCTCGCTTGGGAAGACATTATTGTCAGGCAAAATGGGTGGTGTGATGGCGAAGCATGACACGGTAGTCAACGCGGTACAACCAGCGAATGCTCGTTGATTAATTGCTGTGACCGTGCGTGGAATCGTCACATCTTTGAGGCTGGTGCACCCGTTGAACGCATCTGCCTTGATGGTGGTCACACCATATGGAATAACGATGCTTGTGAGGCTCGTACAGCCCTGGAATGAACGCATGAGGTCGAAATTGGTTATCGACTCCGGTAGAGTGACTTTTTGCAGGGAGGTACAACAATAGAACATCTCGCTGCCCATATAAGTGACCGAATTGGGGATCGTGACATAGGTTAATCCCGTCTTGCCCAAGGCATCATAACCAAGGGATGTAACACCGTAGGGGATGCTGATACTGGTCAAATGGGGGCAATTATAGAATGCGAAGTTGCCGAAACTTGTAATCGTAGAAGGAATTTTGACTGCTGTCAATCCGTCACAATTGCGGAACGCATAGTTACCAATTTTAGTCACATTATAGGTCACACCATCATGGGTGACAGTGGTAGGGATCGACACGCTGCCTGTGTAACTGTTGTAATTGGAATTGCTGCTGTTATAGGTCACCTCAACGGTATTGGTGCCGATAATGTTGTAATAAAAGCCTGGCTCCGCAAAATCGTGGGCATGGACACCCATGGTGCATGACAAGGCTGTCGCAAGAGCAAAGGTTTTAAAGAGTAGTTTCCTGTTCATAATCGTAATGTTTTAAGAATATACTTGTTTTTGGTGCAAATATAGCAAAAATATGGTGTGAGTAAAGAATAATGTGATAAAAAATAGAAAAAATGAGGAGGGAGCAACGCCGTTGCTCCCTCCTCATTGACAGGTATAAGGATTAGAACCTGATGTTTACCAGGTTCCAGTCAACACAAAGTTGATCAGTGCCGTGATATCGTTGATGTCGACACCGCCTGTCTGGTTAGCATTGGCAGCTTCCATATTGATGCCGGTGGAGTCACCCGTTAGCACAAAGTTGATCAGCGCCGTCACATCGTTGATGTCCACCTGGTCATTATCGTTCACATCGCCACGGATGACCGAAGGAGCGACGATGTTCACCCAGTTGTCACCCTGGTAGCGCTGCACGTTCCAGCCTTTCTGATTGGCTGCCCTCACATGGGCCGTGGTCACCACATTGGCTTCATCGGTATCAAACAGGGCCCTCATGCTGCCGCTGGGCACGGTGGGCAGGCTGTTCACCAGCGCCGTCATGTTGGCCTCGGTGATCTTGTTGCAGAAAAAGTTGAATGTGCGC
>ONYP01000076.1 GCA_900322135.1 uncultured Prevotellaceae bacterium
GAAGATACAGAAAGCAATGATCAGGAAGTCGATGATGTTCTGAAGGAACAGACCATACTTGAGCGTTGCACCAACAGCCTCGGTAGCCACACCAGCATTGGCTGCAGCCGTATTGACTGCATCGGCAGCGGCTTCAACAGCGCCATCGGCACCTACGGCCTCAGCAGCATCGCCAACCATCTTGGATACGGGAGGCAGATGATACTCCAAGCCGGACAGGTCTACACCACCGGTCAACAGGCCGATTGCAGGCATCAGCACATCATCAACCAGCGAGGTGACGATGTCGCCGAAAGCTTTACCGATGATAACACCGACAGCCATGTCCATCACATTGCCCTTCATGGCAAACTCCTTAAACTCTTTAATAAAACCCATAATTTTACAGTTTTAAAAAATTAATATTATTATGTAATACAATCTTTTCGAGTATTAAACAATCTTAATTGTGCTGCGAAACAAGCAATTTGCTATTCAAAGTCAGTATCATATCAAAATTTTACTTAACTTTGCAGTCGCAATAGCGACTGGTATGCCAGTTCGACCATTGCAAAGATAGTAAAAAATTGAACTTATAGTTATATAACTACATTATTTTTAAAAAATCATTAAAAAAAGCATTATGGAGAAAATTAAAATCGGTATTAATGGATTCGGACGCATCGGCCGTTTCGTGTTCCGCTCAGCTTTTGAGCCTGAGAATGTAAACGACATCGAGGTTGTAGGTATCAACGACCTGCTCGATGTTGACTACATGGCCTATATGCTCAAGTATGACACCATGCATGGTCGCTTCGACGGTACCGTGGATTATGACCTGGAGAAGAAAGAACTCATCGTCAACGGTCAGCACATCCACATCTACGCCGAGAAGGAAGCCCAGAACATCCCCTGGGGCGAGATCGGTGCCGAGTACATCGTTGAGTCCACCGGTTTCTATCTCACTATGGATCGTGCCGAGCAGCACCTCAAGGCTGGTGCCAAGTATGTGGTTCTGTCGGCTCCCAGCAAGAAGGGTGACGACGGTCGCCAGGCCGACATGTTCGTTTGCGGTGTCAACACCGACAAGTACGCAGGCCAGACCATCGTCAGCAACGCCAGCTGCACCACCAACTGCTTGGCTCCCATCGCCAAGGTGTTGAACGACAGTTTCGGCATCGAGAGCGGTCTGATGACCACCGTTCACTCGGTAACCGCTACCCAGCGCACCGTTGACGGTCCCAGCGCTAAGGATTGGCGCGGTGGCCGTGCCGCTTGCGGCAACATCATCCCCAGCTCGACTGGCGCTGCCAAGGCTGTAGGTAAAGTCATCCCCGAACTCGACGGCAAGCTCACGGGCATCTCGATGCGCGTTCCCACCCTCGATGTATCGGTTGTTGACCTGACCGTGAACCTCAAGAACCCCGCTACCAAGGAGGACATCTGCGCTGCCATGAAGAAGGCCAGCGAGGGCGAACTCAAGGGTATCCTGGGTTACACCGAGGACAAGGTTGTCAGCAGCGACTTCCTGGGTTGCCCGCTGACCTCTATCTTTGATGCCGACGCCGGTGTTTACCTCACCGACAAGTTCGTCAAGGTGGTATCCTGGTACGACAACGAGATTGGCTACAGCCACAAGATGCTCGACCTCATCAAGGTGATGAAGAAGCACAACGGCTAATCAGCCCATCTGTCGCAACGCTAAGTCCCCGCAACGGCCATCAGGCCATTGTGGGGATTTTTTTCATAAAAAAATGATAAAAAATTTGGAATATCGGTTTGCTATGGCTTAACTTTGTAACCAACAATACTATTATTATTAACCATCTAAAACAAATCACGACAATGAAGAAATGGAAATGCAATGTGTGTGGCTACATCCACGAGGGTGACACACCTCCCGACGAGTGCCCGCTGTGCGGTGTAGGACCCGAGGACTTTGAGGAAGTCACCGAGTAAGGCCCACCCCGCCACACTTCACTCAGCCTTTTTAATCAACAAGCATCTGTTTAACTTAATTCTTTTTCTATAACGACTATCATCTGATCAATTATGGCTAAAAAATGGATCTGCACCGTGTGCGGTTATGTACACGAGGGTGACACCCCTCCCGAGAAATGTCCGCAGTGTAAACAACCCGCCGAGAAGTTCAAGGAACTCAAGGAGGACGAGGAAGTAACCTATGCCGCCGAGCATGTCCTCGGTGTTGCCAAGGGCGTTGACCCCGAAATCCTTGCCGGATTGAAGGCACACTTCGAGGGCGAATGCTCCGAGGTGGGAATGTATCTTGCCATGTCGCGCCAGGCCGACCGCGAGGGCTACCCCGAGGTTGCCGAGGCCTTCAAGCGCTACGCCTTTGAGGAGGCTGAGCACGCCGCCAAGTTCGCCGAGTTGCTCGGTGAGGTGGTTTGGGACACCAAGACCAACCTCGAGAAGCGCATGGCTGCCGAGGCTGGCGCATGCGAGGACAAGTTCCGCATCGCCAAACTCGCCAAGGCCCAGAATCTCGACGCCATCCACGACACCGTTCACGAGATGGCACGCGACGAGGCACGCCACGGCCAGGGCTTTACCGGCCTGTACAACCGCTTCTTCAAGAAGTAAGGCCGACGACCACTGCGTTTACTGATATAACGGTCGCTCAGGGCATCCCTGGGCGACCGTTTGTTTAGCCCTATGGCTAACCTTTCCACCAGGTTAGGTTCCCAGCGGGAGTAGAGAGGCACACATTATAATATAAGAATCGCCCGAGCGCATTTGCTCAGGCGATTCTTGTACTCCCGCTGGGAATCGAACCCAAATCTAAGGTTTAGGAAACCTCCATTCTATCCATTGAACTACAGGAGCATCAAATGCTATCGGCTGACGGCAATGGTGTACTAATTACTTCTTGGCGGTTGCCAGAGCAGCCTCCTTCTTATCGCTGCGACGGGCAATCCAGTAAGCCACGGGCGAAGCGATGAACAGTGACGAGCAGGTACCGATGATAACACCGAGGATCATCGCGAAGATGAAGCTGCGGATTGAAGCACCACCCAGGAACAACATGATGAGCAGCACGAGCATGGTCGTGATAGATGTCATCAATGTACGGGACAGCGTGCTGCACAACGCCTTGTTGAAGGTTGTGTAGAGGTCCTGCTTGGGATAGAGCTTGCGGTACTCACGCACACGGTCAAATACAACCACGGTATCGTTCACCTGATAACCGATAACGGTCAGGATAGCGGCGATAAAGGTCTGGTCAATCTCCAAGGGCAGCAGGCCATGCAGGTTGTAGAAGCCGATAACCACAAATGCGGTGAATGCTACGGCAGCCAAAGCACCGATAGAGAACGCTACATTGCGGAAGCGGAACAGGATATACAGTGCCATAGCGAGCAACGAGAACAGCACAGCCCAGATGGCCTCGCTCTTCATGTCATCGGCGATGCTGGGACCGACAACTTCGGTCGACACAATGCCCGTCTTCTCGTTAGACATGCTGAAGTCTTCCTTGCTCATCGAGCCGAGTTCGCTCTTCAGGCCCTTGTAGAGGATGTCCAGGATTTCGTCGCTGACGCCCTCGCCCTCGTCACCATTCTTGTAGTTGGTCGAGATGCGAGCCTTGGTATCATTGTCGATGTTGATGACCTTGGTGGTAGCTACTTGGCCGTCAGGGTTGACGAACAGCGGAGTGAGCTTTGAGGTCAGGTCCTCAGCCTTGACAGGATGATCAAATTGTACAACATAGTTGCGACCGCCCGAGAAGTCGATACCGCTCTGCAAGCCGCGCAGGCCGAACAATGCACCCATGACCACGATGATACCCAGAACGAAGAAAGCAGTCTTCTTGGCAGCGCCCATGAAGTCAAACTGCACATTCTGCAACAGGTTGCGGGTCAACGGAGTGGTGAAGGTCATCTTGTCGAAGGTGCCCTTGTTCACGAAGTGCTCCATCACCAGACGGGTTGCAAACACTGCAGTGAAGAACGAGCAGCAGATACCGATTACCAGGGTAACGGCAAAACCGCGGATGGGACCAGAACCAAGGACAATCAGGATGATACCGGTGATGATGGTAGTCAAGTTAGAGTCGAAGATGGCCGAGAACGCATTCTTGTAACCATCGCTGACGGCGGCCTTCAGGCCCTTGCCGGCGCGCAACTCCTCCTTGCATCGTTCAAAGATAAGCACATTGGCGTCGACCGCCATACCCAGCGTCAGCACGATACCGGCGATACCAGGCAAGGTGAGCACGCTCTGGAACGAGGCAAGAATACCAATCGTGAAGAACAGGTTCATGATAAGACCCAGGTTAGCAATCATACCAGCCTGCCAGCCATATGCACAAACCATGAAGATCATCAGCAGCACGAGGGCTACCAGGAATGACCAGAGACCCTTCTGGATAGATTCCTTACCCAGCGACGGGCCAATCACGCTCTCGCTGACGATATTGACGCGTGCAACCATCTTACCGGACTGGAGCACATTAGCAAGGTCATTAGCCTCATCGAGCGAAAAGTTACCACTGATCTGTGAGTTACCACCATCAATCCTCTGGTTAACATTGGGGTATGAGTAAACCTGGTCGTCAAGAACGATAGCTATAGCCTTACCGATGTTCTGGTTGGTAATGCGGCTCCAGTCACGAGCACCATCAGAGTTCATGGTCATCGATACGACCTGACCCTCGAGGTTGTTATACTCGCTCTCGGCGCGGGTAACGACATCACCGTTCAGCACGGGCTGGCCCTTGGTGGTCTTCAGAGCAATCAGACGGAATGCATCCTGACCATTCTCCAGTTTGCCCTCAGGCTTAACAGTCCAAGCCAACTTGAGGTTATCGGGCAGGGTGACCTTAGCAATAGAGGAACGCAGGATAGCGTTCACGGTTGCGGTATCATTGGCTGCGGCAATACCCACAATGGGGCTACCGGGGCCTACGAGGTTCATGTGAAGGAGAGCAACCAGCGACTTGCCGGCAGCCTTGGCGGGAGCAGCGTCTTGCTTGGTCTCGGCAGCCTTCTTAGCAGTGTCGGCAGCAGCCTTGTTGGCTTCAGCCTCGGCAGTTGCAGCATTCTCGGCAGCCTCGGCAGTCGGCTCGGCAGCAGCCTCGGTAGCGACGCTGGCAACAGCCTTGTCACTGAGTTGACGCAGCTGGTTAGCAACCTCTTCCTGCTTATAGGTCTCATAGAATTCCAGGTTAGCGGCACCCTGCAGCAGTTTCTCAACGCGCTCGGGTTCCTTCACGCCAGGGAGCTCAAGCAGGATACGGCCTGTGCTCTGCTGCAGTTTCTGGATATTGGGCTGAACCACACCGAAACGGTCGATACGGTTACGCAGCACCTTTTCCGAGTTGTCGACCATGGTAGAGACTTCCTTCTTCAGTATCTCCTCGATCTGAGCATCGGTGGCATTGGGATTAGTCCTGAGCTGCTCCATGTTGTGGAAGATCTGGGAGAGATGGCCCTCGGGAGCCAGCTTCTTGTACTCCTTGCAGAAGGAGCTGACGAAGTCAGCAGAAGCAGACTTATCCTTGGACACATTGTCAATGGCCTGATTAAACTTCTTGTCGGGATTGTTGTTCGCCAGGGCGCGCAAGATGTCGGGCACCGAAATCTGCAATGTCACATTCATACCACCCTTCAAGTCAAGGCCGAGGCCTAACTCTTTCTCACGAACTTGTTGGAAAGTGTAACCCCACTTGGTGTACTTTGACAGTAAAATGGGATAAACCTTTTTTTGAGCGATAGAATCCAGATATGCATTCAATGCTGTCGTGTATTCAGGGTTGCTGGTATCAGGCGAGCTGATCTTGGCAACGGCAAGCGCCTTCGCCTCGGCCTTCTTCTGATAGTGATTGCTCACCAATGTGAAGCCCAGGTAGAAAGCACAAATCAACAACAGTGCATAAGTAAGGACTCTGATAAAACCTTTAGTTTGCATTTTGTGTTAATTATTTAATTAAATTTTGTTAATTTTCGCTTCAATTGACTTTTTCAGCCTGCAAATATACATCTTTTTCTTTATGTGGGGCATATTTTTCACAAGATTTTATTTTCCACCTTATTTAATTTAAAGGGAAAATGCTCTATATCGGCCTTTTCACTGCCGAAAACAGTGAATAGCCACCTCATTGGGCAGCAATAGGGGAGGCGCTCGGTGCTGCGCCTCCCCTATCGCCAAATTACTTTTTTTTAGACTCAGGGTTAACTGTCCAACCCACGGTCGATGCCTTGCTTGAGGGCTTCGACATAGTTGTTGATGCGCTCCATCTCCCTGGGAATCTCGATGCGTTGCGGACAATGGCTCACACACTGGCCGCACCCGATGCAATGGTCGGCCTGGCGCAGCTTGGGCACAGTGCGGTCATAGCCGATGAGGAAGGCGCGGCGCGCCCTTGCATAATCGGGGTCCTTGCGGTCGCGAGCGAGGTTGCCCTCGGCGATGCACTTGTTGTAATGGGTGAGCACGCCGGGGATGTCGATGCCGTAGGGGCACGGCATGCAGTACTTGCAGTCGTTGCAGGGGATGGTATTGTAGCCCACGATTTCCTCGGCTATGCCGTAGAGGAAGTTCTTATCGTCGTCGGACAGTTCCTCGAGTGGGCAATAGGTACACAGGTTCTCCTTGAGGTGCTCCATGTAGGTCATGCCGCTGAGCACGGTGAGCACGCGCGGGAAGGAACCGGCGAAGCGGAAGGCCCACGAGGCCAGCGAGCGCTCGGGGTCACGGGCCAGGATCTTGCGCGCCAGGGGCTGTGGCAGCGAGGCGAGACGGCCGCCCAGCAGGGGCTCCATAATGACGGCGGGAATGCTGCGCTTGTCGAGTTCGGCATAGAGGTACTCGGCGTTGGTGTTCTCCTCACTGAACTCCTTGGCATGCTTCCAGTCCAAGTAATTGAGCTCAATCTGGACAAAATCCCACTTGTACTTGTCGTGGTTGGCCAGCAGGTGGTCAAATATGGCGATGTCGCCATGGTAGGAGAAGCCCAAATTGCGGATGATGCCCTTCTCGCGCTGCTCCAGCAGGTAATCGAGGATGCCATTGTCGATATAGCGGGCCTCAAACATCTCCATGGCGGTCATGTCCTCATCGCTGCCGCCCACTGAGTGCAGCAGCAGGTAGTCGATATAGTCCACCTGCAGCTCCTTGAGCGAGTTATGGAACATCTCGATGCTGGCTTCACGCGACCAGGTATCGGGGGCGAAGTTGGAGAGCTTGGTGGCGATAAAATACTCATCACGCTTGTGGCGGCTCAGGGCGATGCCTGTCGCATGCTCGCTCAGGCCCTTGCTATAGGCTGGCGAGGTGTCGAAGTAGTTGACGCCGTGCTCGATGGCATAGTCAACCTGCTTGTTGACCATCTCCTGGTCAATCTCTACATCATTGTTGCGGCCGAAGGGTTTGCCGTCGGTGGCGGGCAGGCGCATCATGCCGTAGCCCAGGAGGGAAACCTTCTCCTTGGTCTTGGGATTCTCGCGATAGGTCATCTTGCCCACGGGCGGCTCCTGCAAGGGTGCCTTGCTGCCGTCGCCGGTAGCGCAGCCCACGATGACGGGAGCGGTAGCCGCGGCAGTACCCAGACCCAGCGCTTTGAGGAAGGTGCGGCGCGACAGTCTCTTGTTGCCGCTATTGTTGTTATGCTTGTTGTCGTTCATATCGATTGTCTTGAAAATAAAACCTAAAGCCTAAATCTGTTGATGCTGCTCGTGGCCCTCGACATAGATGGCGCTGAAGGGGCGGGCGGGACACACATACTCACACATGCCGCAACCGATGCACATCGCGCTGTTAACGGCGGGAACCATCGGCGAGGTGTCATCGTCAGGGTTGCTGGGCACCATCATGATGGCACCCGAGGGGCAATGGCGGGCACAGTTGCCACAGCTCACGCCATCCTTGAGAATCAAGCAATTATCCTTAACCCACACGGCATGTCCCAACACAGTCGATGATTTCTCGGCAACGGTAATGGGCTTGATGGCGCCGGTGGGGCACACACTGGAGCACTCCACACACTCGGGACGGCATGCTCCGCGCTCAAAGCTGAGTTCCGGCTGCATGAGCCTCATGGGATCGGATGAGGGACGCAACACACCGTTGGGGCACTTCGCCACGCACAACTGGCAGGCCGTACAGTGCTGAGCGAAGTTCCTGGCAGTCGCTGAACCGGGAGGCAAGACGGGAGTCGAACGCTTGGCGGGCACCTTGTCCTCGATTACAGCGAGACCGCCGTCCACTTTCTTGGCAGCCTGGGCCAACGCTACATCGGCACCCACGATGGCAGCGCCCACGAGGAACGCGCGACGGTTACTGTCGGTTGAGGGTGCTTCCTCTGCTGGCTGGGCCACAGCCTTGGGGTGGCCATAATGCAAGGCGCCAAAGTTACACTTCTCAAGGCAGTTGCCGCAGGTCACGCAACGGGTATAGTCAACCTTGTGGGTCTCGAAGTCGATGCAGGAGGCCTTGCAGTTCTTGGTGCACAGGCTGCACGACTTGCACTTATCGGTATCAAAATAGACCTTAAACCACGAGAAACGCGCCAACTGGGCAAGAATGGTACCCACAGGGCAGATGGTGTTGCAATAGGTGCGGCCGCCACGCCATGCCAGCACGGCGATGATAATGAATGTCGCCAGGGCAATGAGGAAGGTGGGCAGGCTCTTCATCCACACATCCACGCTGTAGAATGTGTAGCTATCCATCCGCTCGGCCACCGAGGCCAGCAAGTTGTTGCCCCACTGATAAACGGGCAGCAGCAGATTGGTCACCATGCGACCGTAACTGCTGTAGGGGGCCAACAATGCCACCAGCGCATGCAGGCCGGCGATGAAGGCAGCGACGAACACCACCAGCACGCCATAGCGCAGCCATCGGCGCTCGGGGCTTGCGGTAAAGCGGTTTTTCTTGCGCTTGCCGTGAATCCACGACACGATGTCCTGGAAAATGCCCAGCGGGCAGATGACCGAGCAATAGATACGGCCGAAGATGAGCGTCAGCAGCACCAGCGCCACAATGACCACCACATTCAATGCCAACAGAGCGGGCAGAAACTGGATGCGCGCCGTCCATGACAAGTAGTGGTGCAGCACTCCGCTCACATCAAGAAACAAAAGCGCCACCATGATCATCATGATGGCAGCCAGTGCTATGCGGATTTTCCTTAACATAATAGTGATTTGTGAATGATGATTAGTTGATTGGGCAAAGATAATGAAAAAAACGGATTCCTCTCCCCTAAAAACCATTTTTTGGCCATTCATGAATCACATAAAAAAAACAAACACCCCGTTTCACAACGCGATGTTCATTTAGGATGAATAGTATTAATATTTCCAACTTTGACGCAAAAGTAGTGCTATTCTGCATATTGTGCAAATTTCAACTGTCAAAAATTGTTATTTAAAGTTAATTGATTTCGGTAGGGATGAATCAAACAGGGCACCCCGCGATGGGGTGCCCTGTTTGATATGAAATCCACTATCTGTTATTCAGCCGTCAGCAACAAGTCGATAATCTTGTTGATATCGCTCAAGCCGATTTCACCGTCGCCATCCACATCGGCACGGGCCAGTACAGTGGCATCGGCATTGCTGCCCTGGATGATGGCAATGACGAGGTTCACATCGCTGATGCTCACTTCACCGTCATAGTTCACATCACCCTTCACGGGCTGAGGCCACATATCGGTGTAATACAACTTGATGTCATCAAGGTAGCAGCACTGCTTGGCGTGGCCGGCCGTCTGGTTAAAACGCAGCATGATGGGCGCATCGATGGGCAGGGCCACCGAAGCCGACCCCTTTTCGCCTGCGGGAATGACTATCGTGCCCTCGGCGGGTGCCACCCAGTTGATGCCACCGTCTACCGAGTAGGAGAACTTGAATTTAGCCTCGGTAGTGGTCGGGTTGAAGACGGTATAGTTCACCATATAGGGGATGATAGCCAACGGTGCCGATGTAGTCAACTGACTGGGCTTTTTCATGCCCACGGCCTGGTTGCCTGAGCACTGGCCTTCTTCAGGGTTGACTATTGAGCACTTCACGAAGTCCCAATCAGCATAGATGCCCTCGACCCCCTTAGCGCTCTGGTCCTCGGTAGCCGGCATCAGTTCAAAGTCCTCGATGATTGTGATAATCGATGTGTCGGGAACCAGGCTGAACTTGATCAGACCGTTCTCCTCGGCAATATCCATGATGGTGTAATCGTTGAAGCTGCGGTCCCATGTGAGCAGGCTGGGATTGGTGAAGTTGGTTATCGATGTCACATCATTCTTTCCGGGGAAGGGGTCACTGTCGCTGTCCTGGCCTGAATAGTAGGCACGCAACAGCTCGTAATACATGTGGTTGGGGTTACAGTTCACCTCATTGCTCCACCACACGCGGGTGTCGGAAGAGTCCACGCGTGCCACCATCATGCCATGACCGGGCAGGAAACCGTCCCACTTACCGACCTGGCGGTTCTCGATAAGGAAGAACTCATCCTGGTTAGGCGTGTTCAGGCGATAACCCACATTGCTCAAGTCGAGCGGTTGCAGGACATAGTCTCCACCTGCATCAAGCACCACTGGCTCGGTGAAACCCAGAGCGTAGCGCTCATACAGGCTATAGCCCACGGGGTTGCGGCCAAAGTTGTTGCCGCTGCCGCCAGCCATCACCGACCACTCACCGGGATTGCGGCTCTCACCGCCGCTGCCGTTGTAATCGGTGTCATACAGGTCAGGCAGACCCAGCACATGACCGAACTCATGGCAGAAGGTGCCGATGCCGTTCACATCAGAGTAATAGCCTTCCCAACCGGCAATCTCGGTTGAGCAGGCATACAGGCCGAAACCCACGCCGTCACGGGCAGGCGAGCGCCACAGGTAATACATGTGGGGCCACAGGTACTCCTGGTTGTTGCCGCTGTAGTTGGCCGAAAATCCTGCCACCAGGAAGAACACCATATCGACCTCGCCGTCGCCATCACTGTCATAGTCGCTGAAGTCCACCTCGTCGTCGGCAGCGGCAAGGGCGGCATTGAACACGGCCTCGGCATTAGAGGTACCCTGGGGGTAGGTGCACGGGAAATTCACAGTCACGGGGCCTACCACATCAAACACGGGGTCAAAAATATGGTTGGAGTTATCATAGAAATAATCCCTCACACTACCCGTCATGCTCACCCAGCGGTTATTGAGCCTATAGCCGGTGAAGTCATGGGTGTTGACCATGTCGTTATAGAACTCGTTGGCATTGTTCATCGTGAAACGCTTGTTAGTGTAATTGATCAGGATGATCAGGCCACGGAAGTTATCATAATCCATCATGCCCTCGGCTCCCACGCGCATGGCGCCGTTGCGGCTGGCCAGCATGCGACGGCCGGTATTCACCATCCTGTCGCCGACCAATCCTTTGGGTACAGCGGCCAAAGCCGACCTGTCGGCTGCGCTGCGCTGAGCGGCGTCACGGGCAATGCGGTCACCAGGCACCAAGCGGTCACCATCCAGGCGGGCATAGGTATAATAGCCTGCTGCATTCTTGAGCACGGTGTAGCCATCGGCAGTGGTGGTGAAGTGGAAAAACTCATCACCATGCAAGGCCACGGTCAATGTCGTCCCATCGGGCTGAGTCACCTGGACGGGCGTAGGGTCGGCTGGGATTGCTCGGGCCATCAGGCACAACAGTCCCATCGAGAGTAACAATAAACTTTTCTTCATAACTAATATATACTCTTCTACTTAATTTTGGTTTCCCATTGATAAAAACTCAACAGTCACTGGACATCATGAAAGAATGATGTCAATAATACGGTTCACATCGGCAATGTTCACTTCACCGTCGCCATTCACATCGGCTGCAGCCAGCTTGGGATCATCGGTGCTTCCCGACAGGATAAGACTGAGGACGAGATTCACATCGGCAATGTTCACTTCACCGTCACCATTCACATCACCCTCGATGGGGGCCATGCCCTCGGTATAATAAAGTGTGAAGTTGTCGATATAGACGGTCTTGTCCTTAGTGGCCGACTGATAGATGCGGAACTGCGCCGATTGGCGAGAATTCAGGTTCAGTGCCCAGTAACAGGTAGCGGTAGTACCCTTAGCCACCTCGACTGTCGCATTGCTGGCGGGAGTCATGGCCTTAATCCAGGTCTGACCGCCGTCGAGCGAATACTCAAGCGAGAAGCGGGCCACGCTGGTGCTCGTGTTGAACACATCCATGCTGGCCAAGTAGATATTCTCATTAACAGGTGTTGTCGAGTATAACTGGCTGGGGGCCTTCATCATCACGCTGTGGATGCCGTCGGCCTTACCCTCGCCCGGGGCACGCACACCAGCCTTGACGAACGACCAGTCGGCAAACACACCTTCCACATTGGTCTCATTGGTAGTCGTGGTAACCGGCATCTGCTCAAAGTCCTCAATCATCCGCAGGATGTCTCCGTCATTCACCACATTAAATGTGATGATGCCTTCGTTCTCGCTGATACCCACGATGTTGTAGTCGTTGGCATAGCCGCCCCAGGTCTTCAGGCTAGGATGCGTGTCGTTGGTGAGCATCGGGTTGCCCGATGTGCCAGGGAACGGGTCACTGCCCAGGTCGCCCTCGAGAGTGTTACCGGCACGCAACATCTCAAAGTAATTGTGTTCGGGGTTACAGTTGACCTTATTGTTGGCCCAGATGCTCAAATTGGTGCTGTCGACACGGGTCACAATCATGCCGTGACCTGGGATATAGGTGTCCCAGCCGGTTTTCTGACGGTTCTCGATGGTGAAGAATTCATTATCCACAGGAGTGCGCAGGATATAGCCCTCGCGGGAGGTGTTCACGGGTTCCAGCGTGAAACTGCCGGGGCCGGTAATGGTCTTGGGATGAGCCCAACCCAGGGCGTAACGCTCATAGAAGGTGTAGCCAGCGGGAGTCCTGCCGTAGTTGTGGTCGGCACCTCCAGCCATCACATCCCATGCGCCGGGGTTGTGGCTCTCGCCGCCACTCTGGCTATAGTCGGTATCATAGAAGTCGGGCAGGCCCAGCACATGGCTGAACTCATGGCAGATGGTGCCAATGGCCTCAACGACTACCGAAGAGGGAGTAGCCTCCCAGCCGTAGAGTTCGGTAGAACTTGCATAGCGGTCCATCCACACGCCGTCATACGAGAGATGATAGTAATCAAAACTGGAGGCATGGGGCCACAGATAGCCCGAGTTGTTGCCGCCATAACTCGATGAGTAACCGGCCACCAGGAAGTAAACCATATCCACCTTGCCGTCGCCATTGTTGTCATATTGGCGGTAATCGATGTCATCGTTGGCATTCTTCAACGCAGTTCTGAAAATGGATGAAGAATTGTTCTGGCACTGGACGGCGGTGCGCGTTGAAGTGTAAGGACCATACACATCAAACGGGGGTGCAAAAGCACCGTCGGACTGGTCATTGAAGTAGTCACGCACACTGCCGGGGCAATTCACGCTGCGGCCAGTCACTGGGTCGATATAGTTCGATAAATTGGCTGTGCTGAACATTTCGGTATAAAATGCCTGAGGGTCTTCGGCGGCAAAATGCCTGTCGGCGAAGTCAATCAGGATGACCAGGCCGCGGAAGTTCTCGAAGTCAAAACCCGAAAGGTCCACATTTTGTTTTACACGGCGCATGTGGCACTCGGCCACGGCCATCTCGTCAACCATACGCTTGCTGACAGTCTGCAGGAATGCCAACTCTGTGGCGCTGCGATGTCCAGCATCATGAGCCAGAATCTGGGTCGCTTTTAAGCCCATGCCGTCACGATCAGCATATACATACGCCCCCGTCTCATTCTGCATGACGGTATATCCATCGGCTGTAGTGTTGAAGTGATAGTACTCATCTCCCACGAGATCAATGGTCAACATGGTGCCGTCGGGCTGCGCCACCTTTACCAAGCCGCGATGGGCAGGGATAGCAAAAGCCTGAATGCTCATCACTATTGCTGCCAGCAGCACATAAGTCAATTTCCTCATTTTTTGTCTTTATTTTAATTTTAAGTTGTTAGCACTCAAACATTTTGATGGGAATCCTTGACCAGCCGAGACATGCCGGTCGCGTGTTTAGAGCCCGCAAATTTACACCTTATTTTTCTCTTTTAATATAAAAATTGGTTAAATGTGTCGTTTTCACGCGATTTTAGAGCACTTTATCATGCCTCGTCGATAAAAAACACTACCTTTGTTTCCGGAAAGGGCAAATCAAAAGAACACATTTGATTTTTAAAGGCAAAAGGGTCGAGGTTTTATTAAATAGGTACGACCCTTTAAAAAGATGTTTTAAGGTTTACAATTGGTGGCTCCGTCGTGATGACGGGGCCATTTCATTGGGGATTAGACTTAACTTGCTGGTTAAAAACGCAATGTTCCACGATTGATTGGCCAAAGCGAAAGTTTTGAACATTTGCGCCATTTTATCGTCTTTTTTCAAGGTTTTTTGGCAAAAAAAATGTTCCTTTGCACCCGTGAAACATCGCGCAAGCCGAATGCAGTGCCAAATCCATTTGAGCAATGCCGAGGCGCAGCCGATGTTATACAAACATCGCGCAAGCCGAATGCAGTGCCAAATCCATTTGGCAGCCGATGTTATACAAACATCGCGCAAGCCGAATGCAGTGCCAAATCCATTTGAGCAATGCTGAGGCACAGCCGATGTTCTAACATAGTGCAAACTGAAACTCATGGGAAAGATAATAGCAATAGCCAATCAAAAAGGGGGCGTGGGCAAGACCACTACATCAATCAATCTATCGGCAGCGATGGCAGCCAGCGGACAACGCGTCCTGCTCATCGACGCCGACCCGCAGGCCAACGCCACCTCGGGTCTGGGCATCGAGCCCAAGAACATGTCGTCCACCATCTATGAATGCCTGGTCGATGACTACCCCATGCGCAGCGCCACGGTTGACACCTGTGTCGAGGGACTCAAACTCCTGGGCTCACGCATCGACCTGGTCGGCGCTGAGCTGGAACTTGTTGAGCGTCAAGGGCGTGAGCGCGTGCTCAAAAAGGCCATCGAGGACATCAAGGACGATTATGACTACATCATCATCGACTGTAGCCCGTCGTTGGGACTGATTACCGTGAATGCCCTCACGGCAGCCGACAGCGTCATCATCCCTGTCCAGGCCGAGTATTTCGCGCTCGAGGGCATCAGCAAACTGCTCAACACGATACGCATCATCAAGGGGAAACTCAATGCTGCACTGCGCATCGAGGGCTTCCTGGTCACGATGTATGACGCACGCCTGAGGCTTGCCAACGAGATTTATGAGGAATTGAAAGGCCACTTCGGCGACATGGTGTTCAACACCGTCATCCCGCGCAACATCCGCATCAGCGAGGCGCCCAGCCACGGCTTGCCCGTCATTGTCTATGACCCGACATGCCGCGGTGCCTTGAGCCACATCCAGCTAGCACAGGAAATCATCGCCCGTGGAAACAGCAACTGATCAAGACAAAGACTAACAACTTAATAGATACAACCAAGAAATATGAAACGAAACGCATTGGGCAAGGGCCTGGGCTCACTCATCTCAATGGATGACATCAAGACCGAAGGCTCCTCGGCCATCAACGAAATCGCCATCAGCCAGATAACGCCAAACCCCGACCAGCCGCGACAAAACTTTGACGAGGATGCCCTGGAGGAACTGGCTACCAGCATCCGCGAGTTGGGCATCATCCAGCCGCTCACGTTGCGCAGCACCGGGGACAGCTCTTACCAGATCATCTCGGGTGAACGCCGTTACCGTGCCGCCGTGCTTGCCGGCTTGCAGACTGTTCCGGCATACATCCGCACCGCCAACGACAGCGAGGTCACCGAGATGGCACTCATTGAGAACATCCAGCGCGAAGACCTCAACGCCATCGAGATTGCCCTGACCTATCGCAAACTCATCGACCAGTACAAGCTTACACAGGAAAGGCTCAGCGAGCGCATCGGCAAGAAACGCGCAACGATTGCCAACTTCCTGCGACTGCTCAAGCTGCCTGCCGAGGTTCAGCTCGGACTGCGGGACCACACCCTGGACATGGGCCACGCTCGTGCCCTGCTGTCGCTGGATGACCCAAAGCTACAGTTAAAATTATATAACGAGACCATTAAAAAAGGTTTATCGGTAAGGCAGGTAGAGCAGCGCGCCAAGCAGATGCAGCAGGCTGCCGCCAACGAGAACGGCAAGGGCGAGAATGTCGCTAAACAACTGAATTCCAAAGATTACCAAATCTTACAGAAGCATCTTGCCTCGACATTTGGTGTGCCTGTAAAGTTCAGCTGCGACCGCTCGGGTAAAGGAAAAATAACATTCCCCTTCTCAACCGAGGCCGAACTTGAGAAAATAATTCGTATCTTTGACCACTTGAAGAACGCCTGAGAAATATCAGGGTGGAACGAATGACGACATATCGCAGGAGATGGCGCCGGCTTGTTGCCGTGCTATTGTTGTGCCTGATGTGGAACGCCGCCTCCGCGACGACGACAGTCAGGGACACTGTTGCTACAGCCGCACCCGACACCATCACCCGCCTGAACGCCGTCCCCGACCACCACAACCGCCGGTCAATCCTTGTCACCGACACCGTCGGCTGGAGAAACGACCGCCCCGTGAGGGTCGTCAATGCAGCCGGTGACACGGTGACCTTTGCCTCCATCGACTCAATCAGGGGCATCGAGGGCGTCGAGATTCTCATGGACACGGCGGCAACACCTGCCGTGACCCAGGTGCGCACTTTCAACCCCGACCCGCAACGGGCACTATGGCTATCGGCGTTGTGTCCGGGCTTGGGACAGGTCTACAACCACCGTTACTGGAAACTGCCCATCGTCGTCGGGGCATTTGTGGGCCTCACCTACGGAGCGTCGTGGAACAACCGCATGTACAAGGACTACTCCAAGGGCTATCGCGATGTCATGGACGATGACCCCGACACCCGCAGCTACATGGACTTCTTCCCGCCAACGGTGCAGGAGAGCAGTCTCGACAAGGCATGGCTGGAAAAGGTCATGAAGAACAAGCGAGACTACTACAGGCGATACCGCGAGATATGCATTATCGCCATGGTGGGCGTCTATTTCATCAACATCGTGGATGCCTATGTGGACGCATCGCTCGCCCACTTCGACATCTCGCCCGACCTCACCCTCGATGTGTCGCCCGCAGCCATCGACGGCACCGCCATCGGCTCGCGCCTGCCATCACTGGGACTGCAATGCGCCATCAGTTTTTAACCAAGCTATTAACAGCATGACAATATGACAAAACAACGACTTATCACTTTACTGCTCACGGCGGTCATCATGGCAAGCGCAGCCATCGCAGCACCGCGCGAGAAGAACAACATCCTCAAGCTCAAGGAGTCCATCACCGACGATGACATCGTCTTCCCCGAGAGTTTTGACACCGATGTGCACAAGATGATGACCAACTGGTACCTCCAGAACTATGCCGTCCTCGACGCCGAGGTCGAGAACAAGTCACACGGCGAGGTCAACGAGGAAACCTATATCAAGCGGCTCGCCGCCATCCCCTCGGTCATCGAGATGCCCTATAACCAGGTCGTGCGCAAGCACATCGAGCGCTATGTCTACCGCAGCCGCACGCTTGTCGAGGAGATGCTCGGCATGAGCCTCTACTATATGCCCATCTTCGAACAGGCACTCGAGAAAGAAGGGCTGCCCCTCGAACTCAAGTACCTGCCCATCGTCGAGAGCGCCCTTGACCCCAATGCCGTCTCCCATGCCGGAGCCGCCGGCCTGTGGCAGTTCATGATCGGCACCGGCAAGGGACTGGGACTCGAGGTCAACTCGCTCGTCGATGAGCGCCGCGACCCCTACCGCTCCAGCGCCATGGCAGCCAAGTATCTCAAGAACCTCTACCAGATCTACAACGACTGGTCACTGACCATTGCCGCCTATAACTGCGGCCCCGGCAATGTCAACAAAGCGCTGCACCGCAACGGCGACAAGGGTGACTTCTGGGACATCTACGAGTACCTGCCACGCGAGACCAGGGGTTATGTGCCCGCCTTTATCGCAGCCAACTACGCGATGACCTACTACAAGCAGCACAACATCAGCCCGTCGCTCGCCAGCAAACCGCTCATCACCGACACCGTCTCGGTGAACCGCCGCATCCACTTCGCACAGATTGCACAGGTCCTCAACATCCCCATCGAGGAAATCCGGTGTCTGAATCCGCAGTACCGTGCCGATGTCATCCCTGGCGACAACCATCCTTATACCCTCGTGCTGCCCTCACAGCAGGTCTACAGCTTTATCCTGAGCCAGGACAGCATCGACAACTACCATGACGACCTCTACGCCCATCGCGAGGTAGTAGAGCCCGGCGGATATGTCTCCACAGCCGAGGAGTATGTCTCGGGACGCACCAGCAGCGGCGACATCCGCACCATCACCCACAAGGTGAGCCGCGGCGAGACACTGTCGTCCATCGCTGCAAAATATGACATGACCACCGACGAGCTCATGGCGCTCAACAACATGAGCAGCCAGCGCGTGCGCCGCGGCGACAACCTCAAGGTTAAAGCGCCCGCACACAACAACGCCAGCGCCGACAACGATGACCTGAACATCGTCCAGACCGTCAGCGACAGCAACCCCGACACCGACCTGGCCATGGACAGCGATTCAGAGCAGGCTCAGTTCGACGAGGTCAAGAACATCGAGCGGGAAGCCGCCGCCAAGGCTCCCTACAAGGCCGGTTCCTATACCGCCAATGCCGAATCCGCAGCCCAGACAACCAAAAAGGCTACCGCCGACAAGAGCGACGACCAGTCGGCACGACGCGCCGCATCCAAGACCAACACCAGCAACTGGCGCTCACGCAATGCCAAGTATGCCGATAACAACAAGAAAAGCGGCAACAAGGAAACGGCCCACAGCTCCAAGAGCAGCAAGCATTCCAAGGGGGACAAGCGCTCCAAAGGGGAGAGACACTCCAAGCCCAAACAGCCCTCCGAGGTAACCGTCAAGAAGGGCGAATCCCTCACCAGCATCTCCGAGAAGACCGGCGTACCCGTCAGCGAGCTCAAACGCGCCAACAACATCGAGGACGGCAACAAGATTAAGGCCGGTGACAAAATCAAAGTGCCCACCAAGGAGGAGCAACGCCAAGCCGCTGCAGCCGACAAAAAGAAAGGCAGCAAGTCATCCGGCAAGGGCAAAGGCTCTGGTTCGAAGGACAGCAAGGGCTCAAAGGACAATAAGGGTTCCAAGGACAGCAAGTCCGGCAAATCCAGCAAGTCCTCAGGCAGCAAGAACTCCAAGGACCACAAGTCTTCCTCCAGCAGCAAGAACTCCAGCAGCAAATCCTCCGGAAGCAAGAGTAAGTCCAAAAAGAAATAAATCAGTTGATTCCCGCAGTCAAGTCAACAATGACCTCGCGGGCAATTAGCAAACCAGCCGCGGCAGGAACGAATGCGTTGCTGCCCGGTTGTTTTTTACCATCGACATAGACAGGAACATCAGGGTTCCAGCGAGGCTCCTCCTCGCTGTAGACGCACTTGAAGTGATGGATGCCCTCGCGGTGCAGCAGTTTGCGCAGCATGCGCGCCAGCGGGTCGATGCGCGTCGAGTCAAAGTCCGCCACACGGAACGCCATCGGATCCATCTTGTAGGCAGCCCCCATCGAGCAGATGTGCGTCACGCCCAACTTCAGGCATCGTCGGGCTATCTCCATTTTCGCCGTAATCGTGTCCAGGCTGTCCACTACATAGTCAAAACAGGAAAGGTCGATTTCATCGGCATTTTCGGGCAGGTAGAACATCTTGTGCGTCGTCACACGGCAGCGCGGATTGATGTCCAGCACGCGCTCAGCGGCCACATCCACCTTAGCGCGACCTATCGTGCTGTGCAGGGCAAAAATCTGGCGGTTGATGTTCGACACGCTCACCGTGTCATCGTCAATCAGGTCCAGCGCCCCCACCCCGCTGCGGGCCAGCGCCTCGACCACATAGCCACCCACACCGCCGATGCCGAACACCGCCACACGGCTCCGGGCCAACCGAGCCATCGCCTCGGCTCCCAGCATCAACTCCGTCCGGGCAAAAGGATTCTCCCCACTGATATTTTGATTATTCTCCATATCCCAAACACATCTATTTTTGGCCGCAAATTTACAATATCCACCCCCTATCACAGCCTTTATCACCCTAAAAAATCGCATTTTGGCAAAAAATGTCCGATTTTTTGCCACCGATTCAAATATTTGACTTACCTTTGCACCCGCTTCGACGCCCAGATGGCGGAATCGGTAGACGCGTTGGTCTCAAACACCAATGGGGTAACACCCGTGCCGGTTCGACCCGGTACAGAAAACAAAGCGTAAGGCGCTGAAACTCATTGAGTTTTGGCGCTTTTTCTATTTTCTGCTAAAACATTGCTAAAACATTTTTCGGATGTGTGGATCTTTGGGGTGTTAAGGTTTGAAGAGGGGTGTGATAGGTGGCGTTGGGTGTAAGGTGGTGGTATTAGATCTGGAGAAATCGTGTTGTTGAAGATATTTATGTTCCGATTTTTCCGAAAAATGTAGGGTTTCTTACCACTTACTATAATAATGACGCTTTTATTTATAAACATGAGATAATAATTAAAAAAAAGCGTTAAATTTGCGACTGTTTTTGGAAAAGTCAGCTTTATTTTGGTGGCTTAACTGAAATTTAGCGGGTTGTGAACAGAGTAGAAAATCTGCTGGTAATCAACAACCTGAAAGATTGTTTAAGTTCTAGATGTTGCTTGTTGATTAGTAATACTGGAACAGATGGTAAGTAACAAGACATATTTACAAAAATTACTAATAATAAACGAACCTTTTATTTATGGAAGGTATGAGACTGAAGTCACTATTTTTGGGATGTTTGTTGGTGATGTTTTTGGTATCACCAACAACTCAAGCGCATGCCCAGCGGGTGTTAACACTCGATGAGTGCCGTGCCATGGCTCTGGAGAACAACAAGCAGATGCAGGTGTCACGCGTAAAACAGAGTATTGCCGAGAATCAGCGCAAGTCGGCAAGGACGAAGTACCTGCCGCGGGTGAGTGCCCTCGGAGCATATGAGTACTCGAGCCGTGGGATTTCTCTTCTCAACAAGGACCAAAAAGCACTGCTTAACAACTTGGGCGAAGTGTTTACCTCGGCCATTGAGAATGAGGTGAGCAAGTTGCCTTTAGACCCCGCCAAACTCAAGGAGTTGGCTGAAATGGCCGCCCCCTACGTCAGTGCTACCCAGGGAACAATCGACCACTTGGGGCAATCGCTGAATGAGGCGCTCCAGTCCAATAATCACAATACCTTTGCCGGTGCCATCACGTTGACACAACCCCTCTACATGGGTGGAGCCATCAAAACATTGAACCGCGTTGCCGACATCAAAGAGGAACTGGCCGCCAACACGCTCGAGGCGCGCAGGCAGGCCACACTCTATGACATCGACAATGTCTATTGGCAGGTGGTATCGCTGCGCCACAAGCAGGATCTGGCCGAGTCCTACCTCAACCTGGTCAAGAAACTTGACCACGATGTCGAGAAGATGACCGAAGCCGGCCTGACAACACGCAGCGACAAACTGAGTGTACAGGTACGCGTCAATGAAGCCGAGATGGCTCTTGCCAAGGTCATGGACGGCCTGTCGTTGACCAAGATGCTCCTGTGCCAACTGTGCGGACTGCCGATTGACGAGCCCATCGAGTTAGCCGATGAGAAAGCCGACGAGATTGCTGCACCGGCCGCTATACCCTTGACAACTAACATCGACAACCGCCCCGAGCTACGCTTGCTCCAAAATGCCATTGACCTGACTCATCAAGAGGTCAATCTGCTCAAGGCAGAGAACCGTCCTCAGGTATTATTCAACGGCGGATATGCTGTGACCAACCCCAATGCCTTCAACGGCATCCAGCATCGCTTTGGTGGTTTCTGGCATGTGGGACTGCAAGTGCGCATCCCCATTTGGAATTGGGGTGATGTGAAGCACAAGGTTCAGGCGGCCCAAGAGGCGACAATGGTTGCCAACCTCGAACTCGAGGACGCACGCGAGAAGATTGAGTTGCAGGTCAGCCAGAACCGTTTCCGCGTCAGCGAGGCCAACAAGAATCTGGCGCTCGCCAAGTCCAACATCGCTAGTGCCGAGGAGAATCTGCGCATGGCCAAACGCGGCTTTGAGGAGGGCGTAATCACGCCCACGACCGTCATGGAGGCCCAGTCGGCCTGGCTCATGGCACAAACCCAGAAAATTGATGCCGAAATCGAATTACAGCTCAGTAACACCGACCTGCTCAAGGCATTAGGCATCCTGAAATAACCCGTCACTAAATTAAAAACAATCAAACAATATTATATTATGTCAGCTAAAAGTCAACATACCAATATTTTGTTAGCAGTCCTCGGATTTGCCACCGTGGTCCTCATTGTCGCTCTCATCGGTCACCTGGCCCTGCAACGCGACCCCGAGGAAATCCAGGGCGAAATGGAAGTCGAGGAATACCGTGTGTCGGGTAAAGTGCCGGGACGTATCCTTGCTCTCCTGGCCAAGGAAGGTGACTTTGTACACGCAGGCGACACGCTCGCCATTATCGAGGCTCCCGAGGTGAATGCCAAGATGGTGCAGGCCCAGAGCGCTGCCGACGCCGCAACGGCCATCGCACAGATGACACAGAACGGTGCCCGCAAGGAGCAGATTCAAGCTGCCGCCCAGATCCTGGAGCAGGCAAAGGCCGGTCTTGAAATTGCCGAGAAGTCCTACAATCGCATGAAGAAACTCCATGAGGAGGAAGTCATCAGCGCCCAGAAGTTTGACGAGGCCGAGGCCATGTACAAATCGGCACAGGCACAGGTCAAGACTGCACAGAGCAATTATCAGATGGCCGTGAACGGTGCCCGTGACGAGGAGCGCCGTGCAGCTGCGGCCACCGCAGGTCAGGCCCGTGGTGCCGTGCAGGAGGTGCAAGGCTACGTGCGCGAAACCATTCAGAGGGCCCAGATGGCCGGTGAAGTCACCGACGTCTATCCCAAGGTGGGTGAACTCGTTGGCACCGGCACTCCCATCATGAGCATCGCCATGATGGACGACCAGTGGGCCACGTTCAACATCCGCGAGGACCAATTGAAGGGCATGAAGGTGGGTCAGGAGATCACGGTCAGGATACCCGCTCTCGACATCGAGGCCAAGATGAAGATTACATCGATGAAGGACAAGGGCTCGTTTGCCGTGTGGAAGTCCACTAAGGCCAGCGGCCAGTATGACCAGAAGACCTTCGAGGTGAAGGCTCGTCCTTCCCAGGCGATTGATGGCATCCGTCCGGGCATGTCGGTAATCCTTAAGAATAAGTGAGAAGTTAGGAGTTAGGAGTGATTTTCCTTATCCTTTAAACTTTAACCTTTAAACAGTGAGCAAGTTGAGAACTTGCGAACATTATGAAGTATATTTCTCAATTCTTCGACATCGTGCTGCGCGAGCTCAACATCATCGTGCGCAAGAACCGTATCTACGGCTTCTGCATGGTGGTGTTCCCCGTGCTGCTGGTGGTGTTTTTCACCACGATGCTCGATGACGGGCTGCCCCAGGACCTGCCCATCGGCGTGGTGGACCATGACAACAGCGCTACCTCGCGCAGTCTCATCCGCAACCTCGATGCCATGCAGAACTCGCGGGTGGTGTATCGCTTTGCATCGGTCACCGAAGCCCGCAACGCCATGCAAGAAGGCAAGGTCTTTGCCTATCTGTACATCCCCGAGGGCACGGCGGCCAAGCTCATGGCAGGTCGACAGCCCGATATCTCGTACTACTACACCATGACGTGTATGACGGCGGGATCGATGGCATCCAAGGACTTGAAAACCATCAGCATGCTGGGCTCTGCGGCAGTGGGCCAAGCGACATTGAGTGCTAAGGGCGCAACTAAGGAACAGATACGCACGGCACTACAGGCCGTGACGATTGACGCACACATGATCGCCAACCCTCAGGGCAGTTACAACTACAGCCTGACCACGGTCTTTGTGCCAGGCATCCTGATGCTTTTCATGGCGCTGCTGTCGGCCTACGCGCTCGGAATGGAGATGAAGTTTGACTCGGGCAAGGAATGGCTCGCCCGCGCTGGCAACAACATCCTCGTGGCCATCCTCGGCAAGTACATCGTCCATGCACTAGTGTTCCTGCTTGTGATATTCTCCTACCAGTATTATATCTTCAACGTGCTTCACTTCCCGCACTTGGGCGGCGTGTGGAGCATCGTGCGGCTCACCCTCTTGCAGGTCGCTGCCTCGATTGGCTTTGGCATCTTCGCTTTCGGACTTATGCCCTCGCTGCGCATGTCGATGAGTATCAGTTCGCTGTGGATGGTGCTCGGCATCTCGATGTGCGGCTCGGCGTTCCCTGTCGCAGGCATGGATCCCCCATTGCAGGCCATGTCTTGGCTATTCCCTTTGCGCCACTACTGGATGCTCTATCAGGCAACAGTGCTCAACGGCTTCCCCGTCATTGACGTCTGGTTCCATCTCGTGGCACTCGTGGCCTTCACGCTGCTGCCATGGTTCGTACTCCGTAAAGTCAAAATCGCAATGCTCAACTATGTCTATATTCCGTAAACTCAAGGAACATATCACCGACGTGCTATACGTATGGCGTCAGGAGATGAAACAGGTCATAAGGGACGAGGGCGTGCTCATGTTCCTCGTCATCGTGCCGCTGGGCTACCCGTTGCTCTACTCCTGGATCTACAACAACGAGACGCTGCACGAGACACCGGTAGTGGTCGTTGACCAGTCACACTCGGCCCTCTCGCGCCAGTTCATCAACGACTGTGACGCCACCCCTGACGTCGATGTGAAATATTACGCCGCCGATCTCGACGAAGCCCGTGCACTCGTCAGCCGCCAGCTCGCCAAGGGCATCTACCTCATCCCGTCAGACTTCGCCACTTGCATCAACCGTGGAGAGCAGGCGACCGTCAGCGTTTATTGCGACATGTCGCTCATGCTCGCCTACAAGGCCGTTTATCAGACTGCCATGGTCGAGGCGGGACGCCTCAGCGCTGGCCTGAAGATCAAGAAGGCCGGCAACTACACCGATCACGAGAATTCCATCACTGCGCAGCCTCTTATTGCTCACGATGTGGCGATGTTCAACCCATCGGGCGGCTACGGATCCTGCGTCCTGCCCGCAGTGCTCATGCTCCTGCTGCAGCAGGCGTTAGCGCTGGGCATCGGCATGTCGGCGGGTACGGCCCGTGAGCGTAATCGCAACGGCCAACTCATCCCCGACGATGATCCCCACTACCGTGGCGCCTACCGCGTCGCCTGGGGCAAGGCACTCTGTTATGGCATGATCGGTGCCGTGGCAGCCGCCTACCTGTCGATGGCTGTTCCCCGCATGTTCTCATTCCCGCAGCTGGCCGACGGCAAGACGTTGCTGGCAATGTTGCTGCCCTATACGATGGCATGCATCTTCTTCGGCATGACCGTTTCTTGCCTGGTGCGTTACCGTGAGAACGTCATGTTGCTGATGGTCTTTGTCTCGATTCCGTTGCTGTTCCTCACCGGTGTGTCATGGCCGCAGTCCAGCATCCCCGGTGCATGGCAGGGTGTATCCTGGCTCTTCCCCAGCACCTTTGGTGTACGTGCTTTCATCCGTGTCAACTCCATGGGTGCCTCCGTCAGCCAGATCCTGCCCGAGATCCGCATCCTCTGGATTCAGGCTGCCGCTTATCTGGGCATGGCTTGCATCGTGTATGCTTACCAGAAGCGCCTCGCCCGCAAGCACGTTAAGACCGTAACCAATTCAACCGACCTCATTGAGCCCGATGATCAATAAAACTGTTCACATCTCCTTAGACGCCTGGAGCACAGACTACTATAGGTAGCACCATGCGCTCAGCGACAGAAAGGGTAATCGCAGGGCTTTCTTCAATAAGGTGAAATCACTATATCAAGCATCGCCTATTGACGTTGCACTTGTTAAACGAAATAATGAATTCCAACTTATGAGGCAATTTCTTTTTTATCAATTCTTAGCGATTGGCGCCTTGTTCCTGCTCTCGTCTTGTGAGCACGACGATCCCGTCAGTCCCATCAAGCCGCTTGAGCAGCGCACAGTGTTGCTACTCACCAGCGAAGGCTACATCTATGACCAGTCGGGCAAAAAAATCATGGAACTCCCGAACTGCGAAGAGGCCCACGAAATCATCAGCGACGGTGACGACTATTTCGTGTCAGGAGAGATGTCCAAAGGCCGTGTTGGCTACTGGAAGAACGGCAAGTGGAACACCCTGCATGTGGACTTCATCGAGGATGTGGAACACTGGACCGACGGCATCGGCAAAAGACTGCGCTGACTTCCAGCCAGCCGACAAATGCATGTCGGTGACTGAGGGTCGCTGTTATGTGGTGGGAAGGGACCACCCCATGGACGATAACATGTACCAGAATGCGGTGCTCTACAGCGAGAGCAAGGGAAAGTATGTCAAGACCGTCCTTCCCAAGTCACGAGCGGACATCAATGCCGCTGCTTATGCCGTATACGCCTATGACCGCACGCACACGGTGATTGGCGGACGCAATGGCGAGGACCCCTGCCTGTGGATCGATGGACAGTTGCAGATTCTTCCGCGTCTCTACGATACCCACGACAGGACTGGCGAAGGCTTGCCTGTGGCCTATGTCGGCTCGGTCACATACAACAATGGCCACATCTATGCTGTGGGGTCGGATATTAAAGAAGATCGAAACGAGGTAGCGATGCTGTGGGTAGATAAGGTTTGTATTGGTCGTGGGCTCTCGAAGTCATTGGTTATGGCGATGATTGGTATGCTTTAACCATAGAGATGTATGATGCGCCCGGTGACGAATACAACCTGAGTATTGTGTTGTGGCTCAACGGCGAGGTTTACCGCAAGTTCCATAGCATCGACATCGTCAACTTTACTGTGCTTTAACTAATTTAATCCTAACTATAAAAGATGAAAACAATGAAAAGAACTATATTTTTACTCGTGTTGGCTTGCATGTGTGGCACTATGTCGGCCCAAATCACCAATATCACCAAGGACAAGCGGCAATTTGATGCCGACAGTGTTATCGAGGAGTTTGACAAACTGCCGTTTTTCGGGCCGTTCAAGGACACCTATTTCACGGTGGGCTTGCCACTGAACGAGAAGCCCAACGAATATAACAGCGACGTGAAGTTCCAAATCAGTTTCCGCCAGCGCCTGACCAAATCCATCCTTCCTTTCCACAGCCACCTGTTCTTGAGCTACACGCAGAAGGCGATGTGGAACATCTTTGAGGAGTCATTGCCCTTCCACGACCTGAACTTCAACCCCGGCATCGGTCTTCAGAAACTGATTGTCCGTAACGGCAAGGCTGTGGGCTCGGCAATTCTGATGCTCGAGCATGAGTCCAACGGGCGTGACGGCGAGGCATCGCGCAGTTGGAACAAGGTGACGCTCAGCGGAAGGGCGCTTATTGACCCGCAACTCATGGTACATGCCAAGACTTGGATTCCCATCATTGATGGAGAGAACAACAAGGACATCCTCAAGTACAGCGGTATCTTCCAGGCCGGCGCCCAGTTCCTGTCCACCAACGGGCGCTGGGTGGCCGATGTCACCTTTGTCAAGCGCAAGGGCTGGAACCTCAATTTCAACTCCACCGTCAACGTGGGTTACCGCATCCGGCCAAGGGACAACCAGTTCATCATGCTGCACTTCTATGATGGCTATGGCGAGAACATGCTGGACTACAACAAGTACCACTGCCGTCTGCGCATCGGCTTATTGATCCGTCCGAATTTCTTCAGCGAATTCTAATATTTCTAATATTCACATTCTTATTGACAAGTTTTCATGATGATGAAGAAAACCATTCTTATCAGTTGTCTGCTGTTGTTATGTGCAATGCCACTGCGCGCTCAGCGCATCCAAGTAGTGGATGGCGATGGAACGCCCATCCCCTATGTAACAGTTACAACCACCCAAGGTAAGTACATAGCAAGTACCGATATTGACGGTTGGATTGAGAGTGTTGGCGAAAACACCACTATCCATTTGTCGCAAGTGGCATATAAGCCCCTGACGATTGCTGTCGCTGACATCAAGGACGGCCGAATCACTCTTGACGAGGCCGGTTATGACCTGCCCGAGGTCGTGGTCAAGCCCAAAGAGCTGCTTTATTGTCAAACCTATTTCCGCGACGTATATATCGATGAAGAAGGCCCCATCTTCTACCGTGCTGGTGTTATTGATAACTCCTATGATATCGCAAAGAAAGAGGTGACGGGAAAGACACGCAGCCTTTCAAGGGCGCAAAGCGGTTTTTGGAAAACCCTCTACAGCAGCACATCTGGGCAGTATGACCAATTCTCAAGATTGCCCGAAGAATCATATTATGATAAAATGCGCAGACTTCAACAGAAGGGCAGTATCACCCTGACCGACGCTGGCAATGGGCGACAGATCATTGCCGACAGCATTTGTCAACTGGGTTACATCTACTGGAACGCAGAGGAGCGCACCCGCACGGTGTCTTTCAATTTAAGTACCTACCGTAATCACATCAAGAACAAGGAAAAACAGGAAAAAGCCGCTAAAAAGGGTAAAACGTTTGTCCCCGACACCGTCAAACAACAGCGCACTTCGACAACTATTTATCAGGTCTATCGCACCGACTCGGTCGGAAACTCAAGAACCGACGACTTCGTGATGTCACAGCTCACCGTTATTGGAAGGCACAGGCATTCAGGCACCGAATACCTCATCCAGGTGCAGTCCTATGCCACCGATTACGCCTACATCGACAAAAAAGAATACAAACAACAGCGCAAGGACAACGAGGTGGACATGAACATCGACGAACTGCGCCGATTCGAGAAAGTCAACAAGATTCCCCCACTGGCTCCGAACATCCAAGAACAGATATGCCCACTACGCGCAACTAACGTGGCGTGATAATGCGTCTAAACAGTTTATCGCGAATTGCCACAACCTGTGGTTCATCGAGCGGGCGTTCCGCATGAACAAGACCGACCTGAGAATACGTCCGATCTATCATCGGCTGCGCAACCGAATCGAAGGTCACATCTGCATCTGCTTCACAGCCTATACCATCATGCTCGAACTGGAAAGGAGGCTCAAGAAGGCAAAGGCACCATTCTCGCTCAGTCAGGCAAGAGAGTTGACCAGGAATATCTACTCCATCACCTACACGCTGCCCGAGACAATGCGGGAACAGACCACCGTGTTGAAGATGTCAAGCGACCAGCAGTTGCTCGTAGAAATCGCCAAATCCTGATTGGCGTGTCCCGTTGCGGAAAACAGGCGACCTCGACGACTTCGTGAGTCAATGCGTCAGTCAAGAGAATCAATACTGAAGCGCCCCACCACCCACCCAACCGAAAAAAAAAGAAGTCGAGACCAGCACTTCTTTTTTTTTCGGTTGGGTGAGTATTGGTCAGTATTGATGATGGCGGGCGATGGCCGGCTCTGGGTACCAAGCAAAAACGCAATGCGCTGTATCTCAAATAGATACAGCGCATTTTTTCTACTAAAACATTGCTGGAAAAATTTTGCGTTTAATTTCTCCCGTTGATTTATTTATTGTAGATATAGGTCGGAAAACAGGAAAAATAATGAGATTGAGAAATTATCGCTAACTTTGCCCTTGAAAAGAAAACAACTAATTGTATAAGATTGTATGGATCTGAAAAATCGGTTAAGGGACTTTAAGAAGTGGCGACATCAATCATCTGAGTTTCATATCTCAAGCGACGAGGAGCATGAATGTCTCTGCTGCGGGCATCGCTACAAGGGTAATTTCTGCCCCTGCTGCTCCCAAAGGGCTGGAGCCGGTGATATTAGCTGGAATAGTGTCCGACAGGGACTGTTGGACATTTGGGGGTTGGGTAATCGTTCCTTCATTTATAGTTTATGGCAACTGATTTCGCGGCCTGGCCACTTCATCTATGAATATATCACTGGCAAACTTCAGGTGAGTTTCCCACCCGTGAAGATGCTGTTTATTGTCGCAATCTTCTTCACAATTATCTATTACTGGCTTTTCCAACATGTTTTGAGCTTACACGTAGAGACAACCAGCGCTATCACATTGTGGGAAGAAAAGAATGCCGGTTGGTCTAGGATAATACTCAGTTTGAGTTTTCTTCTCCCTACGTGGGTTTTATTCCAAAATTCCCCGAATTTCTCACATCTCTCAATACCTAAGGCCTTCTTTATTACGGTATTCATGTCCACATTGGAAATCATGATAGAATTGTTTGTTTATTCATTGGGATTATTATGCGGCGCTTCAGAGGATATGATTGCATCATCAGGACTGATTCTTTATGCTGTATACTACTTTGTCGCTTATAAACAGATATTTGGCTTTGGGGTGTGGGGAACACTTTGGCGTCATTCTTTTATGATGGTATGTGGTATATTTTTATGGGTAATATTCGATGAGTTTATAGAATATGGTGTGGCCCCAGATCACCCATTCGACGCACAATCTTCTTTATCGTCGTTTTCCATCATAGTTTTACTTCTCTTGCTCGGTTACCTATTAACTTCATTGACAAGAAATAGGCCTTTGCTTAGAACATGGTGGCAGAGTCGCAGAAAGTAACATTCACTATCAAGCATTCATCGTCTTCTCAGAGAGCAATGATGTGTAATCAAGCCCCATTTTACTTGAACATTACTTGAACATTGGGACAGTTGGGGTTCTATGGCAATCACTGAAAATCGCAGATGATGTGGTGTAATGGGTTGATTATCTGTTGTATTAGATGATTCTCGGTCAGTATTGATGATGGCGGTCGCTATCCGGCTCTGGGTACAAGGTGCTGACAATCAATAGATTGCAGCACCTTTTCTGTTTCCTGCTGGTAGATTGCTGGGGAAGTTCTTGCTTTTCGTCTCTCCGGTCGATACAATTATTGTCGATACAAATCTTCACCAAGGATTGATGTCAACAGGTCTGTCATCGTCATTAATAGGACGATCAACGCATGTTGCCAGCCCATTGGATTTCCATATCCATGCATCAATATCCAGTTCTCCCTTTATAATAAATGATACTCGCTCTTTAGCCAGGTCTTTTCTTTCAAAAATTCCTGAGCATTAGCGATAAACAACTTTTCCCTTGACGCCATCAGTGAATATTAGCAGTGGAAACAACCATTCCGGTGAAATGTACATCAAGTCATCTCGTGCCATAATGACCCCTTGCGTAAAAAAATGCTGTTAAAAGGGGCGTTGCAATAGAATATTGTGTATATTTGCGGTTGTTCTTTGGCAAAAGGCCGACCAATGAATGATGACGGCGACATGGCAAGGAACGCTTGACTTCTAGCAATACACAAACAGGCTTGCAGCTGATTATGGCATCATAATAGTTCGCCAAAGATGAAGGTAAAATGCTGACTCAGAAACAATAACCATATAAACCAGTTAACATGTATAAGATAGAAAATCATCCTATTCTTGACCTTCCAAAAGAAGAATTCGTGGAATTTCAGTTTGAAGGGAGAACCGTGCGTGGCCAGAAAGGCAAAACCATCGCCGCTGCCCTTCATCAGGCAGGATTAATCGTGCACAGCCACAGCACCACGGGCCGCAACCGCAGCCTGGAGTGCGGCATCGGCAAGTGCGGTGCCTGCGAGATGCTCGTCGACGGCCAGGTGCGCCGCATCTGCATAACCAGCGTTGACGGCGTGAAAGAGGTGCGCGAGATTCCCAAGGACTACATGCCCGAGGGCAAACCCCGCACCGCCGGCGAGACCAAGATCTACAAGACCACGGTAGCCATCATCGGTGGTGGCCCTGCCGGTCTGGCTTGCCGCGAGCAACTCACTGCCCTAGGAATTCCCAACATCGTCGTGGACAACAACGCTACCGAGGGTGGCCAGTTCAATATGCAGACCCACCAGTTCTTCTTCTTCGAGAAGGAGCAGAAGTTTGGTGGCATGCGCGGTTTTGACATCGCCAAGACACTCGCCGGTGACAACCACGACGGCATCCTGTTGAACAACACCGTGTGGGACCTGCTCGAAGGCCGCCGCATCGCCCTGAAGAATATCGTCACCCAGGAGGTAAGTTACATCGACGCCGACCACTTGGTAGTGGCTACCGGTGCCGTGCCGTTTATGCCCGTGTTCGAGAACGATGATGTGCCGGGCGTTTATACCGCTGCTGTGTTCCAGAAGATGATGAACCAGGAACACACCCTGCTGGGCAAGCGCGTGCTCACCGTGGGTGCCGGCAATATCGGCTACTTGACCAGTTACCAGGCCATGCAGGCCGGTGCGACTATCAAGGCCATCATCGAGGGTATGGACCACGAGGGTGGTTTCCCCGTCCAGGCCAACCGCGTGCGCCGACTGGGCATTCCCATCATGACTTCACATGTGCTCATCCGCGCTATCCCCAACGAGGACTACACCGGCGTTACCGGTGCTGTGATTGCCGAGTGCAAGAATTTCCAGCCCATTCCAGGCACCGAGCAGGTGATTGACGACATCGACATCATCAACATCTGCACGGGTCTGATTCCCGACAACCAGTTGCTCGTGAAGGGCCGTTCGGTGTTCGGGCGCAATGTTTATGGTGCCGGCGATGCCGTCCGCATCGGCGAGGGCACCAGCGCCGTGCTGCGCGGCAAGCAGGTGGCCTATGAGGTAGCCCAGGAACTGGGTATCCGTTTCCCCTATGAGGATTATCTGGAGGTTTCCCGCCAGTATATCGACTCGCAGCAGCGTCCCGTGCGTCTGCTCGAGCAGCCGCGCGTCCCCAGCGAGGAGCGCATGGCTGCAAAACCCTATGTGCAGATCAACTGCCTGTACGGCTTCGCCTGCAACCCCTGCACCTTTGCCTGCCCGCAGGGTGCCATCACCAAGCCCACCACCTCGTCGGTGCCCATGGTCGACTACGACAAGTGCATCGGCTGCATGCAGTGCGTGAACCACTGTCCCGGTCTGGCCATCTTCGGCTACGACAAGCGCAAGAATGTGGTGTTCCTGCCCGTGGAATATGCCGTGGAAGAGGGCAAAGAGGTATTCCTGGTTGATGACAACGGCGCCAAGGTGGGCAGAAGGACAACAAGACCGATGTGGCACGCGTGCAGGCTACCGAGGTCGACGACCTGAACCAGATCAAGGGCTTCATCCTCAAGGAGCGCTATCCCGAGCCACTGAATCTGCGTCCGCTCACCAACCCCGAGGAGGGCAAGGCATTTGTGTGCCACTGCGAGGATGTGGATGTGAAGACCCTGCTGGCTCTGGTGGGCGACCGCAAGTACATCTCGGT
>ONYP01000016.1 GCA_900322135.1 uncultured Prevotellaceae bacterium
CCGACGGTCGACGATACCAGGGCCACACGGGTGCGCACCCAGCGAACGATGACAGTCGTGATACTCTCAATCATGCCGCTTGCCACCATGGCCGAGCCGTAGCACATGGCACAGAGAATCAGCCATATCGTATTGAGCATACCCGCCATGCCGCCTGTCGAAACCAGGTCGTTGAGCGCATCGTAGCCGGTCTGTACCGCAGTCGAGCCATAGAAGGTGATGGCCAGTCCCTTGACAATGGCCGCCACATTGCCCAGCGAAGCGTCGTTGGCTATCTGGCACAGGATGTGGGGCTGGAAAATCACCGCGGTCACGCCCGCAAGAATAGACGAAATGAACAAAACCATCAGCGACGGCACCCTGCGTGCGATGAGGATGCCCGTGATGAGCGGCACCAGCAGGGTCCATAACGAGATGTTGAAGGTTCCGGCCAGCCCGTCGGTATATTGTTCGATGTGCAATGCACCCTCGCCGTTCATCACCAGGCCCGTGACCAGGAAGATGACCAGCGTGATCAGTATCGAGGGCGCGGTGGTCAGCACCATGTAGCGGATGTGGTCAAAGATGTCGCCCCTGACCGACGATGAGGCCAGGATGGTCGTGTCGCTTAACGGGGACATCTTGTCGCCGAAATAGGCACCCGAGATGATGGCTCCGGCGGTCCACGCCTCGCTAACGCCCAGGGCTTGCCCGATGCCCAACAGAGCCACGCCGATGGTGGCGATGGTGGTCCAAGAACTGCCCGACAGCAGCGAGACCAGCGAACAGATGATGCAAGCACTTACCAGGAAGAACTTGGGAGACAGAATCTGAACACCATAGTAGATAAGGGTGGGCACCACACCGCTCACCATCCACGACCCAGAGAGCATGCCCACGGTCAGCAGGATGAGCAGTGTGATTGACACATCGCCCAGCGTTTTGGTCATCTGCCGCTCAAATGTCTTCCAGGGCGTGTGGTAGCAAGTCATGGAAATCAGCACACACACGGCGAGGCCGATGAGCAGGGCAATCTGGCTACCGCCGCTCAGCGCATCGCTGCCGAACAGGGCAATTACAACGGCCAGCAACCCGATCAGGATGACTATCGGGATGATGGAAACGAGAGGATGTGGTAGTTTGCGGTCTTCAGTCATGTCAATCGTGGTTGTGGAGGTTTTGCTGCCGGCACACGGTGCATACGCAATGGGGCAGGAAAATGGTATTAAAGTCGTAAAGTTCTCTTGTGGCAAGCAACTGGAGGATGTCTGCTCCGGGGTCGCCGCCAGTGAGTTTGTAGAGGCTTTCCTTCATCGTCCACAGGCGCGTGAACGCAATGGCAGGAGCAGGGGCAGCGTGGATATGGAGCAGTTCGTCCTCATTCATCACCTGTGCCGCCACCGCCTCGTCATAATGATCAATGCTCTCGATATCGATGCCCACGGCCTTGTCGCTCACCACACAGGCTGTCGCTTCACGGCAATGGCTCAGGCTGAAGTGGATGTGGGGCCACTCGGCAAGCAATGGTTTGCCGTTGGCACCATAAGCCAGGACGGGCGGCTGCTGAATGCCGTGTTCAGTCAGCAAGGCCTGCTGCAGCAACCGGTAGGCAGCCACGCTCAGCCGCTGGTCGCGCTCATGGCGGTAACGCTGTGCTTGCTCCCGCCGCTGGGCACTCACCTGCGACAGTGCCTGTTGCAGGTCAAAATCCATGATATGGTCATCGATGTAAATCATTTTTAAAGACTTTGGACCTTGTCTGTCGGTTGCCAACTCCTAACTCCTAACTTCTAACTTCTAACTCCTAACTTCTAACTTCCACTGAATGTGGCGACCCTTGTGCAGGGCGAAGATGATAATGCCCTCAATCAGATAGGCGATGAGGTAACTGTACCAGATGTACTGGGGCATCCACTTGGCCATCACCCACAACACGGGAATGACTGTGAGCGACAGGGCAAAAGAGATGAACAGCGCCATGCTGTGCTGACCATAGAGTTTATAGATGATCATCAGCACATAGATGTAGCAGAACGGGATGAAACTCAAGGCGAATATCCTCAGGGCACGGTTGCACTCGTCGGCCGACGCGGCATCCTCGGCACCAAACAGCAGGCTGATGATAGATGGCCAAATCAGTACCAGCAGACAGGTGATGCCCATCGATATGGTGATGAATCGCAGTGATTTGCGCACCACAAATGAGAACGCCTCGTTGTTGCCCGTACCCGCTTGGATGGCACCAAGCGATTGCAATGTGCGGCAAGTGCCTGCAACAAACAGGTTATAAATCTGCAACAGGTTCATGCAGACGGCAAAGGCAAAAATACCTGCGCGTCCCAGTGTCGACAACACGGTGGTATTGGCCGTCAGTAACAGCAGTGTCAAGCATATTGACGCTACCGCAAGCGGCGCTCCCTGGGAAACGATTTTAAAGAATTCAGGTTGATTATGCTTGAGTGAGAAATGCAGCGTGTTGCTCTTGTACTTGAAGTGGCGCATCATGATGGCAATACCCACGAGATGACCCACAACGGTTGCCATCGACGATCCCGTGATGCCCCAGCCGAACAGGGAGATGAATACGAGGTCGAGCGACAGATTGACGGCGTTGTCAATAATGATGGCCATGGATGCCAAGCGTGGACTGCCGTCGACGCTGATCATGGCACTGAAAGTCCACATCATCATGTAGGCAGGGGCTCCCAGGAGCATGGGCAGCAGGTACTCCTCAGATGGCTTCAAGAGGAGTTCATTGTTGCACAGTAGACGGGCAACGCTGGAATTGGCAGTAAGGCCGACCACGGTGAAAATCAGACCAATCACCAGGTTGATGATGATGGCCAATGTGAAAACATAGGTTGAACGCGTGTTGTCCTTCTTGCCGAGGGCGTTGCCGACAATCATGCTTGCCCCCATGCCCAGCAGCAGGTTGAGGGTCATGTAAAGTTGCACAACGGGTTTGGAGAGGTTGATGGCACTCACACCGTCCTGACCGATGAGGTTGCCCACGATAATGCCATCGACAACATTACCCAGACATCCTGACAAGGTGATGAGTACCGACGACCACAGGAAACGGCTAAATTGGGTGGATAGGGCCGATTTTTCTTCGTTAGTCATAACGATAAAACACTATTATACTTAATTCTGGTTATTGACATAGAGTGAAATCTTTCCTCCTCGCTTGTTGGGAATAAGGGGTTCGGTCGACCAGGTGAAACGGGCATCGGGACATCCCATCTCGGCCATGAATTCCTTGAGGCGGACGCACAACGACGATAACACCTGGGCAGGGTCGCTCTTGCACACGCCTCTCACCTCGATAGTGTTATCATCGGCCTGGACAAACTGGTAATTCACCAGGTCGGGCCACACTTTTGCCTTGGAGAACAGCCCGGCCACACTGTATTTCTTGCCGCCAGCCATGAACATGGGGAATGTGCGGCCCTGGACCTTGAGGATGGGCAGGTCGGAGCATGTCTCGTCCGACGGGACAACGCGCACCATGTCATTCACATAGTAGCGGATTACGGGCTGAATAAAGTTGCTGAGGTCGGTGATGAGAACGCCTTGCGACCACTCTTCAGGATCGTTGATCGGGCGGCGGTCGGCATCCACGGGTTCAACGATAATCCAATCGTCGTTGATGTGGAGGTGCGGACAGTTGTGGGTCATGGCAACCTCGCCGCCCTCGGTCATGCAGTAGTTGTTGCCCACGGGGCACTGGAAGGCCTGACGCAACAATGCCCAATTCTCTTCGGTAAGGGTCTCGGCCGATGTAACCAAGTGCTTGAGTGACAGGTGAAGGCGGCCTTGCAACTGCTCAACAGCCAGTTGGACCATCATCGAGGGATAGCCGGCCATGGTTTCAGGCTGGAAATCGTTGAGTTTCTTCACAATGCTGTCCACGCTTTCTATAACATTGATGCCCAGCAGGTTGTCGGCATACTCGGGGTTGTTGGCCTTGATGCGGAGGAATGCGCCGTAACTGGAGGCACCTTTCGACATGGAGATGACCGAGGCGCGGCGATGCTTGGCGATAGACAGCATGTCGGGGGTAGTGCCTTTCAACAAGCGCTGTGCAAGGAGTTGTGCATGAATCTTGTTATGGTAGTCATCGCGCACCATGAGCAACGGATTGCCTGTGCTGCCAGAGGTGTGGAGGGCCGTGTACTCATCCAGCAGCAGCGAACGGTCTTTCTCGGCATCACGCTCCAGATACCGGGTCACCATGTCCTTGTTGATGCGACGGTCGGTCACCCAGTCGTCAAAGTTGGCTACAAGCACAGGCTTTTCGGTGACAGGCAGGTCGGTGAGTTCAAAATCCTCAGGTATGTTGGCATACAGGTTGGCAAAATAGGGCGAGTTTTCTTTTGCATAGTTCACCAGTTCGTGCAGGCGTTGGCATCTCACTTCTGCACGCTGGGCAATAGTCATTTGTTCGCCCTCGGCAACGAGGCGTTTGGCTTCTTCAACTGAAATGGTCTTCATTGTTATTATTCTTGTTTATATGTTATTCAAAGAATCCGAATCCGCCAATGGCAGTGAGCATGCGCTCCACATAGTCCCACGATGTCGGCGACCATGCGAAGTCCAGGCGGTAGAGTACCTGGGTGGTGTAGTCGTTGTCGCGCTTCACATCGGTCGTCTTCTGGCCATGGGCCATGTCTTGATAGGCGAGAAGTGAGGACAACTGTTTAGCCTTTTGCGGGTCTTCCTTGGCTCGCTCCATGACCTCGGCAAATTCCTCCTGCTCAACAAACCGCACACCGTCGCCCACCGTGGTGAGTCCCATGAGCACATCGCCCAGGAACTGGCCATGGATATTGTAGGGATGGAACACGGTGCACTCCTTGGGCGTAGAACTCAGCAGTACGATGGCGTGGGCCACCTCGTTGATGGGTGAGAATTCCACCTGCTTGTTGCGCATGCTGTGGGGGCAGCATCCCAGCATGTTATAGACCTTGATGCGGCCCATGAACGAATTGGTTGCGAAGTTGGCCTGGAACTCGCCATCGGTCGAGCGGGCAGCCAGGTTGCCTACACGCATGATCTTGGCATTCAATCCGTGATTGGCCACGGCGTTGAGAATCAGGCGCTCGGCCATGAATTTGGAATAGATGTATTTGTTGCCCAGGAACTGGCCCATGTACAAGCGCTGCTCGGTGAAGATGTCGCTCTTGACCTCACCGGCCCATAGGCCGCGCGTGCTGGCGGTAGATACATGGACGAGTTTGGCACCCGTCTTCAGGCAGTAGTCCACGCAGCGTTGAGCACCGCCGATGTTGACATCCTCGATTTCGGTGCCCTCGCTGAAGTGTTTCACGATGGCAGCGCAATTGAAGATGGTATCTACATTCAGGCCCTCGCCGAATTCGCTGGTCACATCGCCCAAGACGATGTGCAGGCGGTTGCCGAACAGGCTCTTGAATGAATCCGAGAAATAGTAGAACAGCATGGCGCGCAAGCGGCCTTCGGCAGCCTCAAGATTCTTGCCGCGCACAAGGCAGTAGATGTTCTCGGCGTCAGAGTCGATGAGTTCGCGCAGGATGTGGATGCCCAAATAGCCGGTGGCACCTGTCAGCAGCACATTGCCCAACGACTGGCGTTCTCCGTTACGGAAACTGTCGAGCGTGTTCTTCTCGAGCAGGGTGTTGATGGCGGTGTAGTCAAATCCGGTCACCTCGTCATCGCCCTCATCGGCACTCTCGCCGGTAATCAGGCGAGCGAGTTTGCGGGGTGTCGGGTTGGCAAACAAGTCACCATAGGCTACATGTATGCCAGCCTTGTCGGCCTCGATGATGACGCGGGTCACGACGAGCGAGGTCCCGCCCAGCTCAAAGAAGTTGTCGGTGGCGCCCACCTTATCCATTTGCAGGATATCGGCAAAGATGTTGCAGAAGGTGCGTTCGGTCTCGTTGACTGGCGCCTCATAGGCCGAACTGATGGCCAGTTCGGGTTCGGGCAACGCCTTGACATCGGTCTTGCCGTTGGGCGTCATGGGCATCTCCTTCAGTTGCAGGTAGGCCGTCGGTACCATGTATTGCGTCAGGCTCTTGGAAATCTCGGCCTTCAATGCGTCAGGGGCAATTTCCCGGTCGGCCGTATAATAGGCACACAGGTGCTCCTTGCCGCCCAGTTTGCGGATGAGGATCACGACTTTCTTCATGCCCTCGACCTTGAGCATGACATTCTCGATCTCGCCCAGCTCGATGCGTAGTCCGCGCAACTTGATTTGGTGGTCGGTGCGTCCCAGAATGACCACATCGCCGTCGGGGAGCCACTTGGCATAATCGCCCGACTTGTAGATGCGCTCGCCATGATAGTCGATGAAGCGTTCTCTGGTCATTTCATCCAGGTTGTTGTAGCCATGAGCCACGCCGCGGCCGCCGATGTAGAGTTCGCCAACTACGCCAACAGGCAACTCGTTGCCATCGGCATCAACGATGAACTCCTTGACATTCAACTGCGGCTTGCCCACGGTGACAACCTGGGCATGGGTGAGTTCCTTGTTGTTGGACGCCACGGTAATCTCGGTGGGACCATAGCAGTTAAAGATGCGCGCTGTGGTGACCGATCGCATCTGCTCCAGCAATTGGTCAGAGAACTTTTCACCACCCGCACGGCAAATCTTGATATTGCTGATGGCCCGTGCAAAGTCGTCGCTGGTGAGCCATGTCTGCCATCGCGAAGGGGTGCCCGACACCATGTCGATGCGTTGCTCGTTGATGAGTTGGGCCAGTTGGAGCGGGTTGTTGGCCTGCTCCTCGGTGGCGACGATGAGTGTCTTGCCGTTGTAGTAGGCCATACCGGTGTCTTGCAGGGCGGCGTCAAAGGAGATTGTGGTCACGCTCAACACGCGTGTAGCGTCGGTGAGCACTCCGTTGGCAAAGACATTGGCCGGATGGCCGTAGAGGTAGTTGCAGATGCCGCGGTGATGCAGCATCACGCCCTTGGGGCGCCCAGTCGACCCGCTGGTGTAAATCAGGTAGGCCAGGTCGTCAGGGGTGAGGTCTGGCTTCCGGTACTCGTCATGTGCCGCTAGCAGGTCCTCGACATTGATGGCCTTGTCGGCGGGTACGCTGTCGATGCGGTCGGCTGTTGTGATGATGTATCGGGCCTCGCTGTCCTCGAGGATGAGTTTCACGCGGTCGGCGGGATATTCGGGGTCACACGGGATGTAGGCAGCACCCGACTTGAGCACGCCGAAGAGTGCCAAGATGAGCCTGCTGGTGCGTGGCAGCAGCAGGGCCACACGGTCGCGGGCCTTCACGCCCTTGTGCTGCAGTGCGGCGGCGATGCGTGTCGTGGTCTCGTCCATCTCCCGGTAAGTGAATGTCGCGTCACAGGCTACCAGTGCCTCGAGGTCGGGTTGCGACTGCGCAAAATGACCGATGCAGTCATGGAAGAAAGTGAATGGAGCATCGCCCACGGCAGTCTGGCGCAAGTTGCCTAGTTCTTCTTCCTCGCTGTCGCTCACAATCGACAATCGGCGCAATGGCGACTCGGGATGTTCAATCATCCTGGTGGCCACGGCAACTATGCTTTGTGCCAGCCCTTCGCCCACGCGGTCGCTGTAAGCCGAGTCGTCATACTGCACGACCACGCCGCGTGATTCTATCTTGATGTTGATCTTGAACTTGGGAACTTTGAGTTCCAGCAACTCCTGGCCGATAGGTTTGCCTTTGACGGTGTACTGCGAGAGCACGCCCACCTGGTAGGCATAAGCGATAGAGGGACGGAAACCGTAGTCGGTGGCGATGCGGGCAAAGGGGTAATCCTCGTGTCGCAGCGTCTGGTCGAAGGTGTCACAAGCCTGTCTGAGGAAATCGCTGACGCTCACATCCTCGATGTTCATACCCAAGGCGAGCGTGTTGACAAACATGCCCGCGGTGTCGGCTATCTTGAGGTTGCTGCGGCCACTGCTCACGGTACTCAGATAGACCTCGCGGTTATTGGTGTATCGTGACACCACATAGGAGGTGGCTGCGAGGAACAGATGGGCAGGCGTTATTTCCTGCTGGCGGCAGAAGGCGGACACCTTGTCATGGTCCACAGCGCAGACTGCCTCGCCGATATAGCCCTGATGATTGCTTGTGGGCAGGTCGGCAGGTATCTCGCTGGAGCCCTCACAGGTCTGTAGTTTCTCGGCAAAGAACTGCTGTGAGGCCTTGAATGTTTCAGTTTCCTCGGCGGCTTGCTGGTCGGTGACGAAGTCCAGGTAGTTATAGGATTCTTTCTCGACCGACTTGCCCTCGATGGCATCACTGATTTGACGGATGAGCAGGTCGGCCGACCCGCCGTCAAATACCAGGTGGTGTACATCAAGCAGCAGATTGACGCCAGCAGGGGTCTTAACCACTTCGGCACGGTAGAGCGGAGCCTTCTGCAAATCAAAGGGACGCGCAAACTCCTTCTTGTGTACCGTCAGTTCCTGCTCGCTCATCTCGGTGATGGGCACCTCGACAGGAACACTGCCCTCGGTCGTCTGGAGGATGGTGTTGCCCTCGGTCGTGAAGTGGACGCTCAACTCGGGATGCGCCTCGATGACGCGCTTGGTGGCATCGGCAAGGCTCGTTGCGTCGGTACCTTCGGGATATGAGAGCAGATAGGGAATGTTATAGATGGTGGATGCCGGATTCTTCAGGCAGTCAAAATAAACGCCTGTCTGGGCATAGGACAGCGGTGCGCTGGTTCTGGTTTCGGCGGATTTGGGCGTCTCGGCCACAGCGGGAGTGGCGCCGCCTGCAAGCATCTGCTTCAGGATTTCGTTCTCTATCGACTGGATAGTGCCGGTCTTCACCAGACTGCGGGAGTCGAGGGTCACACCGTAGCGTTTGTTGACCTGCACGGCCAGTTTGATGGCCGAGATGGAGGTCAGCCCGGCATAGCCCAGCACAGTGGTCACGCCGAAGTCGGTGTTGTTGACGATGTCGCCAATTATCTTGTGCAATTCCTGCTCCAGCACATTCATCGGCACATTGACATTTTCAGCCGCTGCCGCTTTCTTCTCGGGCTTGGGCAGGGCACGCTTGTTTACCTTCTGGTTCTGGTTCAGGGGGATGGCATCGATTTGCATCGTCACGGCAGGCACCATATAGGGCGGTTTCTCCTCCATGATGAAATTGTTTAAGGCATTGATGTCCACCTTGTCGTCGCTCACGATGTAGGCAGCGATGAATTTGCCGCCACCCTCTTCGTCAAAGGCCTGCACGGTAGCATCCTTGATGCCCGGGAACTCGCGGATGATGCTTTCCACCTCCTTGAGTTCGATGCGGAAACCGCGTATCTTGACCTGTCCGTCACGGCGTCCCACAAACTGGATGTCGCCCGAGGGCAGATAACGCACGATGTCGCCTGTGCGGTAGATGCGGGCATATTTTTCCTCGCTGGTGAAAGGATTGTCGATATACACCTCGGCAGTCTTCTCGGGACGGTTCAAGTAGCCGCGGCTCACCTGTGGACCTGCGGCCCACAATTCTCCTGCGGCCCCCACCGGCAGGCGGTGACCCTGGGGATCAACGATGTATAAGCGCATGTTCTTCAGCGCTTTGCCGATGGGAATTTCCTTCATCTTCTTGTCGACATGGTAGTAGGTGATGAAAACCGTGGTCTCGGTGGGGCCATAGATGTTGTAGAACTTGAACCCCTCTGGCGGCGTGAGAGATGCCAGTTTCTCACCGCCGGTCGATAGATACTGCAACGAGTGGTTCTCTACACTGGTGGCGAACTGGTAGCCCACTTGCGTCGTCATGAACGAGTGGGTGATGCCGTTTTTCTCGAAATAATCGTTGAGGGCAATGAGATCAAGGCGCAACTCCTCGGGGACGATATGAATGGTTGCACCGCAGGTCAATGCGGGGTACATGTCCATCATGCATGCGTCGAAACCGTAACTGGCATAGGCTGCCACTTTGTGTTCCGGCGCGAGATGGTATAGATACTGGTACCAGTGGCAGAAGGCCACAAGATTGCGGTGTGTCAACTGGCAACCCTTGGGCACGCCTGTCGAGCCCGAAGTATAAAGAAGGATGAATAGTTGGTCGGGCGTGATGTCCACTTGGGGTGCAACAGCGTCAGGCAGCGCCATGATGTCCTTGGTCAGCAGCACTTCGCCCTGGTACTCATCAACGATGGGGCGCAGTTCCTCGTCGGCAATAAGCAGTTTGGCGTTGGCGTCCTGCATCATGAAGTTGAGTCGCTCCTTGGGATAACTCGGGTCGAGAGGCTGGTAGGCACAGCCGGCTTTCAGCACACCTATCGAGGCAATGGGCATCCATTCGCTGCGGGGAATCAGCACCGAGACGACATCCTCGGCACCCAAGCCCTTGTCGGCGATGAATGCGGCGATGCGGTCGCTGATTGCGTCGACCTGCGCATAGGTGAAGCGTTTGTCCATATAGACGGCAGCCACATGGTCAGGAGTGGCCTCGACCTGCTGGCGGAACAGCGAGACAATGGTCTGGCTGTCGTCATAGTCCAAATCGCCTGGGTTGAAACTGTCAAGAACAGCCACCTGATGGGCCGTGGCTATGTTGATATCGCGCAAATACTCTTGTGTGAGGAATCCCTCGAGCACAGCCTCGTAACTCTCCAAAATCTGGCTGATCAACTCGCGGGAATATTCATTGGCGTTATATTCGGCCTTGACCTGCATCTTGTTGTCCTGGATGAACACTTTCATGTAGAACGATGCATCGAGCGTGCTGTTGCCGATGCGTATGGTCTGCATGGGTTTGCCGCCCATCGTCTCGTTGTCGAACAATTGGCCGTGCCAAGCGAACATCGAGTTGCTCTGCAGATTGAGGTCGGTCATCAAGTCGCTGTAGGTGTAAATTTCGTGTTGGCGACAACCGCTCATCTGCTCTTGTGCCCTCATCAACAGGTCTAGCACTTTATGCTCGGGGGTGAACTTGGCATATACGGGCAAGGTCTTCACCGCCATGCCGATTGAACGGGAGAAGCGCTTGTCGCTGCGCCCGTTGTACACGGTAGTGAACAGCGATTCCTGCTCGTTGTTGAACTTGGCCAGCAGGAAGGAATATGCTGTCGTGAACAGGGTGCTCTTGTACACGCCGTTGTGTTTGCAGTAGTCCTCCACCCGCGCCATGTCAATCGACAGGGTGCGCAGCAGATGGTCTTCGCTGTGCTCGGGCTCTTCCAGATCGGGCAAGAACTGCGTGAAGGTGTCACTGCAGTCAAAATTGGCGGCATACCACAGCTTGGCCTCTTCAAATGCCGGGGTCTCGCGTTTTGAGGCTTCATCGAGGGCAATGTCCATGAGCGTCAATTCCTCGGCCGGGATGTCCTCACCTCGGTAAGCCTTGTCGATATCTTGCAGCATGATCTGCATCGATGTGCCGTCGACGATGATATGGTGATAGTCGAGAAAGAGGTAATAATGCTCGTCGTTACGCAGGAGCTCAGTGTGGAACAGGCGCCCGCCGTCCAGGTCAAATGGCGTGACCAGCCGGTTTTTCTCTAGTTCGATATCAGCGATGTCCCTTATCTCCAGCGACCACTGTTCGTTGTCCATGTCAATCGTTTGGACAGGGTCACCGTTGCCGTCCAGTTGGATGCGGGTAAAGAGGGTGGGGTGGGCTTTGAATGCCGTCTCGATAGCGGCAAGCAGGCGCTCAGCGTCCAGACTGCGGTCAAGCACATAGATATAAGGGAGATTGTAGAATGGCTCTCTCTTGTGACCCGCACACTCCACATAGATTCCAAATTGTGATTTGGATAAGGGTGCTGTAAGTTTCATATACTTGTTTTAGTTAGGGTTTTCACCATTTGGTTGAGAAGATCCGCGGGGTGATTACAATTGAAATCCACCCCCAGCGCATGTTGGTCTTTGTAGCGGAGCGTTTCAGGCGTTCCATGGTCTTGCCGCCCCACATGAATGAGGCACCTGCCGACAGTTTCACATCGCGGGCAATGGCATAGCCACCCTGAAACTCTATCTCATGTCCCAGGGACATATCCATGTCCTCAAGGTCAGTGGCTGTGGCAAAGTAGTGGTAACTGGCATTGAGCATCAATCTGTTCACAGGTCTGAAAGTGGCACCGATATAGGCATTCTGCAGGCCTGGAGTGAATCCGTTATGATAAGCGCTCACATAGAAGAAGTCCATCGCTCCGTAGAACTTGTGGTGAGAGCCATAGACTGTGCTGAAGCCCTTGATGACATCATGGCGTATCATACCCACATTGTGCCCTGTGGGAACGGCAAAATACTTGTCACCGCTCAAGTAGTCATAGCCCGCTATGATATCTAATTTAGGGGTGGGCGTATAGGTGATTTTGCCACTGGCCATCCATGCCTTGATCTTGACTCCATTCTCGTTTTTGCCGAACTGGTTATAATAGGAAGCCTCTGCTCTCCAGTGCTGGGGCTGAAAAGACACATATCCACCTACCAGATGCTGGAACCAGGTTCTGTCCTTCATTTCATCCAACTCGCTCTGCATGCCGGTATTCATGATGAGTAATGATGCACCCAGCGGTGTGCGGGGAAAATCATAATGATACCAGAGCGTGTGCATAGTCTTGTAAGGCTGTGCGCCGTCCTCATAGATGGATCCGCCGCTGTTCACCACTTTGGAATTCTGGTTATAGGCAAGAATGATGTGGGCCTTGTGGCCATGCCCTTCATATCCCAAACGCAAGATATCGTGGGATGAAGAAGCCATCGCCCAGTCATCGGAGCCGATGATGCGCTCGTCATCGTAGTTGAGAGCCACGCGTCCCAATTGTGCAAACATGCCGAATCGTGTGTCCATCTTCACCCAGGACTCATACAGGTTGAAGGAGCCTTTTCCCTCTTGCCCCCACACGCCGGAATGCTGCGGTGTCACTTGGACTTCAAGCCAATCCCGCTTGAAATTGATGGGAAGACGCGTGCGGCTGAGCAAGAAATTGGATGTCGGCACCTTGCCGTTCGCAACTTCATACCCAAACTCGTCCACCTCGGTGGATGAGGCAGGCAGACCGCCGTAGCGCGCCTCGCCTCGTCCCAAAAACTGCACATCCACATTCAACAGGTTTTGCTGCTCGGGTACTGAGTCAATGGAGGGCTGCCCTGAAGCACCGATGGCCGAAATGGCGATGACTGCCAGTAGCCATCGTTTAATGATTTTGATATGTTTCATTGTCATGTGGTGTTCATTCAAACTCAAACAGGTTGATGAACCCCGTGATGTTGAACACATTCTTGATGTCGTCGTTAACATTGCGCAGGACGACCTTGTGTCCTTTGGCCTTGGTTTTTTTGAGTACATCCAGCAGGATGCGCAGGCCGCTGGAGGCAATATACTCCAGCTGCTCGCATTCAAACACGATGTCTTTGCCTTCGCCTTCGGTAATGGGCTTTAAAATGCTGTCGGCCTCGATGGCGGTAGCAGTGTCAAGCGACCCTATCAGGGTTACCAGCGTGTAATCAGCCTGTTCTTCAATCGTGATTTTCATAATTTCTTTAATAAATTATTATTGTTATAGTATTTCTTGATTTCTTGTTGCTAGTCGTCGGTCAACACCTAACTATGTACAAGCCCTATATTCTTCTTCAGCGTCAAAATGTTCTTGCCGTCAACTCGCTCATAGTTGATGCTGTCCATCAGACGCTGAACCAGCAGGATGCCCAATCCGCCGATGGGACGCTCCTCGGCACTCAGCGCGGTATCCACATCGCCGCGCGGTGTGGGGTCAAAGGCCTTGCCCTCGTCGGTGATGATGAGCTTCAGCCATTCTTCGGTGGCTTTTGCTTCGAGCAGTATGCTGCCCTGTGTGCCTATGGGATAGGCGTAGTTGATGACATTGACGACGGCCTCTTCGACGGCAAGCATGATTTGAGACGATAGTGAGGAGTCAAGGTTTAATCTCGTCGTGACTGATTTAACAAATTGGGTAAGCTTGTGCACATCACTCAATTCGTTATTCAGGTCGAGACGCTCGTCCAGCTGGAGCACCTCCTCGGGGAGGTGATAATGGACGGTCAGCATTGTCAGGTCATCGTTCTGTTGTGCTTTGCCTGCAAAATCCGCAGCACTGGCCTGCATCGCGTCCATGAGGGCATCGGGCGAGGTCTTGCCTTGCTGCTGGCAGACCTTGGCGGTGTCTATGATGCGCTGCAGACCGTACAGGTTTCGGTCACTGTCGGCAGTTTCGGTCAGTCCATCGGTATAAAGCAGCAGGGTGCATTCTCTGGGCAGTATGGTTTCTTGTGTAGCATACTTGAAATCGTTGTCCACACCGACCGGCAGGTTGGCGTTCACATTCAGCGTCGTCACTGTGTCGGCGATAATCAGGGGGGCGTCGTGACCGGCATTGCAGTAGCGCAGTCGTCCCGTCGGCAGGTCCAGCACGCCAATCAGCAGTGTCACGAACATATTGGTCTCGTTGCCTTGACAGGCTGTGAGGTTGATGTCCCACATGATGCGGCTGGGGTTGCTCTCATGCTGTGCACTGGTGCGGAAGTGACTGTGCACGACTGCCATGACCAGCGAGGAGGGAATGCCCTTGCCGCTTACATCGCCGATGCAGAAGAACAGTTTCTCATCTCGGATGAAGTAGTCATACAGGTCGCCGCCCACTTCCAGAGCGGTTATCTGCCGTCCGCTCACATCCACCTCGCTATTACTGATTGGCTCACTGGGCAGCATCTCAGACTGTATGCGTTGGGCGATGCGCAGTTCGCTGTCGGTGCGTTCCTTGTTCAGGTTAGACTTGTGGAGGCGCCGCACATTGCGGTTGAAGCGGAAGAGGATAAAGCCCAGCAACGAGAAACCACCCAGCATCATCAGTATGGAGTTGCGCCTCATTGCTTTGAGTTTGCCGTACACCTCGTTGTCATAGCACACCATCACCACCTGCCAGTGGGGCCGTCCCTTCATGAATGCATGATAGATATAGCCCAGTGAGTTGTCCTCGCTGTCTCGGAAAGTGATAATCTTGCTTTGTCCGCTTGTGCTGGATTTGCGCTCACAAGTGCTGTCGTTGATCATCCTCACCACATCATCGACATCGTGCCATTTGGTGTGACTGCTATCGGGTTGTGAAATCAGCCTGCCGCTCTCGGTAAGCAACATGAAAAAGGTCGATGCTTGGTTGTGTCTCATATTCAGGGTATCAATGATGCCCTTGGTGGACAGGTCGATGCCGAAGGTGGCGACGACATTGCCCTTGTCGTCGGTCAGAGGCGTGGCATAGGTCACAACTTCGGTGCCGCTGGCAAGCGTGTCAACATATGGGTCGCTCCATCCCGACAATCCGTTCACGACTGAATGGTTGTAGAATTCACGCCGTGTGTAGTCATAGCCGTTCGCCGCCAGTTGCTTGGTGATGATGGTGTCACCCCTGCGGTATGCACAGGGCTCAAGCAGCCGCCCTTGACCGGGATAATAATTGGGGACAAAAGCGACAAAACTACCCATCACATCATCATTGGTCGTCACGATGCGTTTCATGATATCGTAGATGGCATTGGGATCGTCCAGTTTTCTCTTTATCGGCCAGATGTAGTTCCGTACCATGTGCTCGTTGCTCTTGAGCATACCGCGCACGCGCACCGACTTTAAAGTTAACTCGCTCTCGGCGCGATAGTCCAGTTCCTGCTCGAGCATGCGGTGGGCGTACTGGAACTGGAACAGCGACAAGCCTTCGATGAGCAAACCTGCTAGAAGGATAACGGCGACTGCGGCGATGACAGGACGCAGACGGCTTTTTCTGATTTCTTTAAACCGGCGCATCGCAAAATTGGATTTAAACCCACAAATTTAATGCAAGTTGAGGGCAATGCAAAAGAAAATTGAATTTTTTTCTTTTTTTATGCTGAAATGTGGTTAAGCGGGTGTGGCATCCGTCCTTGCTACCGGTACATCATGCCGGTATAGAAATGCAGTGTCTGGCTCTCGGCATTGAAATGGTTTTGGCTGGGTGACCACTCGCCGCGCTGGATGCCGGGGGCAAGCCTGATGGAACGGCGGCCATACATGTTGTTGATGGAGTCGATGCTGGTCATCAGGCGGCGCAGCTTGCTATGGTCTTCGGGGTCAAAGACATTGAGTTGGATACCTCCGCCGTGCTGGATGTCGAGCGCCATGACGCCCGCCTTGCGGTAAGTGAAGCCTTCGCGCCAGATGTTGTTGAAAGCGTTCAGCGCCTGTCTTACGATGGTCATCGTGTCATTGGTCGGCGTGTCGAGCACCAGTTGGCAAGAGTTGGAATAGAAGGGCAGGTCCTGGCGGAAGTAGTCGCCCCTGACATAGGTCATGATGCTGCCAGCCACGCTGTTCTCGTCGCGCAACTGCCGTGCCGTGCGCTCAGCAAAACTGACGATGGCATCGGCAATCTCGTCGCGGTCGGTAAGCACTTTGCCAAAGGTGCGTGATGTCATGATCGACTTGTGGGCGATGTCCACGGGGTTGGCTATCTGGCAATCATGGCCCATGAGTTCGCGCTGCGTGCGTTCCAGTGTTACCGAGTATTTTGACCTCACCAGTGACGACGGCATTTTGACGAAATCGGCTGCCGTCTTGATGCCCTGGGCCTGCAGTGAAGCCGACAAGCGTCGACCGATGCCCCACACATCCTCGATGGGTGTGCGTTGCAGGATGATATCGATGGCCTCGGGGCGCACAAGCCAATAGACACCGTCGGTGATACGGGGGTCTCGTTTGGCGATGTGATTGGCGACCTTGGCTAGCGTGCGCGATGGCGCAAAACCGATGCTGACGGGGATGCCGACATACTGCTTTACCCGTTTCACGAGTTCAGCCATCTTGCGGTGGCTTGTTTCCACCTCTTCATGCCGCCGCAGTGTGAAGAACGCCTCATCGACGGAGTATTGTTTCAGGTTATCGACCTCTTGGCTCATCAGGCTCATCACACGGTCTGAAAGGTCGCGGTACAGGATGTGACGGGCCGACAGTTGGATGACTTGGCGGGGGTCGGTATGCTCTTTGATTTTGAAAGCAGGACAACCCATGGGGATACCGGCTGCTTTGGCCTCGTTGCTGCGGGCGATGACGCAGCCGTCGTTGTTGGACAGCACAACTACCTTTTTCCCGTTGAACCGCGGGTCAAACACACGCTCACAGGAGACAAAAAAGTTATTGCAGTCAATCAGGCCGTACATCCTCGCTTCGCTCGTGGTTTAAAGTTTAAAGAGGCATCCGCAAACACAATTTCTCACTCCTCACTCATCACTCCTCACTCATCACTCATCAGTTCCAGCCATCGCATCTCTTTCTCATCGAGCAGGTCTTTGACTTCCTGATAGCGGGCGGCCTTGGCTGCCACATCATCCAGCGTCTCGCCACTGGCAAACAGGGCATCCAGTTCGGCTTTCTCCTGGTTAAGGGCCTCAATGTCGATGTTGAGCTGTTCAAGTTCGCGTTGCTCCTTGTAGGTGAGGCGCTTCTTGTCGCTGCGGTTGGCCCAAGTGTTCTCCTTGGGTTTTGCAGTTTCCTGCTCTTTGGCAGCCTGGGCGGCTTCCTGCTCATGGCGCTGTTTCCAGGCTCGGTACTCGCTGTAGTTGCCGGGGAAGTCTTTGACATGACCGTTGCCGGTAAAGACAAAGGTGTGGTCCACGGTGCGGTCCATGAAGAAGCGGTCGTGGCTCACGATGATGACGCAGCCGTTGAACTGTGACAGGTATTCCTCAAGAATCTCCAGCGTGGAGATATCCAGGTCGTTGGTCGGCTCATCCAGGATGAGGAAATTGGGCTTGGTCATCAGCACCATAGCCAGGTAAAGACGGCGGCGCTCACCACCGCTCAACTTGGCGATGAACTTCTGCTGGTCCTGAGGCGTGAACAGGAAATGGTTGAGCCATGCCATCGCCGTGTAGTGGTGTTTCTCGTCAAAGTAGATGTACTCGGCCACATCGCGCACGGCATCAATCACCCGCTTGCCCTCGTCAAAGTGCATTCCCTCCTGGCTGTAGTGGGCAAACTTCACGGTTTCGCCAATCTCGAAGTAGCCGCTGTCGGGCTTGACGATATCGAGCAGTAGCTTGATGAATGTGGTCTTGCCCACGCCGTTGTCGCCCACGATGCCCAGTTTCTCGTAACGGGCAAAGGTGTAGTTGAAATCATCAAGAATCACCTTGTCGCCGTAGCGCTTGCTCACATGGTGGGCGGTGAAAATCTTCTTGCCGATATAGGCGCTCTTGACATTAAGATCCACCTCGCCGTCGTCACGGCGTTGCTGGGCCCGCTCCTGCAGGTCGTAGAAGGCATCGATGCGGTACTGCGCCTTGTGGGCACGCGCTTGCGGCTGACGGCGCATCCAGTCCAACTCGGTGCGCAGCAGGTTGCGGGCCCGCTCCACCTGGGCATTCTGGGCCTCGATGCGCTCGGCACGTTTCTCCAGATAGTAGTTGTAGTTGCCGCTGTAGGAGAAGATGCTGTGCTGGTCCATCTCCAGGATGCGGTTGCAGATGTTGTCCAGGAAGTAACGGTCATGCGTTACCATCAGGAGCGTCACGCGGCTGCGCTGCAGGTAGTTCTCGAGCCACTCGATCATGTCGATGTCCAGGTGGTTGGTGGGCTCGTCGAGAATCAGCATCTGGGGCTCGTCAATCAGTAGGCGGGCCAGTGCCACACGCTTCACTTGACCACCGCTCAACTCCTTGACAGGCTGGCTGTAGTCGGTGATTTTGAGTTGGGTGAGGATTTGCTTGAAGCGTTCCTCGTAGTCCCAGGCCACATTGGCATCCATAGCCTGGATGGCGGCAGTCATGGCGTCGCTGTCACCTGTGCGCAGGGCTTCCTCATAGTCGTGGATGGCTGCCGAGCGGGGGTCTTCGCCGTGCAGACAGGCGTCAAGCACGGTGTTGGCTCCGCCCAGGTCGGGCAACTGCGGCAGGTATCCCACGCGCAGGTTGTTGCGGTAGATGACCGTGCCGCTGTCGGGTGAGGCTATGCCGGCAAGGATATCGAGTAGGGTAGACTTGCCGGTGCCGTTTTTGGCAATAAGGCCGATTTTCTCACCCTCGGCAACACCGAAGGTAAGGCCCTCAAAGAGCACATCAACGCCGAACGCCTTGCTCAACCCCTCAACCTGCAAGTAACTTACCATATCGCTGTCCCGTAGGTCGCGGCACCGCCACGACAATCAATAATCAACTAAAGAACTGCTTCATCACCTTGATCATGTTCACATGGTCGTCACACGAGCCGGTCTCACGCACCGAGTGCATGGCCAGCACGGGATTGCCCACATCAACGCCCTCGATGTCGAGTTGGCCTGTCAGGATGTTGCCCAGTGTCGAACCGCCAGCCACATCGCTGTGGTTCACGAAGTACTGGAACGGTGCATCGGCTTTCTCGCACAGGCTCCTGAAGATGGCTGCCGAGTGGGCATCGCTCATATACTTGCAGTTGGCGTTCACCTTGACGCACGGGCCGCCGCCCAACGAGGGATGGTTGGTCGGGTCATACTTCTCGGGATAGTTGGGATGGAAGGCATGGGCATTGTCGGCCGAAACCATAAACGAACGGTGAACGGCGCGGCCAAAGTCTTCAAAGTCGCCGCCCAGAGCCATGACAAGGCGCAGCAGCATATTGCCCAGCACTGGCGAGTGAGCGCCCTGCTTGGTGCCGCTACCGGTTTCCTCGTTGTCAAAGATGGCTGCCACGAGAGTGGCATCCTTGTCCTTGGCCTCGGTGATTGCAGTGATTGCAGCATGCACCATGCTCAGGTCGTCGAGACGCCCTGCCGAGATAAACTCGTTGTTCAGGCCGAACAGGCTGGCCTTGCTCACATCATAGAGCATCAGGTCAAAGTCCAGAATGTCGGCAGCCTCGACCTGCAGTTCATTGGCAACAAGGTTGAGGAGGGTATTCCTCCATTCAAAGTCGCGGTTGATTTTGGCCAGGATGGGCAGCATGTCCTTCTGCTTCGACAGGTGGTTGCCCTCGTTGACGGCGCGGTTGAAGTGGATGGCCAGATGCGAGATGCACATCAGCGGACGGTCAATCTTGATAAGTTTTGTCACGGGGTGCAACGCATCCTTGCCCTTGAGAATCACGCGTCCTGCCAATGACAGGGGACGGTCAAACCAGGTGTAGAGTATCGGGCCGCCATAGACCTCGGTGTTCAGGCGCAGGATATCTCCATCACCGGGAATCTCACTTGCGGGCTTGATTCTGAAGCAGGGCGAATCGCTATGGGCTGCAATGATTTTGAAACCTGTGTCGGCAGGTTTCTTCTTGCCCACCTGCACTGCAAAGACAGCGCTGTCGTTCTTGGTGAAAAAGAACTTCTCGCCGGCTTTGGCATTCATCTTGTCGTCAATCTTCTTCTCCTTGAAACCGTTAGCGTTCAGGATTTTCTTCACGGTGTCCACTGCCAGGAAGTTGCAGGGGCTGTTATCGAGGAACTCAAGCAGTGAGTCCACATATTTCTTGTCGGTTGATTTACTCATAACTATGTTGTGATGATTTTGTTGGTTCAAATTCCGTAATATACCGCATTCAGTGCCCTCAACACATTGCACAGGGTCTGTCCCCAGTAGTTGATGAAGTTGATTTTGCACTGGCACAGCATCTCGTGCTGGGTCTCGGTTAGCGCATCCTGGATGGAGTGAATCAGGTTGAAGAATTCCTGGTACAGGTCGGCGAGATTCTCCGAGATGGATGCTGAGATGGGTGTGTCGCTGTATTTCATGTCCTCGAGGAACACTTCAAGATAGATGTCTTCCTCGGCCATGATCTGCGCCGTGCGCCCACGCACGAGGTCATAGACATCTTCCTCGAGCGCCGAGTCGATGAACTCCTCGCTATAGGTGTCGTCATCGATATCACTGACGGTGATGTACAGGCGGGGCAGCAGTTTGAGCATCTGTGCCACAAACTGGTCGCGCGACTCACACTCGCCAGCACGCTCCAGCGCATGGCAATACTCGTTGGCCAGGGCGATGAACGCCAGTTCATTAGGTGATAGCTTGTCCATTATTTCGGTTGTTCGTTTTGGGAATACAGGTGGTTGCGCTCGATATAGCCAAGTACCTCGTCGGGGACATAGTAGCGCACGCTCTGGCCAAGGGCAAGGCGCTCGCGCACTTGAGTCGACGACAGTTCGATGATGGGGGCATCAACGAGTTGCACACGCTCCCTTAATGAATCGGGAATGATTACCTCATAGCCCAGACGGGGATAGATGAGTAGATGGTACTTGGCAAGGATTTCCTCGCTGTTGCGCCACTTGTCGAAGATTTGCCAGTTGTCGGCACCGGTGACCAGATAGAATTCGTCATCGGGGAACTTGGCTTGCAGGGCGTTGAGCGTGTCGATGGTGTAGGACGGACGGGGCATCGTGAACTCAAATGCCGAAGTCTCTACGCCCTCGATGTGGCGCGTGACCATCTCGACCATGCGCAGCCGGTCGGTGTCGGCCACATCGCGCTTTTTGTCAACCTTGAGCGGGTTGACAGGTGACACCATCATCCACAAGCGATCTACCGCGCCGCAACCGATGATGTGCTGCGCTATGATGGCATGACCGATATGAATAGGGTTGAACGACCCTCCAAAAATCCCGATTTTCATCGTTGTCAATCGTTAGCGACAAAGGCGGCAATCAAGTCGTGGACCTCGGCCACGGCTGTTTCCAGGTCATCGTTGATGACGGTGTGGTCAAACTGCGGGCCGATGCTGATTTCAAACTCAGCCTTGTTGACACGGGCCTCAATGTCCTCCATGCTGTCGGTGCCCCGCTTGATCAGGCGTTCGCGCAGTACTTCCACGCTAGGCGGCTGGATAAAGATGCTGATGGCGCGGTCGCCATACATTTCCTTGACATTCACTCCGCCCAGGACATCGAGGTCAAGCACTACATTCATGCCCATGCCGGTGATGCGCTCCACCTCGCTCTTGGGCGTGCCGTAGTAGCGACCCTCGTACACTTCCTGGTACTCCACCAGTTCGTCATTCTCAATCATCTGCTGGAACTCGTCGACGGTCTTGTAGTAGTAGTCAACGCCATGCACCTCTTGGCCGCGGCGAGGGCGGGTAGTGGCCGACACCGAGAATGCCAGCCGCAGCGACTCGTCCTGCATGATGCGACCGATGATGGTCGACTTGCCCGACCCTGACGGGGCCGAGATGATTATGAGTTTACCCTGTTCCATTAAAATGTCGGGTTAGAACTTATACTTCAAGCCCAGCACGGTTACCGACTGGTTGAAATCCTTCATGATCTGGAAACGCTCCTCACTGAAGAAGTAGAGGCGCTCCTTGATTTGATACTGTGCGCCCAGACCCACATTGGCACCGCAGCGGTCAATGTCATGACCGGGGCCGTCGGGCATATAGTGGGCATAGGAGAAGCCGACCAGCGGGTAAATGGCAAACGATGCGCTCGTGGGAATGATGTAATGCATGTTCATATTGACATTGAGCGCGCTCAAGCCATCGTCCTTGAAGAAGTAGATGAACTCAGGAGCGACACGCCAATTGGTGGCAAACTCATACTGCAGCTGGGCACCCAGACCGGCCATCGAGTGCTTGGAAGCATATACAAACTGTGCCGTGGCGGCAACATCGCCCTGCTCAGCATGGGTGTTAAAGGTTGCTGCGATGGCGAGAATGGCCATTAAGATGTACTTTCTCATATCTGTTCAATGATTAATGGTTATACTTGAGTTATTTATAAAACATTCAGTACCTGTTCCTTGATCTGCTCCAGGTGGTCCTTCATGCGCACCACCAGGTTTTGCAGGTCGGCCTGGTTGGCTTTGGAGCCCATCGTGTTGACCTCACGCCCGATTTCCTGGCTGATGAAGCCCAGTTTCTTGCCCTGGCCGGGTTCCTCGCTGTGCATCGTTTCCAGGAAATAGTTGAGGTGGTTCTGCAGGCGGATTTTCTCTTCGGTGATATCCAGTTTCTCAATATAATAGATGAGTTCCTGCTCAAAGCGGTTCTTGTCGTAGTCCACCTCTTTAATTTTAGCCAGCGAATCCAGAATGCGGCCTTTAATCTTCTGGATGCGGGGCTCCTCAAATCGGGGCACCTCGTCGAGCAAGGCTTGGATAGCCGCGATTTTCTCTTCAAAGAAAATCTCCAGTCGGGCACCTTCCTGGCGACGGAATTCAATCAGTTGCTCCGTCGCTTGGACCACAACTTCATGCACCACCTTCAGCTCTTCTTCGTCGGTCTCGGACGATTTGGAGTCGGTCTTCAGGGCGTCAGGCATGCGCAGCAGGGTGGCATACCAGTCCTGTGGCTCCGGAATGTTCAACTCACGGGCCATATCCTCAATCTGCATCTTGTACTGCTTCAACATCGGCACATTGATGGTGCCCGATGTGGTGCCCTCGATGGGCTCACAGTACACAAACAGGTCAATTTTGCCGCGCATCAACGCCTTGGAGACTTCGTTGCGCAGTGTCATTTCAATCTCACGGTGGTTTTGAGGCGTGCGCACCCCAAAATCCAGTTGTTTGCTGTTCAGTGATTTGACTTCGGCAGTGATTTTCTTGTTGTTATACACCTTGGCTGCCTTGCCAAATCCGGTCATTGATAGTATCATTGTCAATCAGATTTTCAGTTCAATCTGCAAAGATAGAAAAAAATCGTCATTACTCACCCTTTTAGTAACAAACATGTAAATATATTTTATTGCTTGCAACATTTGATTTGTGGAATCCGTTTATAATGTGTAACTTTGCAAGTTAAACCAAGTGGACCCGATTTTTGCAATTACATCATCATGCATGAGTTGATTCACGATGTGTAGAGCAAGAATTGCCTGAAAAGATATGGATAAAGATTTGACTAAATCATCAGGCCTCGAAGCCATGACGGTGCCCCGACCTGTCGAGGACATCCGTCTGTTGCTCACCGATGTTGACGGTACGCTCACCGACGGCGGCATGTACTATGGCAGTGACGGCACTGAATTCAAGAAATTCAACACACGCGACGGCATGGGCCTGCAGATGCTGCAGCGCGCCGGCGTCAAGGTGGGCATCGTTACCAGCGAGAATATCGCTATCAACGAGAACCGGGCCCGCAAACTGGGGCTGGATTACCTCAAGCAGGGCGCGCGCGATGGTGGCAAACTGGCAGCCGCACGCGAGATCTGTGATGAGATGGAAATCACCATGCAGCAGGTGGCCTACATCGGTGACGATGTGAACTGCTATGACTTGTTGGCAGCCGTGGGCTGGGCCGCTTGCCCTGCCGATGCCTGTGATAAGGTAAAAAAGATTCCCCGCATTCATGTGCTCACGCGACGGGGCGGGGATGCCTGCGTGCGTGAATGGATTGATATGATTCTGGCTAACGCATGAACGAGGGCATCGATAATCAGAACCTGAAGGAGAAAACAGCCCAGGGCTTGTTCTGGGCATTCCTGAGCAGCGGCGGCATGCAGTTGCTCAATCTGGTTATCGGTATTTTCCTGGCACGCCTGCTATCTCCCGGGGAATACGGTATTGTGGGCATGCTGGCTATATTTACCCTGCTGGCCAACAACTTGCAGGAGAGCGGCTTTGGTGTCGCACTGGTCAACATCAAGGACATTAAGCACAATGACTATAATGCCGTGTTCTGGTTCAATGTGGGGACGAGCCTGCTGCTGTACCTTATCTTGTTCCTGTGTGCCCCATTGATAGCCGATTTCTTCCTCCAGCCGTGCCTTGTACCCTTGTCACGCTTCGTTTTCCTTTCATTTATCATTGCGTCGTTGTGTATCTCTCCCAATGCGATGCTGGTGAGAAACCTCAAGATGAAAGAGAAAGCCATCACATCGTTGTCGGCACTGGTCATCTCGGGTACAGTCGCTGTGATTATGGCCTTCAAGGGCTTTTCTTACTGGAGTCTGGCAACGCAACAGGTATTATATAATGTGGTCATCTGCATCGGGCGTTATTACTACACCCGCTGGTGTCCAACGCTGAAGGTCAACTTCACGCCTATCAGACAGATGTTCTCATTCAGTTACAAGGTGCTGATTACCACCGTGCTGACCACTATCAACAACAATGTGCTGACGGTCATCTTTGGCCGACTCTTCTCGGCTCCGGCTGTTGGTAATTACACCCAAGCCAACAAGTGGAACTTGATGGCCAACCAGTTGGTGACGAATACGGTAGCCCAGGTGGCTCAACCCGTGCTTACCCGTGTGGGCGATGATAGCGAGCGCCAGTGCCGCGTCTTTGGCAAGATGCTGCGCTTCACCGCATTCATGGCATTCCCTGCCATGTTTGGCTTGGCACTGATTGCCCCGCAACTCATCATCATCACAATAGGTGACAAGTGGGCGCAAAGCATCTCGCTGCTGCAGGTGCTGTGCATCAGCGGAGCCTTTATCCCCCTGTACACCATCTATCAGAACCTGTTCCTGAGCCAGGGCAAATCCGATACCTACATGTGGCTCACCATTGCCCAAATCGCCGTTATGCTCATTGCTGTGCTGGCATGCCACCGGTTGGGTATCATGGCGATGGTCATTGCCTTTGCCGGCATCAATGTCATGTGGCTGTTGGCTTGGCAAGTGTTTGCCCACAAGTTGATCGGGTACCGCTTCACAAGCATGTTACGCGACCTGCTGCCGTTCCTGCTCATCGCGCTGGCAGTGATGGCGGTCGCCTATGTCGTTACACTGCCTGTCAGCAATATCTATCTCATGTTGCTGCTCCGTGTCATAGTGGCCGTTTCGCTGTATGTCCTCACAATGAAACTGCTGCATGCCAAAATCTTTGAGGAGTGCATCGAGTTTCTCCGCTCCAGAATCAAAAAGAAATAACATTAATCATATAAAACATTAACACATCATGATGAAAGGTAAAATTTTAGTGACTGGTGGAACCGGCTTTATTGGTTCCCACACTACTGTTGAATTGCAACAGGCTGGCTACGAGGTAGTCATTATCGACAACTTGAGCAACAGTAATGTTGAAGTGCTCGACGGCATTGAGCGTATTACTGGCATCCGTCCCGTGTTTGTTGAGGGCGACTGCACCGACCGCGCGGTGGTGCGCAAATTGTTTGAGGACAACCCCGGCATCAGCGGCATCATCAACTTTGCCGCAAGCAAGGCGGTAGGGGAGAGCATCGAGAAGCCCATCATGTACTATCGCAACAACATCAACATCCTGCTCAATCTGCTGGAGTTGATGCCCGAGTTTGGCGTTAAGGGTTTTGTGTTCTCGTCATCGTGCACCGTCTATGGCGAACCCGACAAGAATCCCATAACCGAGGATGCTCCCACCAAGAAGGCCACCTCGCCCTATGGTGCCACCAAGCAGATTTGCGAAGACATCATCACCGATGTCATCCGCAGCGGCAGCCCCATCAAGGCCATCCTGCTACGCTACTTCAACCCCATTGGCGCCCATCCCAGTGCCGAAATCGGTGAACTCCCCAATGGCGTGCCCCAGAACCTGGTGCCCTACCTGACGCAGACCGCCATCGGCGTGCGCAAGGAGTTGAGCATCTTCGGCGACGACTATCCCACACGCGACGGCTCATGCATCCGCGACTTCATCAATGTCGTTGACCTGGCCAAGGCCCATGTCAAGGCTCTGGAGCGCATGCTCGAGGACAAGAGCGACGAGGTGCTGGAGATTTTCAACATCGGTACGGGCAATGGAGCCTCTGTATTGGAATTGCTGCACTCGTTTGAGCGTGCCACCGGCGTGAAGGTGCCCCACAAGATTGCACCGCGCCGTCCCGGCGACATCGTCCAAATCTGGGCCGATCCCAAACGCGCCAACGAAGTCCTCGGCTGGCATGCCGAGATTTCGCTCGACGACACCATGCTCAGCGCCTGGAACTGGCAGAAACGCCTGCGTGAGCGCGGCATCATGTAACCGCAATTCCGCAATAAAAAAGGGCCGGATTCATTTCCGGCCCTGTATACCGTGCCGAGGTTATCCTCGGCATTTTATTATCCATCAAGTCCATTGAGGAACAGCTCGGCACACCACAGTTGCCACTTCTGGTTGCCGGTCAACTGGTCCATCGGGATGTCCTGGCGGAATTCAGGACGCTTGGGACCTTCCCAATCCTTGAAAATCATGTCCACGGGGCGGGGCATCGGAATCTTGTCGGGAACAGGGACCTCGGGATATTTCATCGCATACAGTTGGCGGATGAGGTACTTTGGCTCACCGTTGCGCACACGGTGCAAGTCGAGCGGATCTCGCATTATCAAGCGGGCGTACGGGTCGTAGTAGGGCATTGCAGCCGTGTCAAAGGCGTTGATGTATGAACTGGAACTCTCGATGGCAAATACATCGTCCATGAATCTCATGAAATCAATCTTGTCGCCTTGACGATACTGCTCAAACAGCGCACTCATGTCAACAGGATGGGTCAAGACCAGTTTCGGGTCCAGGAAGGTGTAGCGCTTGACGAACTCGTCAAACTGCCAATCCTTGGCCAGCAACTTGTCCATACCTCCAAAAATCAGGTCACTGCTCTCGCCCACGATGATGAGGTCCACATTGTCGGCCCTGGCCATCATCGCAGCCTTGTAAATCTGCGGTTCGATGGAGTGGACAGGTGCACACTTGCTCTCCATCACGATGGGCGTGAGTTCCTTGTAATCGTCAAAGGTGATGTCTACCAGGTGGTGCTGCAGGCCGAATTTCTTGCAGTAGTGTGCTGCACGCTCCATGTCGGCATTGAATACGGTGGTGCCTTCGGCCGTGAAAGTGTAGGCATGGCTGCCGGGCTTGAGGTAGGAGGCAAGGATTGCACTGTCCATGCCACCGGACAACAGGATGCCGATGTTTGGATAATGCTGATACAATTCATCAAATTGCCGTTGTATCTGCTGGTCTATATCCTGGGCAGTGGCAACGGGAATGCGGTCATCGACGGGAACGGGCTCGATGAGGTCGTGCTCCATACCCTCAGCAAATTCCATATCGTCCTTCCAGATGTAGCGGAAGGCGATGTAAGAACTTAAGCAAAAATCTTTGTCAATCATGATTATTGGTTATGCTTTGATTTATTTCACTTCATGCAAGTCATGGCCGCGCACGGCATGCAGGGCCTTGGTAATCTGGGTCGAAGAGATGCCCTTGGTATAGGGGAAGTAGACAATCTTGATGCCGGCCTCGGCAAACTGTTTCTCATACTCCTGCCATTTCTCGGTGCCGTACCAGTCGTCGCCGACGAAGAGTAACTGGGCACCCAACTTCTTGCAGGCCTCCAACTTGTTCATGTCATACTGAGGTACTGCGGCATCGACATACTTGATGCTGCGGACAATCTCGATGCGGTCCTCAAAGGGGATCATCGCCTTTTTGCCCTTGTAGGCCACCAGTTCGTCGACGGTGACGCCGACAATCAGTTTGTCGCACATGCCCTTGGCATTCTTCAACAGATTCAGGTGCCCGATGTGGAAGAGGTCATAGACCCCCGTGGTATATCCTATAGTCATAGTCGGTTAAAGTGTTGTTTTGTGCAAAATTAGTGTTTTTTTCAATATGGTTTCATCTTTTTGAGTAATTTTGTGAAGCAAATAGAAACTGAGCAATGGATAATACTCAAACAACATTTGATGCCGCTGAACTCAAAGCGCGTTTCAATCCCGAGGGATCTCCGCTGCGTCGCCAGCAGATGGTGATGCTCGAGATGGTCAAGGAACTCGATAGGATTTGCAGGAAATATGATATCCCGTATTTTCTGTACGGCGGCACGCTGCTCGGCGCCATCCGGCACGATGGGTTCATCCCATGGGACGATGACCTGGATGTGGGCCTGATGCGCAAGGACTACCTGCGGCTGCTCAATGTGCTGCCTGGCGAGTTGCCCCCTCACATCGTGCTGCAGACCAACAAGACCGACAAGAACTATTTCTATTTCTTCGCCAAGTTGCGTGACACCCGTTCCCTCCTTGATGAGGGTGCTTATGACAGGGCGTTCATGCATCGTGGCATCTTCATCGACATATTCCCGTTCGACAAGTTGCAGTTGCCCTTGCAGCGGCTACGGTTGCAGAGTTATGCCTACACGCTTTACCGCAACGGCAACGGTAGAGAATCGGCCTTGCGCAAAATCAGGGCTCTGACCTGGTTTAACCGCAATATTTCTTTCCCGATGCTGCGATTCTTGAGTAAGATTACTGGAGGCAAGACGCTGACCTATGATTTCGGCATCCCGTTCCATATCGTCTATGATGAGAAGGATATTTATCCGTTGTCGACACACGAGTTTGAGGGAGTACAGCTCTCTGTGCCCGGTAACAGTGACCACATGCTCAGGTCACAGTTTGGGGATTACATGAAACTGCCAAACCTTGATCATGTGGAGCATCATGTCGAGCGCTTGGAGTTTCTTGACGATTAATGGGCTGAACACATAATCAAAAACAAAAAACAAGCTCTCAACCAAACGGTTGGGAGCTTGTGCGGTTTTAAAAAGAACGGGGTTCTTCTTATGCCTCAGTAGCAGGAGCCTCCTCGGCGGTAGCCTCAGCGGCGGGTGCTTCCTCGGCGGCAGCCTCGGTAGCCTCAGCCTCTTGAGCGGCCTTTGCAGCCTCAGCCTCGGCAGCAGCCTTAGCGGCAGCAATCTCGGCTTTCTTCTTGGCTACGGCCTCGGCCTTTGCCTCGTTCTTCTTGGCCTCCTCGGCGATGGTCTGCTTAGCGGCAGCCTTCTTGTCGTCGCGCTCCTTGTTGCGAACGGCATCGAGCTTAGCCTGCTTCTCGGCCTTCCAGGCCTCGAAACGCCTCTGAGCCTCTTCCTCGGTGAAAGCGCCCTTCTTGACGCCACCCTGGAGGTGCTTCATCAGCATCACACCCTCGCGGGAGAGAATGTTGCGTACTGTGTCGGTGGGAATTGCACCTACATTAATCCAATAGAGTGCACGCTCGAAATTCAAACTGATGGTAGCAGGATTAGTGTTGGGGTTATAAGAACCAATCCTCTCAATAAATCTACCATCTCGTGGT
>ONYP01000078.1 GCA_900322135.1 uncultured Prevotellaceae bacterium
CCAGCGATGAACAACAGGCAAAATGCAAGCAACATGATGCCGCATCCGGCGCCTACTTCTCTTTTCATAGTCAGTGTCTTTTTTAGTGTTATTAATTCTTCAGGTACCAATGGTAGAGGGCGGGGACACCGTCCTCAAGTTCCATGGTGTGGCGCCAACCCAGGGCGTGAAGTTTGCTCACATCGGTGAGTTTGCGCAGGGTGCCGTCGGGCTTGGTGCTGTCCCACTCGATGGTGCCACGGTAGGCCACGGTGGCCTTGACAAGTTCGGCGAGTTGGCGGATGGTGACCTCCTTGCCGCTGCCGATGTTGATGTGGCAGTTGCGCACCTCGTCGCCCGTGCCCCGCACATCCTTGAAGTCGATATGCTCCAGGCAATAGACGCTGGCGTCGGCCATGTCCTCGCTCCACAGGAATTCACGGATGGGCGCACCCGTGCCCCACAGGCGCAGTCGGTCCTCAAGGATGCCGTATTTCTCCAGCAGGGCGATGATGGCTTCATTGGTGGCGCTGCCGTCAACCCCTTCCACAGGGCGGCGGTCCAGGTCGGCACGGATGCCGTCGATGTCGCCCTCGTTGAGCATCTTGGCCAGATGCATCTTCCTAATCATCGCCGGCATGACATGGCTGGTCTCGAGGTTGAAGTTGTCGCGCGGCCCGTACAGGTTGGTGGGCATCACGGCGATGTAGTTGGTGCCGTACTGCAGATTGAACGACTCGCACATCTTCAGGCCCGCGATTTTGGCAATAGCATAGGGCTCGTTGGTGTACTCCAGCGGAGCGGTGAGCAGTGCGGTCTCGGGGATGGGTTGCGGGGCCTCTCGTGGATAGATGCAGGTGCTGCCCAGGAAGAGCAGTTTCTTCACGCCGTGTCGCCAACTCTCGCCGATGACATTCTGCTGGATGGCGAGATTCTGGTAGATGAAGTCGGCGCGGTACTTCAGGTTGGCCATGATGCCGCCCACATGGGCAGCCGCCAGCACGACATACTCGGGTTGCTCCTCGTCAAAGAAGCGGTGCACTGCCACGGCATCCATCAGGTCCAGTTCCTGGTGGGTGCGGCCGATGAGGTTGGCGTAGCCCTTGGCCTGCAGGCTGTTCCAGATGGCACTGCCCACAAGGCCGCGGTGGCCTGCCACATATATCTTAGCGTCTTTTTGCATCGTCTATTTCAGATGATAGATTTTCTTGATGTGCTGCATGTCATATTCCATCATGATGCGCACCAGGTCCTCGAATGAGGTCTTGTGCGGGTTCCATCCCAGTTGGTTTCTGGCCTTGGTGGGATCGCCCAGCAACTGGTCCACCTCGGCGGGGCGGAAGTACTTCGGATCCACCTCGACGAGCACCTTGCCGCTGGCCTTGTCGATACCCTTCTCATCGATGCCCTCGCCCTGCCATTGCAGTTCGATGCCGGCGTGATGGAAGGCCAGGGTGCAGAACTCCCTCACCGAGTGGCACTCGCCCGTGGCGATGACATAGTCATCGGGTTCGGGCTGCTGCAGGATGAGCCACATGCACTCCACATAGTCGCGAGCGTAGCCCCAGTCACGCAGGGCGTTGAGGTTGCCCAGGTACAGTTTGTCCTGCAGGCCGTGGGCGATGCGGGCTGCGGCAACGGTGATTTTGCGCGTCACGAAGGTCTCGCCGCGGCGTTCGCTCTCGTGGTTGAACAGGATGCCGTTGGCGCAGAACATGCCGTAGCTCTCGCGGTAGTTCTTCATAATCCAGAACGAGTAGAGTTTGGCGCAACCATAGGGGCTGCGGGGATAGAACGGCGTCGTCTCGCTTTGGGGAACTTCCTGCACCTTGCCATAGAGTTCGCTGGTGCTTGCCTGATAGATCTTGGTCGTTTTCTCGCGCCCGGCGATGCGTACTGCCTCGATGAGGCGCAGGGTGCCCACAGCATCGGTCTCGGCCGTGTATTCGGGCACATCAAACGACACCTTCACATGGCTTTGTGCCGCCAGGTTGTAGATTTCGTCGGGCTTGGTCTTCTCGATGATGCGGATGAGCGAACTGCTGTCGGTCATGTCACCATAGTGCAGGTTAATGAGCCGGCGCTGCTTCATGTCGCGCACCCACTCGTCGAGGTATAGGTGCTCGATGCGCCCCGTGTTGAAACTGCTGCTGCGGCGCAGGATGCCGTGCACCTCGTAGCCCTTGTCGAGCAGGAACTCTGCCAGATAGGAACCGTCCTGGCCTGTGATGCCCGTGATCAGGGCCACTTTCTGCTTGTTATCGTCCATTGTTCTATAATGCGTTATCCAGAGCGTGCGGCTCCGGGTCAGTGATTTTCTCGATCATCGACGGGTGGACAAAGGTGGTGGCCACGGCTACGACACCCGGGATGTTGATGAGCACGCGGCGGTCGCCCTTCACGCGTATGAAGATGCCTTCGGCTCCCGCAAACGGGCCGCCGATGACGCGCACGCGTTCACCCTTGGCAAAGTCGCCCGGGTCGGGACTGAGGTAGACGAGTTTTTCCTCATAGGTGCCTGCCACCCTGATGAAGTTCTCCATCTCGTCGTTGGGCACGGTGACGGGTCTGTGTGTCGCGCGGTTCATGATGTAGCGGATGGGCAACGCAGTCGACTTTTTGTAGGCGGTCATCTCGCTGGGCGTGAATTGCACGAAGATGAGGTTGTGGACGCTCGGCACCAGGCGTTTCACCATCTGGCCGTTGCGCTCCTCGCGGCGGTACTGCATGGGCACGAAATTGGTAACACCCAGTGCGTCAAGGTCGGCTTTGACCTTGAGTTCGCGGTTGTAGGTCACCCGCAGCGGGAACCACAGTTTTACCTCTTCTTTCTTTTTCTTGTCCACTTTCTGTTCTGTAAGCGCAAAGGTAGTGCAAGACGAATAGAAAAGCAAATTTTTCATTTGCTTTTCTATAGGCTCCGCCTGCCTGTAGTGGCAAGACGGCATCACATTTTTCTTCGCGGTCGGGTAACATTTAATCTCATTTGTGCGTTATAATAATGGTAACAGACAAGAATCATGGCTAAGGAAATCAAGAAATGGACCACGCTCGAGAGCCGCTACATCATCCAGCGGCCCTGGCTCACCGCGCGTGTCGACAAGGTGCAGTTGCCCGACGGGCGCATCAACCCCGAGCACTATGTGCTGGAATATCCCGAGTGGGTTAATATCATCGCCATCACCGGTGGGGGAGAGTTCGTTATGGTCAGGCAGTACCGCCATGCGATGGATGTCGTCCTCGACGAACTGTGTGCCGGAGTGGTCGAGCAGGGCGAGGCACCGCTCGATGCCGCACGGCGCGAACTGCTCGAGGAAACGGGCTACGGCGGCGGCCAGTGGCGCGAAATCTTGACGGTGGGGCAGAATCCCAGCATCTGCAACAACATTACCCACTGCTTCCTGGCCGTGGGCGTGGAGCGCCTCGGTGACCAAAGCCTGGACGCGAGCGAGGATATCGCTGTGCTGCTGCTTTCGCGCGACGAGGTCGAGGCCATGCTGCGCGAGAACCGCCAGTTGCAGGCCCTCATGGCGGCTCCCCTGTGGCGCTACCTGGCCGAGCACCCTAAGTAACAAGTCGATTATAATTCAAATCCCAGCCTTAATGTGCCCACGAGCGCGTTTTTGGCTTCAGGCTCGCCCATGGGGTTGAGAATCCACTGCATGTCGGGCGAGACATAGAAGTGGTCGCCCAGCAGGTAACGGTAATTCAACTCGATGGCGGTTTCCCATTTGTGGCCGTCTAGATGGGCTGTCGCTAATCCTGCGGTCAATGCGTCGGCACCACTCTTGCTGAATATAGAGGTCATTGAGAACCCCCCGGTGATGCTGGCCGTGGCGGCATCTGTCGCATGGGGAGTATAGCCGCCGATGCAAAAGGCATTGACGGCACGCTGTCCTTGCAGCTGGAATGACTTTTCGCAAGAAGCGTAAAAACCGTAGTTCTCGAGTCCGGTGTGATAGTAAGTTCCTGCCTTGATGACGAGCGCTGCTGGTGCCAGTTGTGCCTCGGTGACGAGCAGGTATCCCTTGCTGCTGCTCAGCTTGTGCTTGAGGTTGAACCTGTTGCCGTCGTCCAGGCCGATGACGCCTCCGTCAAAGACTGCCGTCTGCCACATGACTGCGTCGTGGACTTGCCACTGGACATTCAAGCCCAGTCCGTTGGTGGGCATTGTGGGGACATTACCTCCCGACATGAATGCCGCGATTCCGCCAAATGCGGTGTTCTGCAGCGGATCGGATGCATCACATGTCGCATAGCTGTCGTTGGCATCCTGAAGACCCGCTTGAAGCGTGAACTTGCCGATGGTGTGGCGGTACCATGCGTTGAGGGCGAAGATGTGATTGCTCGCCTCTTTATTGTCCATTTCCTGCCAGTCCCCGACGAGTGTAGCCGTGGGTCTGCCGCCGTGGGTCGAGGCGATGGAGAAGTTAAATTGGCCGTTCTTCCAGGGGTTGATTTCCACGCCCGCTTCGCCATAGCCCTGATACACTGTACCGGTCTTGATGCCGCCGTGGGTGTTGACCACCAGGTCGGCCGTGTAATTCAAGATGGGGACGACAGTCTTCAACGAGTCTTGCGCGAGAGCCGACGAACTGACGCTTGCGGCGATAAGGGTCAAGATAGCAGTAATGAGAGTGTTTTTTATAATCATAATGTGAAAGATGGTTTGCTGTAGACGGCAATTCGCCTTATTGGCGCTGCAAAATTATACCTACTTTTTATGATGTGAAATCCCAAAATCAGGTGAATGTCCCTGAAAAACTCATCATTTTTAGTGACGCCCCCTTGTGGGCGGGCAATTCCAGGACCCGCCCACAAGGGGGCAAGTTGTTGATGATGTCAGGACGGGTAAGCTGCGATTATCTCACTACCTTGGTAAACACCGGGGCTTTGCCTTTCTCTACGGTCACATATACCAAAATATCTCTGGGTTCTCCACCCTTGTCATCGCGGGGCTGGTCCTTGGCGCTGAACATGTATTCCATGCCTTCGGGAATCTCGCGCATTGCCACGGCGGTCGACTTGGCATTGAGCATCGGGTAGCCGTCGACTGCGGCGTCAAAGATGGCGGCCTCGTCGGCATTCACGGGGTGCTGCTCGGGGAAGGCCGCAGGCTGGAAGAATTCACCCTCGATAAAACCGCTGGCTTTCAAGAACTGGTCAACCTCCTTGGCGACGGCGTCCATGCGGGCGGCCCTGACGCCATAACCTTGCAGGATTTCGGCATTAGGCTGCTTGGCGGCCAGGTCCTTCGTGCTCGATTCCAGGCCTCCGCTGCCAAAGGTGCAGAACGGAACCACCTTCTTGCCGCTCAGGTCGATCTTGTCAAGCAATGCGGCAACGGGTGGGGCATAGGTGCCGAACCACACCGGGAAGCCGATGAAAATGATGTCATAGTCGGCGATGTTGGATTTCAGGGGCTGGATTTCGGGAATGATGCCCTGTTCGCGCTCCTTCATGCAGCGCTCGATTGTAGCCTCGAAGGCCGTGTCATAGGGCTCCACCATGACGATTTCCTCGATGTCGGCATTCAGGCGGGTGGCGATTTCCTGTGCCACGCCCTTGGTGTTGGATGTCTGTGAATAATAAAGTACAAGCATTTTGGGTGACTCTTTTTTCGGGCTGCAGGCTATGCCGATCATAGTGATGACAGCAAGCCCCAGCATCAGTTTAATCATATTCCACATAGTTGTCTATAGTATTTTATAGATAATTGTTACTCAGGTTGTTACATCAGGCGGCCGTGGTCGGCATAACTGTAGTAGTGGCCCCCGCGGCACACGATGATGTGGTCCACCAGCTGGATGTCCATCACCTTGCAGGCCCCGTGGACCCGCTCGGTCAGCCGGTCGTCCTGCACGCTGGGCTTGGGGTTGTCGCTGGGATGGTTGTGTGCCAGGATGATGCCCGACGACAGGCGCTCGATGGCGGGCCGCATAATCATCTTGATGTCGGCAACAGTCATTGCCGTGCCGCCGCTGCTGATGCGCACGCACTCCTCGACCTGTTTGGCATGGTTGAGCAGCACGACCAGGATTTCCTCGTGGTCGAGGTGTTCCATGCGGGTACGCAGGTATTTGTAGGCATCCTCGCTGCTCGTGATTTTGAAGCGCTCGTCAAATTCCTCCTGTTGGTAGCGTCGAGCCAGTTCCAGAGCCGCTAGAATCTCTATGGCCTTGACCTCGCCAATGCCGTGGTAGTTCTTCACCAGGTTGTTGATGCCCTTGCGGGCGATGAGGTAGAGTTTGTCGTCGTTGTCGCGCAGGATGCGCTGGCACAGGTCCACGACCGACTCGCCAGGTGTGCCCACCCTGAGCAGGATGGCCAGCAGTTCGGCAGTCGACAGGCTCCCGAAGCCGTTCTTCTTGGCCTTCTCACGCGGGCGGTCCTCTTCGGGCACCGTTTCCTTAATGTTGCGGCTCCCCATCAATGACTGCTTGTTGTTTCCGTTCTCCTCCATCACAACTCCTGACTCCTAACTCTACTCACTTTCCCTTTCTCATTGCCACTTCCTCGTCGATGTTGCGGCCGTGGCGCAAGAGGATTTTCCACACCCAGGCCTTGATAAAGCCCCAGCCGTAACTGCACAATTGGGTGAAACTCGTAGCCACAGCCAGGCACGCAATCTTCAGGCTGCGCGTCTGGACCAGGGCTGCGACCCACAGCATCGCGGCATAGAGCACGATGGGCAGGATGAACCACCACTTCCACAACGACAACAACAGCAGCAGCACACAGCCAGCCAGGAACACGGCGGGCAGGCAGTGAACGAGTTTCAGGCTATCGGGGTAGAGCAGTTTCAGGGTGATGCGCGACATGCCGAACACATAGGTCTGCCGCGCGAACTTGCTGATGCTCGTGCGGCGCTTGTGGTAGACAAACGCTGGGCGTATCAGGCGGATGTCAAAGCCCGCCTGACGCACGCGCGTGCTCATGTCGATGTCCTCGCTGAACATCTCGCGGAAACCGCCCACTTTCTCCCACACCTCGCGCGAATAGCCCATGTTGAACGAGCGCGGCACGAACTTCTCCATCTGCACCTTGCCCCCGCGGATGCCGCCGGTGGTCAGCAGCGAGGTCATCGAGAAGGAGATGGCCTTCTGCACATCGGTGAAGTCGTCGCTCGCCGCGTCGGGACCGCCAAAGCACGGCACATACTCGTTGGCAAGTTCGCGCCCCAGTGTCTTGAAGTAGTCGGGAGGTATCACACAGTCGCTGTCAAAGAAGACAAAATATCGGCCCGTGGCATGCTCCAGGCCATAGTTGCGGGCGATGGAACGCCCCTCGTTGTCCTTATAGAAATAGCGCAGGTCCAATTCCTTGGCATAGCGCAAAGCAATGTCCTCGCAGGGGTCGGTCGAGCCGTCCTCCACCAGGATGATTTCAAAATCCTTGTCGGTCTGACGGGTGAGGCTTTTTAACAGGTCCTCCACCTCGTCACGCCGGTTATACACCGGCACTATCACTGAAAAAAACGCCATCTCAATTCTGACTTTTGCAATTAAACCACAAAATTACATAAAAAGATGATTGCTGTCCCCCTGTGACTATGATTATTTCTCACCATAGTAGGAGTGCATAGCTAGTATGTGGACAATGATGCGGTCGTCATCGACCGTGTAGATGAGGTGATGCTCGCGGTTGATGCGTCGTGACAATAAACCCGCAAGGGCGTGCCGCAAGGCTTCAGGCTTGCCTAAGCCAGTGTATGGATGCTGGGCGATATCGGCAAGCAGCTGCTCGATGCGATTCACAATTTTTGCATTACCGCTCTTGACGAAAGCGTTGTGGTGTTCAATCGCCGTCTCGGTAAGCACTATTTGGTACATGATATGCGATTGAGAAGTTGGTCGATGGATTCACCCTCTTGCTGGGTTGTCACACGGCCGCAGGCGATGTCGTCTTCGGCGGCTAGGAGCGACCTCAGTAACTGAGGTCGTTGTAAAACAAACTCAGTTTCCATGATGGCATTGTAGTCCTCAAGGCTAATGACGACAACGCTCTCGGCACCTGGACGGCTCACAATCAGCGGCTCATTATCAGCAGCGACGGCATCAAGATAACTCTTGAGGTTGTTCCTCAAATCGGTGTAATTGGTCGTTCTCATAAATCATCATTGTTCTATTGCCGTAAAGATAAGTACTTTTTTCAGTACTTGCAATTTTTGGACAAAAAACTACTGGATATCAATTCTGTTGTTTGGTTTTTCTCATTTTTCTTGTTAATTTTGCATGCGATTAGCGGCAGATTCTGCCACTAGGTCTAGATGAATTAACTTAAGCGTATTGCTTATACTTGTAATAGAAAAAGTAGGATATTTTCTTAAATGGCATATGTGGCGAGGTGGATTTCGCGCTACGGCGCGGGCTGCTGTTACCATATCTTCGTCCGTGGTTTTCCTGCTGCTGTCTTTTAGAGGTGTGGCGATTCAGTCCTCGCTTGTTATATTTTGGCGACTCCTTTAGGACTGGGGTTTCGCTGACTTTAATATCTTGATATGATGAAAAAATTCCTTTATTTAGCAGCAATGCTAATGTTCTGTGCTGTTTCAGCTTCTGCCTCCGGTGAAGTTTGGGTCCCCACTAATGATCATTTGTTCGCTCGCAACACTTATAACGACGCTGGTGTTCCTTTTACTTTCGATAACCGTTTAAGTTTCATGTCGGGAGCAAGCCAGACATTGTGGATATGGTTTGATGATGATGAGATTTACCAAAATGAGTACCTTCAGGCATTCACACCGATGTTCTATGATTATGATGGTGGTCATCCTTACAACGAAATTACCTATAGCGCAATGGAGTTTAGGGTGTATCTGCCCTCTTATATCAGTCTAAGTAAACCTTCATCCTCTCAATCGGTGCATTATGGTGATCGCCTACCTTCTGATGACTATGCCATATGGGCCAAACAAAACGAAACTGCCATGGTTGACGGCGTCAGTTACGATGTATACAGGGTGATGATCATGAACTTTTATGGATATGGAGCTCATTTTTCAGCCAAGAACGCCGCTATGTATGAGGAACTCGGCGCCCTCAAGAAAGATGATGCCCCATTGCTGGGATTGTGCTTGACACTGTTTGACGAGGGAGATCTACCAGATAATATACCCGATATCATCATTGCAGAGCAGAAGTTTGTCGTTGTTGAAGAACAAAGAGTTGATGGCACTAAAGGTTCTTACATCCATGAACCGTTTGTCCGCATTAAGGTATATGGTAACTCGGGCATCCCTCATACTCCTGGCGATCTCGACAGCAACGGCACTGTTGATATTAATGATGTAGCTTTGCTGATTGATCGTGTGCTAGGCAAAGAGATTGTTTATTATACTGATATAGATCCGGAGTACATGGAACTGATGTCTGATGTGAATGGAGATGAAACAGTTGACATCAATGATGTTTCTGCTGCCATCAGCAAAGTGCTCAATGGCAATTAATAGCCTGAAGAGAATGATGTAAATATAGTGCGGGTGCAAATGTACCCGCCTTTTTTTTGTGCAATATCAACAGGTCGTTCTTGTTGTTTGTCAGGTTGTACCAGTTGTTTGGGAATTGTGGGTGAGCTTGAAGCGCTGCATGATGACCACGGCGACGAGGAAGGCGGCAAAGTCGCTGGCAGGCAGTGAGAACCACACGCCGTCGAGGCCCCACATCGATGAGAACAGCAACAGCATGGGCAGCAGGAACAGCAACTGGCGCGAGAGCGACATGAAGATGCTGATGCGCACCTTGCCGATGGTCTGGAAGAAGTTGGTCACCACGGCCTGATAGCCGATGACGGGGAAGACGAGCATATTGATGCGGATGCCGCGGATGGAAATGGCCAGCAGTTGCTTATCGTCGGTAAACAGGCGTGTGGCCGGCCCGGGCAACAACTCGCCGATGATCCAACCGACCGTCATCGCTATCACCGATGCGATGATGGTCAGGCGCAGCACTTGCTTAACGCGGTCCATGTTGCGCGCTCCGTAGTTGTAGCCCGCAATGGGCTGGAAACCTTGGCAGATGCCCATGATGACCATAAAGAAGATGAAGCCCAGGCGGTTGGCGATGCTGTAGGCGCCCACGGCCAGGTCGCCGCCGTATTTCATCAACGCGTTGTTCATGAAGATGGCAATCACGCAGCCCGTGAGCTGCATGGCAAAGGGCGAGACGCCGATGCTCACGATGTCCTTGACGATGTTGCGCGCCGGTACCAGGAAACGCCATTCCAGGTGCAGCAGTTCGCGCTGGCGGCTGAATTGCCACAGCTGCCAGCACAGCACCACAGCCTGCGCCAGAATGGTGGCAATGGCGGCACCCTTGATGCCCATGTGCAGGGGCCAGATGAAGATGGGGTCGAGGATGGTGTTCAGCACCACTGTCACAATGGTCGCTATCATCGCCGCTCGGGGCTTGCTGGCCGAACGCAGGGCGGCGTTGAGTCCCAGATAGAGGTGGGTGATGACATTGCCCACCAGCAGGATGAACATGTATTCATGGGCATGGGGCAGCGTCTGCTCGCTGGCACCGAAGAATGTCAGGATGGGGTCCAGGAAGATGATCGACACGATGCCCACCAGCACGCCGGTGATGATGTTCAGGGCGACCATGTTGCCCAGCACATTGTTGGCTTTGTCATACTGGCGCTGGCCCAGGCGAAGCGACATCAGCGTGGAGCCGCCGATGCCCACTGCCGCACCGAATGCCGCACCGATGTTCATCAGCGGGAACGAGATGCCCAGGGCAGCCAGCGCCATCGGGCCCACACCGTGGCCGATGAAGATGCTGTCCACCATGTTGTAGAGCGATGATGCCGTCATCGCTATCACACCCGGCAGGGCATACTGCCACAGCAGCCGTCCGACGGGTTGCGTGCCAAGGGCTAGGGTCGCTTCCTTGTTGTCTTTCACTGTCTTAGTTATTCTTGCGGTTGCTGGTCTGTGGTTTCAGGTTCTTGGTCTTGCTTTTGCTCTTTGGGGTCTTCGCTCTCCTTGAGTCCGAAACATTCCTTGATGGCCCTGCGGATGGCGACAGCATTCTCGCTGCCGCCTTTCAGGATGTTGAGCACGCCTCGGATGTAGTCGTCCTTGCTCTTGAAGCCGCACAGCGTCGCTACATTGCTCTCGTTGAGCATGAGTTTCTGGTTATAGACCCTGAGGATGCTGGCGTAGTCCTTGTTGTCCTCATAGTAGTGGAACTCGCGGCACAACTGGTC
>ONYP01000079.1 GCA_900322135.1 uncultured Prevotellaceae bacterium
CTGCTCCAGGGTGATGAAGTTGCCCAACGACTTGCCCATCTTCTGGCCGTTGATGGTGATCATGTTGTTGTGCATCCAGTAGTGCACCATCTCGTCGCCTTGGCTGGCCACGGCCTGCGCAATCTCGCACTCGTGGTGCGGGAACACGAGGTCCATGCCGCCGCCGTGGATGTCGAAGTGCTTGCCCAGATATTTGCGTCCCATGGCCGTGCACTCGCAGTGCCAGCCGGGGAAGCCGTCGCTCCAGGGCGAGGGCCAGCGCATGATGTGCTCGGGCTGAGCCTTCTTCCACAGGGCGAAGTCGGCCTGGTTGCGTTTCTCGCCCACACCGTCGAGTTCACGGCTGGCGTTGAGGATGTCGTCGAGGTTGCGTCCCGAGAGCACGCCGTAGCGGTGGTCGCGGTTATAGGCCTCGATGTCGAAATAGATGCTGCCGTTGCTCTCGTAGGCATAGCCGTTCTCCATGATCTGCTTGACCAGTTCCTCCTGCTCGATGATGTGTCCCGTGGCATGGGGCTCGATGCTGGGGGGCAGCACATTCAGAGCCTGCATGGCGGCATGGTAGCGGTTGGTGTAGTACTGTGCCACTTCCATGGGCTCGAGTTGCTCGAGGCGAGCCTTCTTGGCAATCTTGTCCTCACCCTCGTCGGCATCATGCTCCAGGTGGCCCACATCGGTGATGTTGCGCACATAGCGCACCTTGTAGCCCAACTGCTGCAGGTAGCGGAACAGCACATCAAAGGTGATGGCCGGACGGGTGTGACCCAGATGGGGGTCGCCATAGACCGTGGGTCCGCAGACATACATGCCCACCATGGGCTCGTTCAGGGGCACAAAGTGCTCCTTGCGTCGGGTAAGGGTATTGTAGATGAACAAGGGATGTTCCATTTTTCTAAGTTTTTAGTTTAAAATCTTTAAACTCTAAACTCTACACTTCCAATGACCGATAGTGGTCATTGGAAATTATGCCTGTCCCTTGGGCAGGGGGAAGTCCATGATGCCGCTCTGGTTGCTGGCGGGACGGTTGATCTTGATTTCGCCGAAGTTCTGCTCGTAGCGACGGATGTTGTCCTGGAGGGCGAGCATGAGTTCCTTGGCATGCTGGGGAGCCATGATGATGCGGCTCTGCACGCGGGCCTGAGGCATGTTGGGACCGCGCAGGATCATATCAATGAAAAAATCGTTGGGGCCGTGGGCAATCATTGCCATGTTAGCGTAGCGTCCTTGCAATTCTTCCTTGGGGAGTTCAATCTTGATTTGTTGTTGATTTTCGTTTGCCATAATGTTTAGTAAATTATGATTGTTAAATGATTATTTATTGAAATCGTAAAATTCAGTGTCGGGATAGGTCAAGTCGTTGAGGTGAACCCTCATGCACTTGAGCGACGGTCGTTTCCACAGCGCGCCGATGGAGAACGAGGCATAGCAGTCGCGCCAGAAGGTGGGCCGCTCACCCCTGAGGTCGTGCACCAGGTAGCAGTGCACCGTGTCGCTGGCCAAGGTGCTCTCGTCGGCCACGAGCATGAATGTGCGGCTCTTGCCCGTGTACTCGACTTGGCAACGCAGGTTCAGGTAAGGTCCTGTACGCCACAGGCTGCGCAGTTTCATCTCGTGGCGGGGAAGACTGTCGGCAGCATGTGACTGTCGCAGTGAGTCGCTGATGATGGCGTTGCAGCCATAGACGGTGATGTCGCGGTGATTGCCAGCCTGCTGGTCGGCAAAGTCGTAGCGCAGCAGCACGCGTTGGTTGGTCTTGATGTCGCTCACGCTCACCTGTGACTGTAGCGAGACCGCTGTGGAGTCGCCGTGCCCCAGGTACTCAAACACTGCCCCGGTCTCGTTCTGTCCCAGATAGGTGACAATGTCGTAGCGGTAGTCGGTGTAGGCACGGTCGATGTCGTCCTGCTTGTCGCACGCGGCGAGGGCCAGCAGGGCCATTGTCAGCAATATGGTCAAGTTGCGCAGTCGGGTCATGGCTTGCTGTTGCGGATGGTCTGGTCCACGATGATGCCGTCGCGCATGTGGAGCGTGCGGTCGGCTTGGGCGGCAAGCCCCTCGTCGTGGGTCACAATAATAAAGGTCTGGCCCAACTCCTTGCGCAGGTCAAAGAACAGTTGGTGCAGTTCCTGCTTGTTCTGGCTGTCAAGGCTGCCCGAGGGCTCATCGGCGAGGATGACTTTGGGGCTGTTGATAAGTGCTCGGGCTACAGCAACGCGTTGGCATTCGCCGCCGCTTAGTTGCGACGGCTTGTGGGTGAGACGGTCTGACAAGTGCATGCGCTCGAGCAACCGCTGGGCACGCGTGAAGGCGTCGTTGCGGTTGTCACCGCCCAGCAATGCGGGGATGGCGACATTCTCGAGCATCGTGAACTCGGGCAATAACTGGTGGAACTGGAAGACGAAACCGATGTTGCGGTTGCGGAAGTGGGCTAGCTCCTTGTCCTTCAGTGTGAGTACATTCTTGCCCTCGTAGCACACCTCGCCCTGCTGTGGCGCATCGAGCGTGCCGATAATCTGCAGCAAGGTCGTCTTGCCGGCACCGCTGGGTCCCACAATCGACACAATCTCGCCCTGGGCGATGTCGAGGTCTACACCCCGCAGCACCTCCAGGTCGCCATACCTTTTAACTATATTTCGAGCCTCAATCATCATAGTAACCTGCAAAGGTAATAAAAAGTTTTCAGATTGATGACACAGCCTGCCGGTATTCTTTAAACGGACCCACGGCAGCCAGGGGTTGTCGTGTGCAATGACACCAGTAGAAACACTATCTTTTTCATTGAGGGATGGCCTTGATTTTGTGGTGCTTGTTTGGTGGAGTGGGGGATATGGCGTATATTTGCGGTAGTGAAACCATAATACGGATTGGGATGAGAAAATTGCTTTTTGCCCTGGTGGCGTGTGTGCTGGCGCTGATGTCGACGGCCTGTGTGGGCGGTTCAAAATATGAGGTGCTGGGCGACTGTGTGGTCTACCGTTACTGGACATTCAGTTTCGGGTGGCGCAACGATACCTTGCCTGGTGCCGATGTGGCGACATTCAAGCAGCTCAGTAATTGGCTGGGCCATGACAGTGAGCGTGTATACTATGAGGACAAACTGGTGCCCGGTGTTGATGTTTCGTCGCTGGAGGTCATTCGCAAGCCGTTGTTCCGCGACAAGCGTGACTATTTCTATCAAGCTGACCCGATGCATGTCAGGGATATGGCATCATTTGAGGTCATCAAGTGGTTTGAGGACGACTTCTGGGCTCGTGACGCACAGTGTGCCTATTATGACACGGTGTGCATCGACGATGCCGACCTGCCGTCATTCACAATCCTCGAGATGTCCACCGCCAAGGATAAGCACCATGTATACTACTTCGGCAGGGTGTTGCCGCTGGCCGATCCGGCGACTTACGAAATCTTGAACAACTCGGTTTATTCGCGTGACAAGTCCCACATCTGGTGCGGCAATGACTTGCTCGAGGATGCCGACTACGCGACATTCACTGTCGACGATTTGAACACGGCCCACGACAAGCATGGCGGTTTCCGTTGGGAGAGACGCGATACTATCGCCGGGGAATGAACGGCTGTTTTGGGAAAACACGATAAAAAAAATTGTTAATCCGGGCCAGTAGTGAAAACTTTGTTGTACCTTTGCAGCCCGATTAAGACAACATATATAAATAGGTAGTGGACAAATTTGGCTGCTTGCAACCACTTGAAAAAATGCTAAAACTGCGATAATCAACGATTTTATCGGTTTCTTTTAGCGTTCTTGTTCCACAAGGATTTTAAAATTTTTGGTACAATGAACAGTAAGAACAATTATCTCTTCACTTCTGAGAGCGTGTCTGAAGGACACCCCGACAAGGTCGCTGACCAGATCAGCGATGCCATCCTCGACAAGTTTCTCGCTTTTGACCCTCAGGCCCATGTAGCCTGTGAGACGATGGTGACCACCGGCCAGGTGATCATTGCGGGCGAGGTAACCACCGATGTCTACATCGACTTGCAGCGTACGGCGCGCGAGATGATCGAGAAAATCGGCTACACCAAGAGCGAATACCAGTTTGATGCCAACTCGTGCGGCATCCTCAACAGTGTGCACGAGCAGAGCGGCGACATCAAGCAGGGTGTCGACAAGGCCGACGACAACCAGGATGACCAGGGCGCCGGCGACCAGGGCATGATGTTCGGCTATGCCTGCAACGAGACGCCCAACTACATGCCGCTGACGCTCGACCTGGCGCACGCCCTGATGCGTGAACTGGCCGACATCCGTCACAACCACCTGGAACTGATGCCCTACCTGCGCCCCGACAGCAAGGCCCAGGTAACCGTCGAGTATGACGGCGAGACCCACCGCCCTGTCCATGTCGATACGATTGTGGTGAGCACCCAGCACGACGAGGATGTAGACCGCGAGCGCATCGAGCGCGATGTGGTGGAAATCCTTATTCCCCGCACGCTGAAGCACTTCAGCGAGGACATCCGTGCCATGGTCGATGACAAGACCATCTACAAGGTCAACCCCACGGGCAAGTTTGTTATCGGCGGACCCCATGGAGATACGGGCCTCACGGGCCGCAAAATCATCGTGGACACCTACGGCGGACGCGGTGCACATGGTGGTGGCGCTTTCAGCGGCAAGGACCCCAGCAAGGTGGACCGCAGTGCGGCTTATGCCTGCCGCCATATCGCCAAGAATGTGGTCGCTGCTGGCATTGCCGATGAGGTGCTGGTACAGGTGGCCTATGCCATCGGTGTCGCCGAGCCCGTTAGTTTCTACATCAATACCTACGGCACGAGCCATGTCGATAAAACCGATGCCGAGATTGCTGAGATTCTCAAGGCGATGTTTGACATGCGCCCCAAGGCCATCATCGAGCGCCTGAAACTGCTGCAACCCATGTACACCGAGGCTGCTGCCTATGGGCATATGGGCCGCAAGTATGAGTTCAAGGTGAAAAAGTTTGAGTCCCTCTACAACGAGACTAAGGAGGTCGAGGTCGAACTCTTCACTTGGGAAAAACTCAACATGACTGAGACACTGCGCGCCACCTTTGGCCTCTCGTGATGTTAAAGGTGCGCTAGAGAAGGTTACTGGAAAAGATACGGGCTGCTCCTGATGGGGCAGCCCGTATTGTTGTCATGTGACGGGGCAAAGGTTACTTGGCCCGCATGGCCTCCTTGATTTTGGCCTCGAGTTCCTCAGCCAGTTCGGGGTTGTCGGCAACCATCTGCTTGGCGGCGTCGCGTCCCTGGCCCAGCTTGGTGCCCTCATAGGAGAACCAGGCTCCGCTCTTCTTGACGATGCCGAACTCGACACCCAGGTCGATAATCTCGCCCACCTTGCTGATGCCCTCACCGAAGCGGATTTCAAACTCGGTCTTGCGGAAGGGGGGAGCCACCTTGTTCTTCACGACTTTTACCCTGGTGAGGTTGCCCACCACCTGGTCGCCGTCCTTGATTTGGCCCGTGCGGCGGATGTCCAGGCGCACGCTGCTGTAGAACTTCAGGGCGTTGCCGCCGGTTGTAGTCTCGGGATTGCCGAACATCACGCCCAGCTTCTCGCGCAGCTGGTTGATAAAGATGCAGCAGGTGTTGGTGCGGCTGATGGTGGCAGTGAGTTTGCGCAAGGCCTGGCTCATGAGTCGGGCCTGCAGACCCATCTTGCTCTCACCCATCTCGCCCTCGATTTCGGCCTTGGGGGTCAAGGCGGCGACACTGTCGATGACGATGATGTCGATGGCGCTGCTGCGGATGAGCTGGTCGGCGATTTCGAGTGCCTGCTCACCGTTATCGGGCTGCGAAATCCACAGGTTGTTGACATCTACGCCCAGCGACTCGGCATAGAAGCGGTCAAAGGCGTGCTCGGCGTCGATGATGGCTGCGATGCCACCCATCTTCTGTGCCTCGGCGATGGCGTGGATTGCCAGCGTGGTCTTACCTGATGATTCGGGACCGTAAATCTCGATGATGCGTCCGCGGGGATAGCCGCCCACACCGAGCGCGTTGTCCAGACCGATGGAGCCGGTGGGGATGACCTCGATGTCCTCGATGTGGTCGTCGCCCAGTTTCATGATGGATCCGCTGCCAAAGGTCTTGCCTATCTTGTCCATAGCCACCTGCAGGGCTTTAAGTTTCTCGGGGGACACCTCTTTGCGCTGAGGCTGGTTGGTGCCTTCTTGATTGATGATTTCTTCTGCCATAATTGATGTGTATGATTGTTATGTTGATGTTACATGAGTAATGCCTGATTACAACTTTTCTGTCAATTACCTGTGAGGATAAGTGAGATGAGTGCTGTGACATCGTTGATGTCGATTTCTCCACTCTGGTCAAGGTCGCAGTTGGCGATGTTCACGGTCCCTGTACCCAAGCAGTAAGAGATGAGTGCTGTGACATCGTTGACATCTACCTCGCCGTTGCCGTTGGCATCGCCCAGGAGTGCCGGACGCACAAAGACATTCTCGTCGAGGTAGGTCATGCGGCGCTCAATCCAGTTGGCGACATACTCCATTTCGGCACTGATGTCGAGCGTCTTGCCGTCGATATCGCTGTCACCGCTCCAGCGGGCCTCCTCGCGTGCTGCGGCACCGCAGTTCTCGAGTTCATCGACGGCGTTCTGGAAGCGGGCAATCAGGTTGTCGGTGTTGAGCCAGGTCTGCCGCAGCTGCCAGTAACGGTCGATGATGTGCTGGCGGTGGGGTGCCGACTGGCAGAACATGTCGATGAGCATCAGGTTGCCAATCCAGTAGATATCGCGCTCGGGTTTGACCTTCTCCTCGGTCAACCCGGGGAGCGTCGCGGCCCCTAATGACACATCCAGGTCCCAGGGAGTGAGCGTTATGCGCTTGTCGCCAGAGGCTTTGTCGTAGAGGCTGTAGTAGATGTTCTTGGTCTCGTTATCCATGGCTTGAATGGTGACCAACAGGATGAAGTAGTCCTCAAGCACGGGAGTGTCGAAGTAGTAGTCGAGCGAGTCGGCCAGGGTCAGCCAGTCATCGACGGCATCGTTGCGCCTGACAAACTCAAATGCATTATAGAAGGTGCTCCAGTCGGTGGGCGATACATCCTCCATTTCGGGGTAATTGACCTCATTGTTGTTCCATGTGCTGCTGTAATTGTCGTAGGGGGGCAACACATAGGTGCGGGCCCACAACTTGGACACCCATTGCTGACCATGGAACACATTGTTCACGGTGTCGTGCTTCTCCAGACTCAGTTGCTTTCGGTCCACCGGCTCTATCAGGCCGTAGATGCCGTAGTACTCGCCATTGAGGAAAAGTTCGGTGACGCGACCGTGAGAGCCATTGACAACGGTAGAGTCCATGGACTTGAACCACGGGTCGCGAGCCATGTCGAGCCACAGGTCGCTGCACACGCGGTTGCGGATGCGCAGCGGGTCGATTTGCCCGGCATCGAGTTTCCAGTGGTTGTCCTTGCGCATGCCCAGCAGGCGGCGGTTCTTTTTCTCGCCGATGCTGTCCACAAACTTGATGTGGTAGTTGCGCTTGTGGCGGTCGCCGTTGTTGGTGATGCCGCCGCGCCACTTGAGCTTGGCCAGCATGTCGCTCTTGCCGTTGCCGTCGGGGTCGTTGAGCGATACGGTGCCCGGGGCGTACTCATTGCTGAAGGTGCCGTTCAATTCCAGCACGGGCAACCAGGTGAAAGTGATGTTGCCGCTGATGGCTTGGTCGCCGTCTATGGCTCTGAAGGGGAACATGCGCCCGCCGGTGATGCCCTCGAGCAAAATCTGGTCGCCGTTGAGCACTGCCATGCCGTCGATGGTTACATTGGTGAGTGTGGAGTCAACGGTCACGATGGGCATCCATTCGCCCTCAAAGGCCTCACGCGGAACGCTGCACAGCCACATGTCGGTGCGGCTGTCGTGCACGGCCTTGTGACCGTCAAAGTATATTGCCTGCCCCCATGCAGAGCAACTGGCGGCCATAGCGATGACCACCATGATGAGTCGTGATGCGAAATGAGACATATTTCTTTTTAACTATGAAATGTGACTTGGTTTGTTGCAACTTGCAAAGGTAATCAATAATCTTCAAACTGGATGCATGCAGCTTTGGTTTTTTGTGTTTGTCTGTATTCGTTTTTTTTATTAGAAATTTTAACGGTGGAAATGATTGAATGATTGAAAAATAATCAGTACCTTTGCCCAATTAAACTAGTAAGACTATAATCATTATTAACCATTAATAAAATTTCATTGCAATGAGGAAAATCTTTACATTATTAACCTTGTGTCTGATGGCAAGCGCTGCATGGGCCACTGACATCACCTTTGTTGCCGGTACCGACAACGGCACCAGTGATGGCACGGCACATGAGTTCACCATTGAGAAAAACGGCATCACGATTGTCGTGTCCAATGGTTTGGCTAACTCAAGCCAGTATCGCATCTACAAGGGCCACACGGCAACTTTCACTTCGACCGTAGGCCCCATCACCCAGGTTGTGTTTGAGTGCACTGCCGAGGGTACCAACCAGTATGGCCCCGGTTGCTTCACCGCTACCCCTGGCGATTATGATTTCTCTGGCAAGATCGGTACCTGGACCGGCCAGTCGGCCAATGTGGTGTTTACCGCCACTTCCAACCAGGTGCGTGCCACCAAGATTACCGTTACCGTGGGCGAAGCCGGCCTTATGGCACCGAGCATCACTCCCGCCTCCGGTACCTATTACTCTCCCATCGAGGTGGCTATCTCTTGCCCCACTTCCGGCGCCAAGATTTATTACACCACCAATGGCAGTGACCCCACCACCGGTTCGACCCAGTACTCGGCTCCCTTCACCTTGAGCAGCAACACTACCGTGAAGGCCATCTCGGCCAAGGACGGTGATGTGAGCGAAGTGGTAAGCGCTGTGTATGAGTTCGGAACCGCTACCCAGGTTGACAACATCGCCGCTTATCAGAGTGTTGCCGATGGCACCGTGGTGATGTTCAAGAATCCCGTGAGTGTGCTGGCTCAGTCCCAGAACAAGCGTTACCTCTATGTGAAGGACAACAGCGGCTACGCGCTGATCTACAGCGACTGCGGTCAGACCTATGTCAACGGTGATGTGATTCCCGCTGGTTTTGTAGGAACCAAGAAGACCTATAACGGCGAGCCCGAATTGGCCGATCCCCTGTCAGGCTTCCAGCCCGCTTCGAGCAACAGTCCCATCGCTCCCACCACTCCCTTCACGGCTAATCAGGTGAGCCACGCCACCTTCGCCAACTATGTGTCGATGGATGAGGTGACCTTTACCAAGGACGGTAACAATTACACTCTGACCGATGCCAGCGGCAACACCTGCGCTGTTTACTTCGGCACGATGGGCGTGAGCGCTCCCAGTGACCTGAACGCTAAGTACGATGTGATTGGTATCGTTGGTTCCTATGGCAGCGACAACACCGTTTACCAGTTGCTGCCCACCTCCTGCAAGAAGCACACCAATCCTGGTGAGGGCTTCGGTTGGGGCAACATGGGCGAGACTCCCGACAACACCGTGGTAACCTTTGAACTTAACTCAACAGTCATCTGGCAGAGCGGTCGTTATCTCTATGCTATGGACGCTTCAGGCTTCGGCCTCGCTTATGGCGACTTAGGTCAGACCTACAAGCACGGTGATGTCATCCCCGCTGGCTTTGGCGGCAAGAAGACCACCTATAAGGGTGAGCCCGAGTTGGCTGCTATTGAGAGCGGTCAGCCCCTGCCCGGTTTCCAGCCTGCAAGCGGTAAGGTAACCTTGACTCCCGAGGTAATCACTCCCGCTCAGGTGGACCACGACCACTGGGCACACTATGTATTGCTCAAGGGCGTCATGATCAATTCCGATGGTACCACCATCACCCAGAACGGTGTAACCTGCGAGATGTACAACAAGACCTTCAATATCCCGATGCCCGAGGATCTGAGTGTTCCCCACGATGTATACGGTATTGTTGGCGTGTTCAACAACTATCAGGTACTGCCCATCTCCTTCGACCGGGCTCCTGACGAGTATGTAGAGCCCGACCCCATTGATGTAGCCAACATCAATGAACTGTACGCCCTGAACGCCAACGAGAAGGGTCACTTCACCACCCCGTTGACCACCATCTATCAGCATGGTCCCAACCTGTATGTGAAGGACGCTGACGGCAACTACAGCCTGGTTTACGGCACTGTTGCTTACACCGAGTTTGCCAACGGTGACTTCATCAACGACGCTGTCGCCACCTGGACGACCTACCAGAACAACAAGCAGATGGTTCCCGTTGCCGACACCTTCGTTAAGGCTGGTCACGGTACTCCCGTTGATCCCGAAATCATGCCCATCGAGGAGGTTTCTCAGGATATGGTACACTGGTATCTCGGCTTCGAGAACATTACCATTACCCGTGAGGGTGAAGACATGTTTGTTACCGACGAGACCGGTAGCATCAAACTGTTCGACAAGTTCGGCGTCATCACCGAGGATGTAGACCTTGATGCAGTGGACTATGTTGAGTGCTTCCTGACGGTCTACAAGGGTGAACTTGAGCTCTATCCCGTTTCGTTTGGCGGTGTGGAGCCTCCTTGCGGATTGAAGGGCGATGTGAACAATGACGGCGAGGTGAACATTGCCGACATCAACGCTCTGATTGACATCATCCTGACCGATAGGGCTATTGACGCCTGCACTTTCTGGCGTGCTGATGTGGCTGAGGACGGTGAGCTTGGTCTTGCCGACATCAACGGCCTGATTGACTTTATCCTGAACAACTAATCTGTGTTGATCAGATAACCAGTCTGAATGGAAATGTGATGAAACGCCAGCGAGAACACTTTCGTGCCAGGCAGGCCGCTCCGTTCGGGAGTGGCGTCGCCCATGCGGTGTTGCCGCGCGTCGTCATGAGATAATCTATTATCGGGGCCCATGCTGAGTGTGGGCCCCGATAATTTTTCCTTTAAGAATACCTTTTTTTGACTTTCAAATCCATCACGATGAAAAGAATCCTGTTTCTGTTTGCCTGGCTGCTGACTGCTGGTGCTGCGCTCGCCTGTGATGTGACCTTCAGTCCCGCCGAGGGGGATGTGGGTAACAGTACCGGTGCTGCTGGTCCCGTTCAGATTTTCAAAGACGAT
>ONYP01000085.1 GCA_900322135.1 uncultured Prevotellaceae bacterium
CTGGTAGGCCTCGACGAGCCTGCCGAATGCGTCCCGGTTGTCGGCCAGGGCGCATTGCGACAGCAGTCTTATTTCATCAAGTTTGGAAAGCATGGTCAACCCAGCACTATCTCACATTAATCGTTTGCTTCATTGTTCTCGGTAAAGACGGGCGGCACGGGAGTGCTTTGGCGCATCGGCTCCTGAGGTTGCTGGTACTGAGGTCCTTGCGGCTGAGGATACTGCTGCGGCTGCATCTCCTGGGCTCGACGCGAAGCCTCCTGCAAGGCCTTCTGTTCACTATACAGGATAAAGCCTTTACACAGTCCCACGAATATCAACGCCAAACCCATCAAGATGAAGAATTCACTGTAGAGGACTCCAAACCCAAAGATGAACAAACCTGCGCCCATCCACTGGATGGCTGGCATCATGGAGCGCCAGTTAAACATCCCGGTCACCACAACGGGGGCAGCAGCGGCGTTGCCCGCAAGGGGTGTGCCCATGGTTGCCCGACCAGGCTGCTGGGGCATCTGAGCCTGGGGCATTGGCTGCTGGGGCATCTGAGCCTGAGGCACGGGCTGTTGGAACACCGGTGGTTGCACATACACAGTATTGTGCTTGGCTTCAGATATCGGGAGTTTCTCGAGCGGATAATTGTTCTCGATAGCCTTCTCGATGACGCGGTACCTGTTGCGGCGGTTCAGGAAGCGGAAGAACATCACCAGCAGCACAAGGAGCAGCAGGCCAATTATCGAAGCGCAGGCAATCACTTGGGAAGTTACAGCCCACTGGCCGCTGATGACCTTGATGTCCTCGGGCGTGATGTCAACCTCTTGGTCTCCAATATTCATTGTGCCGGATTTGGCACTCAGGGTGTCGTCAAGTGCATCATTGATCTTGTCCTTGACAGTCTGGGCTGCATCTTTACCCTTGGCCTCTACCGAGTCGCTCGTGAGAACTTCGGTCTGAGCACCCGACGGTGTCGAAGTTGTCGAGGCTGCAGGTTCTGCGGTGGCGACGAACGCCAGCATCAGCATCATTGCAAGTGTTAAAATCGTCTTTCTCATTTTTCTATCAGTTTTAAATGTCATTATCTGTTAGTTGTGATTGGGCTTTAAAAGCCGTTTTCATGCATTAGACGCAACAGGGTGCCCAAAAAGTTGCACAAAGATGAGAAATTTTTCGGAAAAATGCGCTAACTTTGTGGCTATTAACCGCGAATAATTTCCAACATTTTAATATTAGGAGCAAATGAAACGGATTTTTTTATCGCTTTTAGCCATAATCCTTGCCGCTTCGGTAACGATGGATGCCCAGGAGGCCCGCAAGCGTGAGATGCGTGCTGCGTGGGTTGCCACCGTCTGGGCCATCGACTGGCCGTCGACAATGAACAATGTTGCGGCCCAAAAGGCCGAAATCAACGCCTATCTCGACAACCTGAAGGCGCAGAACTTCAATGCCATTTTCTTTCAGGTGCGCTCGATGTGTGATGCGATGTACCAGTCGAGTTACGAGCCATGGTCGAGTTACCTAACCGGAACCCGTGGCAAGAATCCGGGCTACGACCCGCTGCAGTATGTCGTCCAGGAGTGCCATGCCCGCGGCATCCAGTGCCATGCGTGGGTCAATCCCTATCGCTGGAGCACGGGCTCCAACTGGAACACACCCCAGGACCAGGAACTCAAGAACTCGGGCATGCTGCTTGCCTACACCAACAGCAGCGGCACGACGACAATCCTCAATCCCGGCCTCCCCGAGACGCGTCAGCGCATCGTCAATGTCATCCGCGAGATTATTACCAACTATGATGTGGACGGCATCGTGTTCGACGACTACTTCTATCCCAACGGCATTCCCACCAACAGCAGTGCCGGCGACTACAACCTGTGGAACGATTCCGGCGTGGACATGACCCTTGCCGACTGGCGCCGCAACAATGTCAACATGATGGTGCGCGATGTCTATAACATGATTCAGGACACCAAGCCCGAGGTGCGCTTCGGCATCAGCCCCGCCGGTGTTGCGGGCACGGCCAGCACATCGGCTGGTCAGCATGGCGTCACCCCGTGTCCCAAAGGCAGCGACTGGCAGTATAACGGCATCTTCAGCGACCCGTTGGCATGGCTGGAGCAGGGCACCATCGACTACATCTCGCCGCAGATCTACTGGCAAACGAATCATCCGACCAACCCCTTCGGCCCCATCACCGACTGGTGGAGTTACATCGCCAAACACTACGGCCGCCATCACTATGCGAGCCACAGCATCTCGTTCCTCGCCAGTCAGAGCAACACCACGAGCGACTGGGCCGAAATCACCCAGCAAATCAATTACTCCCGCCAGTATACCGAGGACAACGCTCCCGGTGTCGTGCTGTATAGCGCTAAAAACATCAACGGCAACAACAATGGTGTCGCCGGCTTGGGCAACTACCTGCTTGCCAACGCATTCCAGCATCCCGCCATGATTCCTGCAGTGACTTGGAAAGCAGCCCCTGGCTACAACGCTCCGTCCAACCTGGCCAGGGATGGCAACACCCTGTCGTGGACGCTCCAGCAAGGCACATTGGTGAAGTATTCAGTGTATGCGGTGCCCAGCGACATGACCATCGAGAACGCCACGAGCGTAGCCTATGGCGGCATCAGGAGCGACTACCTGCTGGGTATCTCCTACAAGCCCGAATTTGCGCTGCCCAGTGGCTATCAGGAGGGCTATTGGTATGCCGTGTGTGTCATCGACGGCTACGGCAACGAGAGCGCTCCCGCCTGTCTGAGCGAGGGCGGCAACCCTGAAGACCCCGAGCAGCCCTCCCAGGTCACCTACACCATCGAGAAGGTGTGGGAAATCAACGACATCTCCTTCCTCAGTATGCCCGACACGCGGCAGGGCTTCGGCATGAACGGCTGCTTCTACATCAACGACAAGGTGGCAGCCACCATCTATGAGGTGGACAGCAACGGCCTGACGGGCAGGACCTTCACGGGTGGCACCAACTGCGGCATATCCCGCGACGAGGCCGGCAATCTGGTGGTGAGCAACGCCCGTTTCTCCTACCCGTGGACCAGCAATCCCGAGCTCAAGGTCATCGACCCCGCCACGGGCGCTGCTGTGACCTACACGCTGCCCACCGGTGTCATCAACTTCGGGCGCAGCGACAACATCGGCTTTGCCCGCGGCAACATGCTTGACGACGGCGAAATCTACCTCGTGGGCGCGAACAGCGGCACCTCAATCAGCCGCATTGCCATCGCCGGCGGTGCGCTCGACACCGACAACACCTACCTTGCCAACTGCGACGGCGTGGAAACCAGCAACACCACCGTGCTCAACTACTACAACGACCTGGCGGGAGAACCGGCAGTGCTCTACATCACCCGCAATAAGGTGCCCGTCAAGATGGCCTTCGACGGCGACGACTTTGTCGGCACGGCATTCTCCCTGCCCGGCAAGGGGGCATGCAACGGTGCCTTCCCCTTCGTCTGGGACGGCAAGGAACTCGTGGTCTATCCCACGCTGGACAACTACCGCGACGGCTTTGCCGTGGCCGAGATGAACGCTGCCGAGCCGCTGGTCAGCGTTCCCCAGACCGCCACGGCCGATGCCAACAGCCACACCAATAACTGCCTCAATGCCGAGGTCATCGACGCCCGCAATGTCACTATCTACCAGTACTACCCCGGTGGTCACATCACCATGTGGCGCATGGTCAAGCACGGCGGCACATTGCGAGGCGATGTCAATGGCGATGGTGAAATCGACATCAACGATGTCACCGCTCTCATCGCCTATGTCCTTACCGGCAGTGAAGAAGGCATCAACCTCGAGGGTGCCGACTGCGACATCACACCCGGCATCGACATCAACGACATTACCGCTCTCATCGGCCATGTCCTCACCGGCTCCTGGCCCGACGAGTGACCAGGCGCGGGATCCGCTACAGCGGCCTTGCCAGTCGGTATATTGCGAGCATGTGGCTCGTATGTCCAACTGGCAAGGCCGCTGGTTTGGGCAGATTGGTGAAAAAGTTGGCATGCAATTTGCAGAATGCTGGCTGCGCCTCTACGATGCCCAAACGAACAAAAATCGGTTTTTTTTTGGCATTGTGTTAGGCTTGCACTAATTTTGCAGTTTGAATTTACATCTTATAATTAAGAAGAATGAAGATTATCAGCAAGGTCAATGAGTTGCGCGAGGCCGTTGAGGCTTTTCGCCAGGCAGGTAAGTCAGTAGGTCTGGTGCCCACCATGGGCGCCCTGCACGAGGGTCACAAGTCGCTCGTCGAGCGGGCCCGCCGTGAGAACGATGCCGTTGTGGTGAGTTGCTTCTTGAACCCCACACAGTTCAACAACAAGGAGGACCTGCGCACTTATCCCCGCACCGCCGAGCGCGATGCCGCTTTGCTCGAGGCTTGTGGTGTGGATGTGGCTTTCATGCCCACCGTCGAGGAGATTTATCCCGAGCCCGATACCCGCGTGTTTGACCTCGGACCCGTCCAGCAGGTGATGGAGGGTGCCATGCGTCCCGGCCACTTCAACGGCGTGTGCCAGATTGTGAGCAAACTCTTCTCATGGGTACAGCCCGACCGTGCCTACTTCGGCGAGAAGGACTTCCAGCAGATCGCTGTCATCCGCGCGATGATCAAGCAACTGCAATTTGATATCGACATCGTGCAGTGCCCCTGCGTGCGTGAGGACGACGGCCTGGCCAAGAGCAGCCGCAATGTGCGCCTCACCCCCGAGGTGCGCAAGGTGGCACCCCAGATTTATGCCACCCTCAAGCGCAGCGTTGAGTTCGCCAAGGACCACTCCGTCGAGCAGACACACGACTGGGTAGTGGCTACCATCAACGCCTGGCCCGAGATGGAGACAGAGTACTTCTCGATTTGCGACGGCATCACGCTGCAACCCGTCACCGACTGGGACCACAGCGACTACATCGTGGGATGCATCACCGTCTATTGCGGCGATGTGCGCGAAATCGACAACATCACCTACAAGAAGCTTTAGGCATTAGGTACTATAAAATATAGAAACTAAGGACTAGAAACTAAGGACTAGGGACTAGGGACTAAGGACTAGAAACTAAGGACTAAGAACTAGGGACTAGGGACTAGAAACTAAAAACTAAAAACCAAAGAGATATGTACATCCAGGTCATGAAATCCAAGATTCACCGTGTCACGGTGACCGATGCCAACCTCAACTATATCGGTAGCATCACCATCGACCAGGACCTCATGGATGCCGCGGGCATCATCGAGGGCGAGCGCGAGGGCGAGCGCGTCTATATCGTCGATGTCAACAATGGCGAACGCCTCGACACCTACACCATCGCAGGTGAGCGCGGCAGTGGCACCATCTGCCTCAACGGCGCCGCAGCCCGCAAGGTCGAAGTGGGCGACATCGTTATCATCATGGCTTATGCCATCGTCACCCCCGAGGAGGGACGAGAGTTTAAACCGCAGGTCGTCTTCCCCGACACCGCCACCAACCGACTCATCAAGAAAAAGTAACTACATATTTTAACACTTCCCCTCCACATCAGGAAGTTAATCTTGAAATCATAAAAACCTCACATACAACAATATGTTTGAAAATTTATCTGAGAAACTCGAACGGTCATTCAAGGTCCTGAAAGGACAAGGCCGCATCACCGAAATCAATGTAGCATCAACCCTCAAGGAAGTGCGCCGTGCGCTGGTTGACGCCGATGTCAGCTACCCCGTCGCCAAGAAGTTTGTCGATGATGTCAAGGCCAAGGCTATGGGCCAGAATGTCATCAATGCCGTCAACCCGAGCCAGCTGATGGTGAAAATCGTTCACGACGAACTGGCAGCACTCATGGGTGGCGAGGAAGCCACCTTCAGCATCGAGGGCAATCCCGCCGTCATCCTGATGTCGGGTCTGCAGGGTTCCGGTAAGACCACTTTCACCGGTAAACTCGCCAACCGCCTCAAGAACGGCAAAGAAAAACGCAAACCGCTGCTCGTGGCATGTGATGTTTACCGCCCTGCCGCTATCGAGCAGTTGAAAACCATCGCCGAGCAAATCGAGGTGCCCGTCTACAGCGAGCCCGAGAGCAAGGACCCCGTAGCCATCGCCCTGCATGCCATCGAGCACGCCAAGCAGAACGGTTACGACCTGGTGATTGTCGATACCGCCGGCCGCCTCGCCGTCGACGAGGCCATGATGGTCGAGATCAAGGCCATCAAGGATGCCATCCACCCCAACGAGACCCTCTTCGTCGTCGACTCGATGACCGGTCAGGATGCCGTCAACACCGCCAAGGCATTCAACGACCGCCTCGACTTTGACGGCGTCGTGCTCACCAAGCTCGACGGTGACACCCGCGGTGGTGCCGCCCTGTCAATCCGCGCCGTGGTCGACAAGCCCATCAAGTTTGTGGGTATCGGCGAGAAGATGACCGACCTGGACCCCTTCCGTCCCGCCGGTATGGCCGACCGCATCCTGGGCATGGGCGACATCGTGTCGTTTGTCGACCGCATGCAGCAACAGTATGACGAGGCCGAGGCCGAGAAACTCGAGCGCAAAATCAAGCAGAACAAGTTTGACTTCGACGACTTCATCAAGCAGATCAAGCAAATCAAGAAGATGGGTAACCTCAAGAGCCTGGCATCCATGATTCCCGGCGTGGGCAAGGCCATCAAGGACATTGATATCCCCGACGACGCGTTCAAGGGTGTAGAAGCCATCATCGGCTCGATGACTCCCGCGGAGCGTTCCAACCCCGACATCATCGACGCCAGCCGCCGCAAGCGCATCGCTGCCGGCAGCGGCACCAGCGTCGAAGAGGTCAACCGCCTGTTGAAGCAGTTCCTGTCGATGCGCAAGGTCATGCACCAGGTATCGACCAATCCCATGCAGATGATGCGCAATGCCAAGGCTCAAGCCAAGGCTGCCAAGCGCGGACGATAATTCCCAAATGAGCCGAAATCGGCTCATTTGCAGTTTATAGCTTATAGCATATGAAAATCCTCTCCATATTACTGCTCTCGGTCGTGCAGTTGCTCCAAGGCAACCACACGGTCAACCTGACATTTGTGGGCGACGCCATGCAGCACGCCCCGCAAATCACTGCGGCACAGCAGCCCGACGGCACCCACGACTACTCGCCCTGTTTCCAGTATCTCGAGGAGGACATCCGTTGGGCCGACCTTGCCGTGGTCAATCTTGAGTGCCCTCTGGCCGGCAGGCCCTATACGGGCTATCCCTGCTTCAGCGCCCCCGACAGTTATGCCCAGCAATTAAAGGATGTGGGCTTCGACCTGTTTCTCACCGCCAACAACCACTGCCTGGACCGCCGCGACAGGGGGTTGGTGCGCACATGCCTCACCCTGGACTCGTTGAGAATCCCACACATCGGCACCTATCGCGACCAGCAGGAACGCAGCAAGCGCCTCCCCTACATCGTGAACATCAAGGGCATGAGAATCGCTTTTCTGGACTACACCTATGGCACCAACGGCATACCCATTCAAGGTGATGTCGTGGTCGATTTCCTCGACCAGCAACTCATCGCCAATGATATCGCACAGGCGCGCAAACAAGGCGCCGAGGCCATCTGCGTCAACCTGCACTGGGGCATTGAGTACCAGCTCAAGCCCGTAGCATCACAGCGCACCCTGGCCGACTTCCTCGTCGCCCAGGGCGTGGACCTCATCATCGGCGGACATCCGCATGTCGTCGAGCCCATGGAAATGCGCTACAGCAAGGAATATGACAAGAATGTGCTGCTCGTCTACAGCATGGGCAACTTCATCAGCAACCAGAGCGACATCGACTGCCGCGGCGGCGCGATGGTCAAGGTGTCGTTGAAGAAGGAAAACGGACGGCCCGTCGTCGTGAACCCGCGTTACAAGCTCTTCTTTGTCCAGAAACCCAGGTCACACGGCGAGAACTATGTCCTCATCCCCGAAGCCCGTCCCGACCTGTTGCGCGCCGACAGCCAGGGCGAGTTCAACCGCTTCATGCAGCGCACCCACGACCTAGTCATGTCCCACAACATCAGTGTCCCCAACGAATAGGCAAGAAGGGCAATCCTTAATGGGTTGTCCTTCTTGTTCAATGCTATCATGAACGGTCGTGAATTGATCCGTCTTTCCCTATTTCTTCTTGCACCATCTGTTGGCAATGTAAATTCCGGCAACATTGCACACAATCAGGACCAACAGCCCAATCAAAGTGACCACCATGTTGTCAATCAGTGCTACACACCACACAAATGCCATTGTCAACAATAACAGGCCTGCGACAACAGCCCTCAACCGCTTCATGTTGAACTGTTTGCGCTCTTCTTCTTTTGCTGTATTATAACCGGCTATCAGCCCATCGCCATTACCCGTCAGGATAACGATGGCAAGCAGGACCATCAGCAGGGTAACCAACGATAAGACGATAATCAGTACAGAGTCCATCACTGCAATCTTCAGGACAGGAACTGCTTCACATCGATGGCGGCGCGGCAGCCTCCGGCGGCAGCAACGATGGCCTGGCGGTAGTGCGGGTCGGCGACATCGCCGGCAGCGAACACACCCTCGACATTGGTCGCGGTATTATGACCCGTCAGTTTGATATAACCCTGCTCATCGAGCTCAACCTGACCGCCCAGGAAGTCGGTGTTGGGGCGGTGGCCGATGGCCAGGAAGAAGCCGTCGATAGCGATATCAAACAGTTCCTCCTTGTCGGTGCCCTTGAAACGCACCAGGTGGGCACCTTCCACGCCATTGTCGCCAAACAGGCCCACGGTGTTGGTGTTGAACAGGATTTCGATTTTCTCGTTCTCCTTGACGCGCTGCTGCATTGCCTCACTGGCACGCAGGTAGTCCTTGCGCACGATGAGGTAGACCTTGCTGGCGAGGTGGCTCAAGTAGTCGGCCTCCTCACAGGCGGTATCACCGCCGCCCACCACGGCAACGACCTTCTTGCGGTAGAAGAAGCCGTCGCAGGTCGCACAGGCCGACACGCCCTGGCCGGCATACTTCGTCTCATCGGGCAACCCCAGATACTTGGCGGTAGCACCCGTAGCGACGATAATGGTGTCGGCAGTCATCTGTTCACCGCCGTCAAGCGTCACGACAAACGGGCGCTGGCTCATGTCGATACCGGCCACCAGGCCCGATTTCATCTTTGCGCCCAGGTTCACGGCCTGCTGGCGCATGTTGTCCATCAGCTGGAAACCGTCGATGCCATCAGGAAAGCCGGGAAAATTCTCTATAGTGGTCGTTTGGGTCAACTGGCCGCCCACCTGCAAGCCCTCGATGAGCAAGCAGTCGATGGCAGAGCGCACCAGATAAATGGCTGCCGTATAACCGGCAGGGCCGGAGCCGATAATCAAACATTGAGTGTGATTCATATTAGTCAGGAATTTAAATTAAGAATTAAGAATCAGAAGTTAAGAGTTAGAAGTGAGTAGTCAAGAGTCACAACTGTTAACTGTTAACTGTTAACTGTTAACTATTAACTATTAACTATTAACTATTAACTATTAACTGTTAACTGTTAACTGTTAACTATTTCATCACTTCGTCGAGGTAGTCATAGAAGGAGGGGGCCTCGCCCACGATGACCTTGGCGACCTTGCCCTCAGGGTCAACAATGACCTTGGTGGGGAAACCGCGAACGCCATACAGCTCTATCGGGTTGTCGCAGTTCTCGTCATCCTTGTCCCAATAGACATGCAGCCAGGGTATCTCGTGCTTGGCGACGGCGGCTTTCCACTTCTCGACGGTGTCGTTGCAGTCCACGCCCAGAATCTCGAGTTTGCCCTGGTACTTGGCGTAGTATTCTTTCATCTTGACGCAACGAACTCAGCGCCAGCGGCTTGCCGTTGATGTCCATCAGCGTGAAGTCGGGAGCCAGGTTGCCCTCAAGTCCATCTTGGAGCGACTGGCTGGCCTGTTCTTTCTCGGCTGCGGCAAGAATGCTCTTGTACATGTTGGCGGCAAGGCTGCCACGGGCACGCTCGGTAAGCAATGCGGCACCCTCTTTCATATGCTCGGTATCATCGCCCAATTCTGAGAGCAGCATAGCCGATGCGTCAGCATCGGGATGAGCCTTGACATAACCCAGTACCGCATCGGCAAGTGCTTGTTCCAGAGCGGGATATTTCTCTTCATACTCTTTATTAATCTCCTCCTCGGGGACACCGGCACTGAATTTCTCTTGACACTCCTTAATGAAGGCACGAGCGGCCTTCTGGGGGGCATCAATCAGATTGGAGGCCTCCTCATAGTCGCGATAGAACTGTGAGCCGCCCATGGTGTAATCGTCACCTGCGCCCTCGATGACCGCATGCTCACCTGGCAAAGCAGGAATGGCAAACCCATTGTCAGCACTCAACTGGCCTTCTTTCAGGCCGAACACATAGAGCATCGCTGCATCATCCAGGTCAAATGCCATGTCAAGTTTGTCACCATTGACGGCGCGGTTTTCCTGAACCAGCATCTTACCGTTGGCGTCAACAAGAAAGATTCGCACCGAGTCACCCAACCCCTTATAGGTGCCGCTGACCGTTAATTTACCCTCCTGGGCCATTGCGCCCAGCATCATCATGCCCATGAGCATGGATAAAAACAATTTCTTCATATTATTGATGTTACATTCATTTCACTTCATAGACATATCTCACACCCATTAGCGATTACTGCAAGACACTGTCGAGGTACTCGTAGAAAGCGGGGTCCTCGCCCACGATGACCTTGGCGACCTGGCCCTCAGGGTCAACGACGACCTTGGTGGGGAAGCCTTTCACACTGTACAGGTCCAGCGGGTTGTCGCAGTTCTCGTCATCCTTGTCCCAATAGACATGGAGCCAGGGAATTTCGTGTTTGGCGACGGCGGCTTTCCACTTCTCGACGGTGTCGTTGCAGTCCACGCCCAGAATCTCGAGTTTGCCCTGGTACTTGGCGTAGTATTCTTTCATCTTGTCGATAATCAGCCACTTGCCGCGCAGGCTGCTCAGTGCCAAGGGCTTGCCGTTGATGTCCATCAGCGTGAAGTCAGGAGCCGGGCAGCCCTCAAGGGCATACTGCTTGGCCTCTTCCTCGGCCTTTCTTTTGGCTTTCTCTAGACCTTTCTTATACAGATTGGCGGCTAGACTGCCACGGGCGCGCTCGGTCAGCAAGGCGTCAGCAGCCTCAATAACCTCGATTTGTTCGGGGAGTTCAGCAATCAGAGCGGCAGCGGCATCCTGGTCGGGATGGGCTCTGACATAGTCCATCACGGCATCAATAAAGGTCTGAAGCAAAACCGGCACCCTTGCCTGATACTCTTCCATCAACTGCTCCTGAGGAACGCCTGCGACCATTTTCTGCCGGAGTTCCTCAATAAACTCTTCACCGGCCCTATTGGCAGGCTCAATACTGTTCATGGCCTCTTGATAGTCCACATAGAACTGCGAGCCGCCCATCTGAATCTTGCCATCAGCACCCCTGGTGACGATGAGTGTTTCGCCCGGGATGGCAGGAACAGTAAAATACCCTTCGACATCTTCAGCATCCGCGCCATTTCGATACTCACTCACCCTGAGCGTTTCAGCGTCCACGAGGTCGAATGACACTTCAAGCATCTGGCCCGTGACCGGCTTGCATTTTCCTACGCGGAGTTGCGGGAAGTAGAAATGCACCGAGTCACCCATTTCTTCAAACGTACCTTTAACCGTAAAAGTACGATTCTGGGCCATCGTGCTCAGCGCCATCATGCCAGCAAGCAGAGCCAAAAATAATTTCTTCATAATTGTCTTGATAATAATGTTTGTATTTCTTGCGGCAAAGATAATAAAAAGGCCAGAAAAACAGCAATACCGATAGTAAAATGCACATAAAAATGGTATCCGAATTATAATTTTCCTTAACTTTGCAGATTGTTCTATAACCAATAATGTGAATATGAAAAAAATTGCGACACTGTTGACGATGGTGACGGTAGCGTTGATGGCTACCGCACAGATGGCTAATCCTGTCAAGTTTACTTCCCAACTGAAGACCACCAATGGTTCCAGCGAGGGCGAGATCATCTTTACCGGCACAATCGACAAGGGTTGGCACGTGTATTCGACCAACCTGGGCGACGCGGGCCCCACCGAGGCCAGCATCACGTTCCACAAGAAGGACGGCGTGGAGCCTGTGGGCAAACTCAAGCCCGTGGGCAAGGAAATCTCACAATACGACGAGATGTTCGGTGCCAAATTGCGCTTCTTTGAGAACAACGTGAAATTTGTGCAGAAGGTGAAATTCACCAAGCCCAACTACGATATCGACGTCGACCTGGAGTATGGCGCATGCAACGACCAGTCGTGCCTGCCCCCCTCGAGTTCGAGTCTGAAGAAGTCCGGCAAATCACCCGCCGTTGACGGCGAGACCGACAAGAACAAGGAGGAAGAGGACAAGGCAAAAGCCGAGGCTGAAGCCAAAGCCAAGGCCGACTCGCTCGCTGCCCTGCAAGCCGCTGCGGCCGACAGTGCAGCGATGAACGCCCCTGTTGACAGTGCAGCCCTGGCCGCTCTGGACCATGATGCCTTGTGGAAGCCTGTTGTGGGCGACATCCAGCGCATCGACGGTACCGATGGCGGTAGTGGCAGCCGCTCGTTGTGGTACATCTTCCTGTTGGGCCTGTTGGGCGGACTGGTGGCGCTGTTCACACCGTGCGTGTGGCCCATCATCCCGATGACGGTAAGTTTCTTCCTCAAGCGGGCCAAGAACGATAAGAAGAAAGGCATCAAGGACGCCATCACCTATGGCATCTCGATTGTTGTCATCTACCTGCTGCTGGGATTGATCGTGACGGCTATCTTCGGCCCCAGTGCGCTGAACGCCCTCTCGACCAATGCCGTGTTCAACATCTTCCTGTGTCTGTTGCTGGTAGTGTTCGCGCTGTCGTTCTTCGGCATGTTCGAAATCAAACTGCCCAGCAAGTGGTCCAATGCCGTCGACAACAAGGCCAGCAGCACCAGCGGCCTGCTGTCCATCTTCCTGATGGCCTTCACGCTGGCACTGGTGTCGTTCTCTTGCACAGGTCCCATCATCGGTTTCCTGCTGGTCGACTTCGCCACCAGCGGCAATTTCTGGGGTCCCGCCATCGGTATGCTGGGCTTCGCGTTGGCCCTGGCACTGCCGTTCACGCTGTTTGCCCTCTTCCCCTCGTGGCTGAAGTCGGCTCCCAAGTCGGGCGGCTGGATGAATATCCTCAAGGTGGTGCTCGGCTTTATCGAGTTGGCCTTTGCCTGCAAATTCTTCTCGGTGGCCGACCTGGCCTACGGCTGGCACCTGATGGACCGCGAGGTGTTCCTGTGCCTGTGGATTGCCATCTTCGGTCTGCTGGGCCTCTACCTCATCGGCAAACTCAAGTTCCAGAGCGACGTGGTCATGCCCGGCGATGAGACCAAGCCCATGCCCGTCATCTGCATCATGGGAGGACTGATTTCGCTGGCCTTTGCCATCTATATGCTGCCGGGCCTGTGGGGCGCACCGTGCAAGGCCGTGAGCGCCTTTGCTCCGCCCATGAACACCCAAGACTTCAACCTCAACACCAAGGAGGTGCGCGCCGCCTACACCGACTATGAGCAGGGCATGGCAGCTGCTGCCGCATCGGGCAAACCCGTCTTCCTGGACTTCACCGGCTTTGGCTGCGTGAACTGCCGCAAGATGGAAGCCGCCGTCTGGACCGACCCCACCGTGGCCGACAAACTGAACAAGGACTATGTGCTCATCTCACTGTTCGTCGATGACAAGCGCCCGCTGCCCGAACCCATCGAGGTTACCGAGGAAAACGGCGAGAAACGCACCCTGCGCACCATCGGCGACAAGTGGAGTTACCTGCAACGCTACAAGTTCGGCAGCAACACCCAGCCGTTCTATGTGTGCGTCGACCCGCAGGGCAACGCTCTGAGCGGCTCGTTCAGCTACAAGGAGGATGTTCCCGCCTTCCTCGACTTCCTGAACGGCGGCCTCACAAAATTCCGCCAATAACCATTTAAAACAACTAGGGACTAAAGACTAAAAACTTGACAATATGATTGAAGTGAAGATTAGAGAGCAGATCATCGCGTTGATGAAGCGTGAAGTCGTGCCTGCAGTGGGCTGTACCGAGCCCATGGCAGTGGCATTGTGCGTGAGCCGCGCCACCGAGGCGCTCGGCTGCCGTCCCGAGAAAATCACCGTACTGCTGAGCGCCAACATCCTCAAGAACGCCATGGGCGTGGGCATTCCCGGCACGGGCATGATAGGCCTGCCCATCGCCATTGCCCTGGGTGCCATCATCGGCAAGTCAAGTTACCAGCTCGAGGTGCTCAAGGATGTCAACCCTGAAGCCATTGAGCAAGGCAAGAGCTACATCGACGAGGGACGCATCGACATCCAGCTCAAGCAGGGATGCTGCGACAAACTCTATGTCGAGGCCATCTGCCACGACGGCACGCACACGGCAACGGCCATCATCAGCGGCTCACACACCCGCTTTGTGCGCGTCACCCGCGACGACGAGGTGCTGCTCGACGAACAGGCACACGGCAGCGAGGGCGGCAACAGCGACGACATCGCACTCAACCTGCGCCTGGTCTACGACTTCGCCATGCAAGCGCCTGTCGACGAGATTCGGTTCATCCTCGCCACCCGCGACTACAACCTCAAGGCAGCCCAGGAGTCGCTCAAGGGCAACTACGGCCACTGCCTGGGCAAGACGCTGGACAGACCCTTGAGCCACGGCATCTTCGGCAACACCATCTTCTCGCGCGTGCTATCCAAGACCGCCTTGGCATGTGACGCCCGCATGGGAGGAGCCCTCATCCCCGTCATGAGCAACAGCGGCTCGGGCAACCAGGGCATCTGCGCCACCAATCCCGTCGCCGTCTATGCCATGGAGAACGAGAACACCGAGGAAGAGGTCATCCGGGCCCTCACCCTCAGCCACCTCACCGCCATCTACATCAAGCAGAGCCTGGGCAAACTCAGCGCCCTGTGCGGATGCGTAGTGGCATCCATCGGCTCCAGTTGCGGCATCACCTACCTCATGGGCGGCGACTACGAGCGCATCTGCCACGCCGTCAAGAACATGATTGCCAACCTCACCGGCATGATCTGCGACGGCGCCAAGCCCAGCTGCGCCCTCAAAATCTCGTCAGGCGTTTCCACTGCCCTGCTGAGTGCAGTGCTCGCCATGGAAGGCCGCCATGTCACCAGCGCCGAGGGCATCATCGACGACGATGTAGACCGCTGCATCCGCAACCTCACCATCATCGGTGCCGACGCCATGTGCGCCACCGACCAGATGGTCCTCAACATCATGACCGGCAAGTCCTGACCCGCCCTGCCCGTCCCGTAATGCGGGCGACAGCCCGTAAAAACCGCCGCCCTGCCCGCTCGTCCGCCGCCCTGCCCGTCCCGTAATGCGGGCGACAGCCCGTAAAAAAGGCCGCCTCGTCCGCCGCCTGCCCGTCCCGTAATGCGGGCGACAGCCCGTAAAAAAAGCCGCCCCGCCCGTCCCGTAATGCGGGCGACAGCCCGTAAAATAAAATAACTCCCATCCATCGCCCTCGCCTCTCCATGATAAAAGAAAGCCGCAGCGAGCACCGCAAGCGCTGGGCACAAGCCCATCCCCAGCTGCTAGCCAAGCACTCCATGAAGCGCCGTATGGCAGGCCACGACTACCATGGCGTGTGCATGTACATGGTCACCCTGTGCGTTGAGGGGCGCCGTCCCGTGCTGGGAACACTCTGCGGCCCCGATGACCATCACAGCCAGCCTTGGGTCGCCCCATCCGACCTGGGGCGGCAGGCTCAGCAGGCATGGCTCAGCATCCCCAAGCACCACCCCGAGGTCAAGCCCATCGCCTTCCAGCTCATGCCCGACCACATCCACGGCATCCTCTATGTGACACGCCCCATGGTCTGTCATCTGGGACGCGTCATTCTCGGCTTCAAGAGAGGCTGCTACGACCCCCTGCGCACAGCCCCCCTCTGGGAAGAAGGCTACAACGACCGCGTCCTGCAACGCGCCGGCCAACTCGACGCCTGGATCAATTACCTCACCGACAACCCACGACGATTATGGATAAAACGCAACAATCCTGAACTCTTCACCACACATACGGGAATCAACATCGCCAACACACCCGTCGTGACCATGGGCAACAGATTCCTGCTCGACTTCCCCGAGAAAGTCAATGTCAAGTGTTCCAGGCGCTTAACCCAGACCGACATCGAAGCCGAGTGCCACCGTTTCCTCACCATGGCAAGCAGGGGTGCCGTGCTCGTCTCCCCCTGTATTAGCCCAGGCGAGAAAGAAGTCATGGCGCGCGCTTTCGAGGCCGGCTATCCCATCATCACCCTCATCGAGAACGGCTTCGCACCGATGCAAAAGCCCAGCGGACGCCAGTTCGACGCCTGTTCACAGGGGCGACTGCTCATCATCGCCCCATGGCCTCACCACAACGACAACCGACGCATCACCCGCGAGCAATGCCTCTTCCTCAACCACCTCGCCCACCACATCAGCAACAACCACTGGCAATCAACCTAAATCCCCTCCCGCCATCCCCTCCACCCCGCTCGCCACCCTCGCTCATCCGCTCGCTTGTCCGCTCGCTCGTCCCCGTCCCGTAATGCGGGCGACAGCCCGTAAAAAAAGCCGCCCCGCTCGCTCGCCCGCTCGCTCGTCCCCGTCCCGTAATGCGGGCGACAGCCCGTAAAAAAAAGCCGCCCCGCCCGCTCGTCCGCTCGCCCCGTCCAGTCCCGTAATGCGGGCGACAGCCCGTAAAAAAGCCGCCCCGCCCTCCTCGCTCGTCCCCGTCCCGTAATGCGGGCGACAGCCCGTAAAAAAGCCGCCCCGCCCTCCTCGCTCGTCCGCTCGCTCGTCCCCGTCCCGTAATGCGGGCGACAGCCCGTAAAAAAGGCCGCCCCGCCCGTTCGCCCGCTCGCCCCGTCCCGTAATGCGGGCGACAGCCCGTAAAACTTTTTCCCAAAAAATGGTAGGTTTTTCTTGCTGTTCTCATTGATAATGTGTATATTTGCCCCAATGTAAAACAAAACCACATGCAATGAATAACTACATCATATTTACACTTTTTTATTAACCTTTTATTAATCATTTATGCGTATGAAGTACTTAAATTTTAAACTACTAATTCTATTTGCGGCCCTGGCCCTAGCGATACCGCCAGCCTGGGCCGAAACCGTAACAGACTTCCAAGAAACCTTTAACAGTTGCGATGGAACCGGAGGCAACGACGGTGTATGGAGTGCCATTAACAGTGGTCCTAGTATTGCGGCAGATTATACTGGTTGGACATCTAATAAAGGATATGGTGCAAATCAATGCGCAAGATTTGGTACTGGAAGTTCCAAAGGAAACGCATTAACCCCAAGTATTCCTGTCACATCAGGCACCACCTACACACTGACATTTAAAATTGGTGGTTGGTCTGGAGATGCTACTGGGATTTATGTAGATCTGACTGGAGGCACTTGGGCTAGCCAGACTAGCGCCAACTTATATGTTAGTTACAGTGGTGGACAGTGGAAAGAGTGTACATATACCTTTACCGCGACATCATCTACTGTTACATTGAATTTTAGAGCAATGAATAACAAGAACAATCGATTCTTCCTGGATGAGATTGTCTTGACACATGAGGGAGATGGTCCCACGCCGGATAAGACGGATGTGGAACTTGAGTTCTCGTCTTCTACTGCAACGGCAACCTTAGGCGAGTCGTTTACCGCTCCTACATTGAGCGTTGACCCTGTTGCTGCGACCAGTGCGGTTGCTTATAGCAGTAGCAATACTGCTGTTGCAACTGTTGCCAGTGACGGTACTGTAACGCCTGTTGCAGCCGGCACAACGACAATCACTGCTTCAATCAGCAACAACGCTACGTATAACGATGCAGAAGCAACTTATACGCTAACCGTTGTAGAGGCGACGCCACAACCTAGTGGTGTTATATATAAGAAAGTCAATAGCACTACCCTTGTTGATGGTGGAACCTATGTTTTTGTTTATGAAGGTTCACCTGCTGCCGCAATGGGTGAAATAATGTCAGTTACTGGTAGTGGAACAAAGGGCGCTTCTGTAACAGGCATCATACTTGATAAGACCACGAATCCTTATCAGGTAGATTTGGCTGGCAAGAATGTGCTTATTTTGACTGCACGTGCGACAGAAACACCAGGTCGTTATGCATTCGAGATTGAACCTGGTTCATACCTTAATTGCAACGGTGCTAGTTTCTCAATAGTAAATGACTTCGATAATGTGAATGCTCAATGGGATATTCATAGTGATGGAACAGTGGTTAGTGCTAACCAATCATCCAATCGTCCCATTCTCTATCGGGCAGGTAATTACAATCTCTTCGGCCCTTACGCTGCGTCCAATGTAAACGGCACTGAATATTTCTATGCCTATCTATATCAGGAAGAGAACGCAGTTGTTGTAGAGCGGGTTGCTACTCCGACGTTTAGTCCTGCAGAAGGTGCTTATGATGAGCCGCAGAGCGTGACGATTTCGTGCGAGACTCCGAACTCGACGATTTACTACACGACCGATGGTTCGACGCCTGACGAGACCAGCACGATGTACACTGGCGGCACCATCACGGTAAGCGAGACGACGACCATCAAGGCTATCGCCGTGGCATCTGGCATGGACAACAGTTATGTTGCCAGTGCAACCTACACGCTGCCCGTGTTTGTCACCAACCTCACTGACGCCAATGCTCTTGATAAGGATGTGTCCTTTAAGTACACTGGCTATGCCGAGGTGACTTATGTCAATGGTACCGATGCGTGGATCCGTGACGATGCTGGTACTGGTGGCTATCTTTATCGTGGACTTCCAAGTGAGTCATCATTTGCGAATGGTCATGTCTTGAAAGCCGGTTGGACCGCTACTAAAGACGAATATAAAGGCTTAGATGAATTCAAAGACGTAAGCGGCCTTGAAAGCAACAGCACTGCAACAGTTGAGCCCGAAGTGCTCACCCAGATTACTGATGCTGACATCAACAAGTACGTGAAGTTAGTGAATGTATCTGAATCTGAAATCGTCGATGGTTCGGGTAACGCAGTCCAGTTGTATGATAAATTCGGAACGAATTATACTTTTGAGTCCGGTAAGAAATATGATGTTATAGGTATTGTTGGTTATTACAATAACCTGCAACTTCACATCATCTCGATTACCGAACATGGTGAACCGACAATCGCGGTTACCCCGACGGCGATGACGCTCAAGGAGGATGCCCAAACATTCACTGTTACGGGTGAGAACTTGGTTGACAATGTGGGTATGCCCAATAACAACCATGTATTTAATACCACTTACTCAGGTGACGCTGATTGGGGCTTCGTTAAGGATGCTCAAGGTAAAGTTAATGGCACAGTTACAGTATTCTATACTGACCGTGAACTTAAAGCAACCGACACCTTCGTTGCAGGTACCAAGAAGAGTTGGAACCCTGTAGAGGAAATCAGCATTCCTGTCACTGTGACCTACCAGCCCGACATCTACATCGTTGGTAATATCAACAATGCGGGTTGGAACTTCGGTGACGGCAACCGTCCGATGAGTTATGATGAAGCAACTGGTCTCTATACCGCCCAGTTGACCACGACGGACCATAGTTACTTTATGTTTGCCAGGAAGCCGGGTCAAAACTACGGCTGGCAAGGTGACCAAAACCGTCTCTTCTTCGGTGCTCAGACTGATGGTGGTAACTGGGTATTAGGTAATGATCCCAATGGCAATATCGATGTTTACGGTACCACTGGTAACCAGTATCATCCCATCGAGTTGCCCAGTGCTGGTGAATACACCATCACCGTCAATCCTACTGACAAGACCTTCATCATCACGAAGGTTGTTCATCAGGTGGAGACTCCTGTCATCAGCCCCGAGGGTGGTAATTACAACACCATCCAGACCGTGACCATCACGGCTGTCGATGGTGCCGCCATCCACTACACCACTGATGGTAGCACTCCCACCGAGAGCAGCACTCTCTATGAAGGTCCTATCACCGTTGACCACTCGATGACCATCAAGGCCATCGCCGTGATGGACGGCATGGACAACAGTGAGGTGGCCGAGGCTACCTACACGCTGCCCACTTCGGTTAACACGCTGGCTGCCGCCAACGCACTGGTGAAAGACACCGAGTTCCTGTTCACTGGTGATGCAGTGGTGACCTACCACAATGGTGACTACACCTTCCTGCGCGATGTGAACGCTACCGCAGGCGGCGGTCTGATTTACCAGAGTGGTATCAATCTGGCTCAAGGCGTAGTCCTGAAGAAGGGCTGGGACGCCAAGAGGGCAGATTACCGCGGCGAGAAGGAGTACATCAACGCTATCAATGTTGAGAACAGCGGCAGCACCGCTGACTACACTCCGTTCAACCGCACGGGTGTTGTGTTTGACGATACCCACATGAACGAGTATGTCACGTTCAACAATGTTACGATTACGGGTAAGACGCTTGACGAAGGTTCCGGCAAATATACCTACACCGGTACCTATAGCGATGACAACCGTGTCACCGTAAACTACACCCTGCACAACCAGTTCGACTTGAACAACATCGAGGAGGGCAGGACCTATAATGTTACGGGTGTTGTAACCAAGCGTGACGAGAACATGCAGGTTTATCCCACCGCTGTAACGCTGGTTCAGCAGAATCCTAACATGTCATTTGCTGAGCAGAATGTCAACGCCACCTTTGGTGCTGACTTCAACGAGCCTGCTCTGACCGATCCCACTGTTGCTGAGGTCGACGCTACGACCGGCGAGGTTACTATCAAGAAGGTTGGTAATGCCACGATTACTGCAACTTCGGTTGCTAACGAGTATTATACCTCTGGCACCGCAAGTTACAACATCGTTGTTACCGCCGGAACCCCGACATTCGCCTACAGCGCCGCTGCCAAAGAGGTAGTCTTTGGTACCGAGAATCCCGAACTGCCCACGCTGAGCAACCCCAACGGCCTGACCGTTTCCTACACCAGCAGCAATCCCGCTGTTGCAACGGTTAACGAGAACGGCGAGGTGACCATCGTCGGTGCTGGCGAGACCGTCATCACCGCTACGGGCGCCGCCACCGGCAACTATCAAGGTGCCACCGCAACCTACACGCTGACCGTCACCAAGGCCCAGGCAACGCTGGCATTCGAACAGCAGGCCATCAACGCCACCTACGGCGGAGAGGCTCCTGCTAACGCCCTGACCAACGAGGCCGGACTGGCTGTCACC
>ONYP01000050.1 GCA_900322135.1 uncultured Prevotellaceae bacterium
GGCAAAAGTAAGAAATCTACCTGGCATTCTTCGTATTACATTAACATCATGTTTGCTTTTAGCAGACTTCGTCTGCAACGACGCTGCAAACTTAATGTTTGCACAAGTTTTCCCGAAACTTGGCTGCACCTCACCAAATCGAACAAGTTCGTTTGCCTTCGGTTTGCGCATGTTTTCCCGCCCGCAGGGCGGTCAATATCACCAATGGGCCAACTGCTATATCATTGCCAAAAATCATGTGGCACAAGACAAGTTCTTGTGCCACATGTTGCTCACTGCCGGCAAGAGTCGCTAAAACTCCTTGCCGTTTTTTTTCTTGCAATGGCAATCCTTGCCGCAACCGCAGCCGCAATCACCTTTTCCTCGTGCGGTTTTGACAACGCGCCATAGCACATACACCAGTGCCACGGCTACGATGCCTAGTACTACAATAGTCTGTATGATGCTTGATGCTGTCATGGTCCAAATTTATATTCTGGTTGCTATTTGATAGAACAGGAACGACACGAGCCAGGCCACGCCGGTGGTGTAAACCACTTCAAATGCTACCCATTTCCCGCCCGCCTCGCGCTTGATGGCGGCAAGGGCCGCAATGCACGGGAAGTAGAGCAGGATAAACAACATGAACGAGTAGGCCACAATCGGGTTGAACACATGTTCGCCGTTGGGTTTGGTGGCGGTTTGCAGCTTCTCTTTGAGCGTTGCTGATTCCTCATCGGCATCAGCCTCGCCGGTATAGAGCACGCCCATTGTCGAGACGACAATCTCCTTGGCAGCGGCACCGGTAAGCACGCTCACACCCATCTGCCAGTTGAAGCCCAACGGCTCCACTATGGGCTCAATGGCCTTACCCATCTTTCCCATATAGGAGTTCTCGATCTGCTCCTGCGGTGTCTGACCCTCGTGACGGGGGAAGTAGCCCAGTGCCCACACGATAATCGAGGCGGCAAGGATAATGGTTGCCATCTTCTGCAGGTACTGCTTGCCCTTGCTCCACATGTGGATGACGGCATTGCGGGCGGTGGGCTTGCGATAGGGCGGCAGCTCCATCACAAACTGTGTCTTGTCATGCTTCAGGAATGTTTTGCTCATGATGATGGCAGTGAGGGCTGCCACAAGGATACCCACCAGATAGATGCTCATTAATATAAGACCCTGCTTGGCCGTGAAGAAGGCTGCCACAAGCAGCAGGTAGGCCGGCAGACGCGCCGAGCACGACATGAACGGGATGGTGAGAATCGTCACCAGGCGGTCGCGGCGGTTCTCCAGCGTGCGGGTGGCCATAATGGCAGGTACACCACACCCAAAGCCGATGAGGTAGGGGATAAACGACTTGCCGTGTAATCCCACGCGGTGCATGATGCGGTCCACGATAAAGGCCGCGCGCGCCATGTATCCGCTGTCTTCCAACAGCGAGATAAAGAAAAAGAGTATCAAAATCTGCGGCAGAAACACGAGCACGCCGCCCACGCCGCCGATGATGCCGTCCACTATCAGGTCGCGCAGGATGCCGTCGGGCATCACGCCGCCAATCCATTCCCCAAACCATCCGATGCCTTTCTCAATCCATTCTTGGGGATAGGCTCCAAGTGTGAAGGTTGCCTCAAACATCAGCCACATCAGTACCAGTAGAACCGGCAAAGCCAGCCAGCGGTTGGTCAACAGGCGGTCCAGTGAGTAACCGGGTTTGGTGTCGCCGGTGGCACGGGCGGGGTTTGGCGTCAGCGCCTCGGCAAGTGCTCCGCGGACAAATCCGTATTTCAGGTCGGTGATGATGCTCACGATATCGTCGTTGTAATCGCGCTCAATGCGCTGTCGCATCTCGGCAGCCCGTTTTTTCACCTCATCGCCATTGCCATAGCCATTGAGCAAGTCGAGGGCGTGCTGGTCATTCTCGATGATTTTCAACACCGTGTAGCGGTCCAGGTCGGGGCACATCTCGCCCAGCTCCTTCAGGCAATCCTCGATGAGCGTGCCGTAGTTCACATTGTGATGCAGTGTTTCCTGCTCGCTCTCATCGATGGCATCCATCGTAGCATGCAGCACATCCTTGACACCGTGACCGTTATAGGCGGTAACGGGTACCATGCGGGCTCCCAGCAGGCGGCTCATCATCTCAATATCCAGGTGGTCGCCGCTCTTCTCCAGCTCATCCCACATGTTCAGGGCAATGACCATGGGGATGTTCATGTCCATGATTTGGGTGGTCAGGTACAGGTTGCGTTCCAGGTTGCCGGCATCCACGATATTGAGGATGGCGTCGGGGTGGTGATCACGGATGTAGGTGCGCACATACATTTCCTCGGGCGAGTATTCCGTTAGCGAGTAGGTGCCGGGCAAATCCACCAGTTGCACCTTGCGGCCGTCGATGGTGAACCAGCCTTCCTTGCTGTCGACGGTAACGCCGCCGTAGTTGCCCACTTTCTCCTTGGCACCGGTCACATTGTTGAACAGCGAGGTTTTGCCACAGTTGGGGTTGCCGATGAGCGCAATGCGCAGCACATTGTCGGCCATCGTGTCAACGCCGGCGACTGCCGTCTCAACGATACCGTTGTAGGCATCCTCCATGTCACAGAATTCAGCGTCTTTGTCGGTCACCTCAACCTGGGCGGCTTCGCTGTGGCGCAGCGAGATATGCGACCCCAGAATCATGTATTCCACGGGATCCTTGAGCGGGGCATTCTTCAGCACGGTGACTTTGGCACCGCGCACAAAGCCCATCTCCAGCAAGCGCTGGCGAAACGCCCCGTCGCCAATCACACGCACCACTTGGACAGTTGAGCCGACAGGCTCGTTGTCGAGCAGCCGCGAGATGTTAATATTATCTTGGTTTTTAATCATGTCGTGTAGATGTATTTTTTCACATTGCAAAATTATATCAGCTTACACGCTGCCACAATCCCTTTTTTTGAGGTTTTAGGGTAAAAAAATATCCCTATTTATAGGGATACATGAGGAAGATTAATGCGAGAAGTCTTAATGATTGTTAAAATTGCACTTTCGATTAAACTTTTTGATGATTTGTCAGTCATTATATCGACAACAATGAAAAAGAAATGCTTCAAACGAATAAAATTGACTTTTTCGTAATAATAAAACAATTCAACCTTGTGTCGAACTGCTGACGAAGCATCACTAGACACAGAACATATAGGTCCCGACCGACAATCAATGTCTCGGGACTTTTGTTTTTTTATTGGCCGTCTGTTGGTCTGTATGGGTTAATGAGCCCCGATAACAATGGATGGCGCTTTTTATTGATCACATCTTCAAGTAAAAAGCGCCGGTGAGGGCAATGTATTCGCTGGTGAATGTGCCGTCGCTGCGGGCGATGGTAAGAGTCTCCTCGTGGTAGGGAATGCCGCTGCGAGACAGCAGCCACAGGATGCGTTTTGGGGGAGCGCCTTCTACGGGAATGACGCGGGTCACTCTCCGTACCGGCAGGGATGCGAAAGCCGATGCCTCGACAATGTCGCTGTGGGCATCGGTGGGCGTAATCAGCGCCAGCAAACCGTCATCAGTCAGCAGCCGTGCTGCACCCTCGATGAGTTGGCTATAGGAGAGTGAAGCCGTGTGCCGTGCCACGGTGCGGGCGCCGCCGGTTGGCAGGACACCGTTGGTGAAGTAGGGTGGGTTAGAGACGATGAGGTCATAATGGCGTTCCTTCTCATCCATGTCGTTGAAGTCACGCTTGGCAGCAGTGAGCCGTTCGTGCCAGGGTGAGCGGGCAAAATTGACACGGGCCTCTTGGATGGCGTCCTCGTCGATGTCAATGCCATCAATCAGGACTTGGCCGTTGCGCTGAGCCACCATCAGGGCGATGACCCCGCAGCCGGTACCCACATCGAGCGCCCGGCTGGCTCCCTCGACGGGACACCAGGCTCCTAGCAGCACACCGTCGGTGCCCACCTTCATTGCGGTGCGGTCATTCAGCACCTCAAACTGCTTGAACCTAAAAACTTTCTCCCGTCCCATAATCTCCCGCAAAAGTAATGATTTTTTAACGGTAGTCAATCATTAAACTTTAAAATTATTCATCTTCACTACTCGATGAATTGTGGCACGGTTTTTGCTATCAAAGGGTGCGCTATGCGTTAAAAATGAACGCGATTAGCATTTTTTCACCAAAAAATATGTCTTCGGTTCATTTACGCATTATAACTTGCGGCGCTGTTTTAAAAGATTTAATATTCGTCTTAAACTTTTTTAAAAGTTTTTGGTCTAAATGGCAAAGAACAACAATAATTAATGAATTTTAAAAGCGTAAAGATTATGAATTACCGAGTATTTGCATTATTGGGCGTATTAGCCCTAGGGGCCGGAGCGATTTTGCAGGCCCAGGATTACGATGACATCTATTACGATGCCAGCAAGTCCACGACAAAGGTAAAGACCAAGGTAGAGACACCGGTCAAGACCGTGTCGACCTATGGTGAAGTTCCTGAGAAATATAAGGTGGCTGTGCGTGATAATTACCGCGTTGAGCGTGATGAGGACGAGTACAACCGCCGTGTTTCCTATGAGCCACAGTATGAGGTGGATATCAATGGCGACACCATCTGGTTCTCTAGCGACAGCCTCTATTATGATGATGACGCGTTTGCCAACACCCGTCGCATCGAGCGCTTCTACAACCCCGACATCGTTATCATGAGTGATGACGATGACTTGGTAGAGCTCTATTACAGCGAGTCTCCCACTATCAATCTGGTGATTGGCAGTGATTGGGGCTACACCGGATATGGCTGGGGATATGACTGGGGCTGGGGATATGACTACTATTATCCCTGGTACTCACACCGTGCCTATTATCCCTGGTATAGCGGATGGTATTCACCTTGGCACTATAGTTGGTATTCTCCTTGGTACTATAGTAACATCTACTGGGGATATCCCAGACTGTGGGGCTGGAACTATTGGGGTTATCATCCCTGGTACTATGACCACTATGGATATGGCTGGGGCCACGGTTGGCACCACAACGACTATCACTGGAACGGGCGACCTGCAGGCCACGCTGGTTACTCCAATCATGGCTGGCGTGAAAACGGCGGTCGCGTAGGTCTGGCTACCAATCGCAACGGACGCTCCCGCGTTGGTGCTGGAACGACTTCCCGCAACGGCATCTCGGCCAGGGGAACCGATGGCTCGCGTGGCTCGGTGAACCGTGGCAGCAGCAACCGCGGCGGTTATGCTACCGGTCGTGGCGGCAACATGGGCTCTCGTGGCAGTTCTGGTGTAACCACCCGCGGCAGTGGCGGTTCGCGTAACAGCGGCTCCTATAGTGGCGGTTCACGCGGTGGCAGTTCACGCGGCTCCTATAGCGGCGGTTCCAGCAGCGGACGCTCAGGTGGCGGCTACAGTGGCGGCTCACGCGGTGGTTCGTCTAGTGGCAGCAGTTACAGTGGTGGAAGTCACTCCAGCGGTGGACACTCCAGCAGCGGCTCCTATAGTGGTGGCGGCGGCAGCCGTGGCGGATCTGGTGGCGGTGGCAGCCGTGGTGGATCGTCGGGCGGTGGCGGACATCGTCGCTAAGCCTTGCGCTTATCAATCGTGCACACACACATAACAATGAATTTTTCAATCATTTAACTGAACTCTAACACTGTTTGAACATGAAAAAGAAAGTTTTTGCCCTTTTGTTGTGCGGACTTCCTTTGATGATAAACGCACAGGATGCATTTGATGTCCTGCAGATGTCACAGACCGAACTCAGAGGTACCTCGCGCTTCCAGTCGATGGCAGGTGCATTCGGAGCCCTCGGTGGCGATCTCTCGACCCTCACCCAGAACCCTGCCGGTATCGGTGTATACCGCAGTTCCGACCTGGGTATCACGATGAGTGTGGACTGTAATAGCGTCAAGGCTGGCGTGGACAAGATGAACGAGACCCGTTTCAACATCAACAATGTGGGATATGTGGGCGCCATCCGTCTCAACTCCGAGACCGTCCCCAATCTCAACTTCGGTTTCACCTACAACCGCTTGCAGTCGTTCAATCGCCACTATGTGGGCGGTGTCGCTGATGTCCCCACCTCGATGAGTAACTACATCGCCGACGAGTTTGTCAATGTGCCCGGTTTTACCGAGGGCGACCTCTACTGGACCGATGACTTCAATCCCTACTTTGACGGTTATGCTCCCTGGGCTGCTGTGACCACCTATGACATGCCCACCAAGACCAATGGTTATGTCGGCATCATCAATGCCAACGGTGACTATATGCAGGGTCTGTTCGGCAATGGTACCAGAGGTAACGCCTATTACGAGGTGGATGAGCGCGGACATGCCGACGAGTATAACATCGCTTTTGGCGGCAATGTGGCCAACAAACTGTACTTCGGTCTCGACTTCGGTATCCTGGATTTGGATTACAGGAGTTTCCAGGCCTACGAGGAGGACCTGACCAATGCCTATGTCATGGCCGATGACGAGGACCTGCTGTATAGCCCGATCACCAACGACAATACCCGTGCCGACTGGGGTCTGTACAACTACTTGCACTCCGAGGGTACCGGCGTTAACTTCAAGTTGGGTCTCATCTGGCGTCCCACACAGGCACTGCGCATCGGTGCAGCGTTCCACACGCCCACCTTCTACGACATGCGCGACACCTACTATGTGGAGGCTTCGCTCAAGGCCTATCAGGACGGCAACCAGCTCTACAGTGCCACCAAGGGCAGTAACGACGGTTACGACTATTCCAGCAGCTATACCATCTCCACTCCATGGCGCTTCATGGGTAGCGTGGCAGGCGTGATCGGCACCAAAGGCATCATCAGCCTTGACTATGAGTATGTGGCCAACCAGACCATGCGCATCGGCGACGACCGCGGTAACAACTATCCCGATGTGACCTATAATGTGAAGGACTACTTCAAACCCTCACACATCATCCGCGTCGGTGCTGAGTACCGCGTCAATCCCAGTTGGAGTCTGCGTGCCGGTTACAGTTACAAGACCACCCAGGTAAAGAAGGGCGTCGACGAATATGATTACAACATCATTACTGTAGGTACCAATCCCACCTATCAGTATGACAATACCGTTCAGAACATCACCTGCGGTTTGGGCTATCGCTACAGGTCATTCTACAGCGACCTGGCTTATGTCCACAACATCCGCGAGAGCGTCTACAATGCATTCTCGCCCATCAACGACGAGTATGGCTACGAGCCCAATGTCAGCGCTGATGTGAAGAACAACAACAACCGCATCTCCCTTACTTTGGGAGTGAGGTTCTAAAGAATTCAATAGCAGAAAACCCGGAATTACGCGTTTATAAGATTCATTAAAAATTGTCAGGCGATGCGCAGTGACCGCGCGTCGCCTGATTTCTTTTCTCGTTTCCTGTGCTATGTGCCCGGTGAAGTCGCCGACGACAACCCTACTACACGGGACTGTTGTCAATGAAGTGTCAACGCTTATTGGCATAATCCTTAATGGTAGCAAAATCTCGTATTCTTGGTTACAGGCGAGGTGTTCAGGATGATATGGTGAGGGCTGCCCCCGAGCACGGGAACAGCCCTCAATCTCTTTAGCTGATTGTTTCAGCCTATTTGGCAGCAGGAATGTCGGGGAACAGCGTGTCCAGGCTTTCCTGGAAGGCCACCAGTTGAGCTCTGATGTCCTTGAGTTGCTCGATGGCGTCAAAGCGCTTGTCCACGCCGTCGCGGTTGTGGCGGATTTGTGCTTGAGCGGCATCCAGTTTCAACCCTTTCTCCTTGACCAGATAATACACGCGGCTGATGATTTCGATATCGTGAGGCGTGTAGTATCGGATATTCTTCTTGTTGCGTTTGGGCTTGATGATGGTAAACTGTGACTCCCAATAGCGCAATGTCGATTCGGGGATGCCCAATATCTCAGAAACATCACCGATTTTGTAGAATTTTTTATTCAGTTCCTGCATGGTCTTGCACAAATTAATAGAATTGAGTAACTTTGCGGGTTGTATATAACCCTGCAAAGATAAACAAATAGTTTAGACTTTGCAACAAAAACCGAACATTTATAAATAATTAAGATAAGAAAATATGCTTTCAGCAAAAGAAATTCGAGAGGCTTTCAAGCATTATTTTGAGGAGCATGGCCACCACATTGTGCCGTCGGCGCCTATGGTAATTAAGGACGACCCGACCCTCATGTTTACCAATGCAGGTATGAACCAGTTCAAGGATATCATCCTGGGCAACAAGGAAGCCCAGTGGCGGCGTGTCGCCGACTCGCAGAAGTGCCTGCGCGTGAGCGGCAAGCACAACGACCTTGAGGAAGTGGGCCACGACACCTATCATCACACGATGTTCGAGATGTTGGGAAACTGGTCGTTTGGCGACTATTTCAAGCACGAGGCCATCGATTGGGCATGGGACCTGCTGGTCAATGTCTTGAAGATTAATCCGGATTTGCTGTATGCTACAGTGTTCGAGGGCGATGACCGCATCGGCCTGGGACGCGACAATGAGGCCGCTGGTTTCTGGGAGGCTCACCTGCCCAAGGACCACATCATCAATGGCAATGCCCACGACAACTTCTGGGAGATGGGTGACACGGGCCCCTGCGGACCCAGCAGCGAGATCCACATCGACCTGCGCAGCGAGGAGGAGAAGGCTGCCCTGCCTGGCGCCGAACTCGTCAACAAGGACAACCCCCAGGTGATTGAAATCTGGAACCTCGTGTTCATGCAGTACAACCGCAAGGTGGACGGCTCTCTGGAGCCCCTGCCCAACAAGGTCATCGATACTGGCATGGGTCTGGAACGCCTCTGCATGGTGCTCCAGGGCAAGAAATCCAACTACGATACCGATGTCTTCCAGCCCCTCATCGGCAAGCTGGGCGAGATGTGCGGCAAGAAATACGGTGAGAACAAGGATGTGGATATCGCCATGCGTGTCGTGGCCGACCATGTGCGCACCATAGCCTTCTCGATAGCCGATGGCCAGTTGCCCAGCAATGCCAAGGCCGGCTATGTTATCCGCCGCATTCTGCGCCGTGCAGTGCGCTACGGTTACACCTTCCTTGAGTTCCGCGAGGCATTCATGTACCGCCTGATCGACACCCTCATCGAGGGCATGGGCGATGCCTATCCCGAAATCAAGGCTCAGGCCGACCTCATCAAGCATGTTACCAAGGAGGAGGAAGATGCCTTCCTGCGCACCCTCGAGACGGGTATGAAACTCATCGAGAAGGTCATCGCCGACACCAAGGCTGCCGGCAAAACCGTTGTAGACGGCAAGGAGGCCTTCACCCTGTATGATACTTTTGGCTTCCCCCTGGACCTCACCGAACTCATCCTGCGTGAGAACGGCATGACAGTCAACGAGGAGGAATTCAACACCGAGATGCAGAAGCAGAAACAGCGCGCCCGCAATGCCGCCGCCGTTGAAGCAACCGACTGGGTGGAACTCAAGGACGGCGTTACCGAGTTTGTGGGCTACGACCTCACCGAGTGTGATGTGAATATCCTGCGCTACCGCAAGGTGACCCAGAAGAACAAGTCATTCTATCAGGTTGTACTCGACCGCACCCCGTTCTATGCCGAGATGGGCGGCCAGGTTGGTGACCGCGGCACGCTCACCCTGGGCGACGAGGTCATTGCCGTGACCGACACTAAGCGCGAGAACAACCTGCCCGTGCACATTACGGCCAAGCTGCCTAGCGATGTGAATGCGACATTGCATGCCGCTATCGATGTCGAGGCACGCCATGCCACCGAGTGCAACCACACGGCAACACACCTGCTGCACGCTGCCCTGCGCCAAGTACTGGGCACACATGTCGAGCAGAAGGGCTCCTATGTTGACCCCGTTTCGCTTCGCTTCGACTTTTCACACTTCCGCAAGGTGACACCTGAGGAAATCCGTCAAGTTGAGCATCTGGCTAACCAAATGATTCGCGAAGCCATTCCGCGTGAGGAGCACCGCGAGGTGCCCATCGAGGAGGCCAAGCAGATGGGTGCAATGGCACTGTTTGGTGAGAAATACGGCGACCATGTGCGCGTCATCAAGTACGGCGACTCGGTTGAGTTGTGCGGTGGCACCCATGTGGCCAACTCGGGCAACATCGGCATGGTGCGCATCGTCAGCGAGAGCAGTATCGCAGCCGGTATTCGCCGCATCGAGGCTGTAACCGGTGCTCGCGTCGAGGAAATGCTCGACACGGTCCAGGATACACTGGGACACATCAAGGAGATGCTCAACAACGCCCCCGATGCCATTGCCGCTCTGCAGAAGTCGCTCACCGAGAATGCCGACCTCAAGAAGCAGGTCGATGACTTCATCAAGCAGCGCATCGCCATCCTCTCCAAGCAACTTCAGGACGAGGCTAAGGTGATGAACGGCATCCAGGTCATTGTGCTCAGGGGTAACCGTCTGCCCGATGTTGTCAAGGGTGTTGCCCTGGCCATCAAGGCCGATTGTCCCACAGCGACTGCTTTCCTCGCAGCTACCGAACACGAGGGCAAGCCCATGCTCACTGTCATGCTGAGCGAGGACCTTGTCAAGAGTGGCAAGAAGGCTGGCGACATCGTTCGCGTCGCAGCCAAGGCCATCCAGGGCGGTGGCGGTGGACAACCCCATTTCGCTCAGGCCGGGGGCCGCAATCCTCAAGGTCTGGACGAGGCCATGAGAATTATGCACGAAGCCTTGGGTGTGTGATACAATAAAAAATGAGTATTCCAACGGCTCGTTTCCCGTCAAGGAGGCGGGCCGTTAATAAAGTGAAAATCAAGAGATGGAATATCTTCTGCTTATCGTTGGCTTGGGATTACTGTTGCTGGCTGCCAACTACCTTGTGGACTCCTCGGTGGCTATCGCTCAGCGCGCCAAGATTTCCGACTTTATTATCGGTCTCACCATCGTGGGCATCGGAACCAGCGCGCCCGAGTTGTTCGTGTCGATTTCGTCGGCATTGAGTTACACGCCTAATCCCGGAAATGGCAGTGGTGATATCGCCATGGGCAATGTCATCGGCTCCAACATCGCTAATGTCCTTTTGATCTTGGGCGTTGCTTCAATGATTTGTCCTTTTGCTATTGAGCGGCTTCAACGGCGGCGCGACATTCCTTTTCTGATTTTGGCGACAATCTTTGTCGCTCTCATTGCCAGCGACTCGTTAGTCTTTGGCGCTCAGGAGAACTCGCTGACCCGGCTTGATGGCATCGTGCTTCTGGTCTTGTTTATCGCCTACATGGGATGGACGGTTGTGAAGAAGGGAAAGGATTCCGACAAGGAGGCCCAAGAGGCCGACGAGGAGGCCAAATCGTCATTGACGGGAAAGAGCCTATGGCTTCTTTGGGCAATTGCCCTCGCTTCACTGGCGTTGCTCATCTACGGTGGTGACATGTTCCTCGACAACGCCAAGAAACTGGCCTCGGCATGGGGAATGAGTGATGCCGTCATTGGCATCACGATTGTTGGGGTGGGCACCTCGCTGCCCGAGTTGGTGACGGCCATTATCGCTGCCTCCAAGAAGAACCCGCAGTTGGCATTGGGCAATGTTATCGGCAGCAACCTGTTCAACCTGATGTTCATTTTGGGAACTACCGCTACTGTCAAGGAGTTGACAATCAAGTCAATCAGTTTTGTGGACTACGGTGTGATGCTGCTGGCTGCCATTATGCTCTATATGGTGGTGCTCACATTCAAGAAAGACAAGTTTGACCGCATCGAGGGCGTGATTTTCTTCGTCCTGTATGTGGCTTATACGGCTTATCTGCTGATGCGTTAAACTTCTCTTGCTGTTTTCAGTCCAACCGATATATTTTTAGCCATAACTTAACAATGAAACGACATCTCATAACAATGTTGCTGTGCACCCTCTTGACTGTGGGTGCCGCCGCTCAGCAGGCGGTGGATACTCGTCCACACATCTTTGATAACAATGTTCGCTCTCTCAAGGTGTCGCTGGCAAGCAATATGTACTTCCCGCCGGTGCTGATGATGAACAGCGATGACCGCCTTTTGGTCAATTTTGACTACCTCGATTATGACTACCATTACCTGCGTTACAGTGTGACACACTGCAATGCCGACTGGCAGCCGTCACAGCTGGTGGAAAGTGAGTATGTGAGCGGATTCAACTATGCCGACATCGAGGACTACGAGCCGAGCGCAGCCACCTATGTCCATTACTACAATTATCAGTTTGCCCTGCCCAATAGTGATATGGAACTGTTGGTCAGCGGCAATTATCTGCTCTCGGTATATGAGCAGGACAATCCTGATGAGATTCTTTTCCAGACCCGTTTTTCGGTCTGCGAGGGTGGAGTAGGTGTATATCCCCAGGTGACATCACGCACCGATGTGGAATACAACAACCGTTACCAGCAGGTGTCTTTTGATGTCCGTTACAAGCCCAACCAGATTAAGGATCCTTACAGCGAGTTCATCTGCGAAGTGACACAGAACTCGCGATTGGACAATGCCGTGTATGTCAAGCGCCCCATGATGGTGGGGGTGGACCATGTTACCTATGACCACAACCGCGACCTCATTTTTCCCGCTGGCAACGAGTTCCGCCGTTTCGAGACGGTAGCTGCCCATAACATCAATATGGGCGTCCACTCCATCCGTTACTACGAGCCGATGTATCACGCTATGCTCGTGGTCGATGAACCGCGCAACGAGACACAATACCTCTACGATAAAACCCAGTTTGGACGCTTCACCATACGCAATGCCGAAGCCTATGATGAGAACATGCTCGAGGCTGACTATATGGTAACCCACTTCACCCTTAATACAGGTGGGAAACTCGATGGCGGCAATGTGTGGTTGTATGGCGAGTTTCTGAATGGCTACCCCGATAACCAGGCCAGGATGCGTTATGATGCCAGCAGTGGATGCTATACAGCAGAACTGTTGCTCAAGCAGGGCGCTTATAATTACATGTACCTCTGGGTGCCCGATGGCACATCTGTCGGTCAAACCTCTAAGATAGAGGGTGACCATTACGAGACGGTCAATGAGTATCTGGTCAAGGTCTACGACCGTCCCATGGGGGAGCGTTACGACCGTCTCGTCGGCTTCGGTGTCGCCTACTCGGGCAAGTGATTCCTGATAATACTTACAATATGATGTGTCGTGGCATTGCCAGGGCATTTTAACTCATGCGGTTCTTGTAGTCGAGGTAGTCGAATTCCCGCAGCACTTCCACGCTGCCGTCCATCCGCTTGTACAGGATTGACGGGTGCTGGATGCCGTTAAACATGTTGGTTTTGACGGTGGTGTAGTGGTTCATGTCTTCAAAGGTGATGCGGTCGCCGCGTTTCAGCGGTTTCTCAAAACTCCAGTCCCCCACATAGTCGCCGCTCAGGCAGGAATTGCCGCCCATGCGGTAGGTCGGTTTCGTCGGGTCCACCTCGTCGAGGGCCTGCGTGATCTTGGGCTGGTAGGGCATCTCCAGGCAGTCGGGCATGTGGCAGGCGAACGACACATCGACAATCGCCGTGGTGATGCCGCTGTTGCTCACCACATCCACCACACTGGCCTCAAGGTCACCGGTCTGCCAGCACCAAGCGCTGCCGGGCTCCAGAATCAGTTGCAGGTTGGGGTAGGCGCCCTGGAAAGCCCCCAGCACCTGCTCCAGATGCCTGATGTTGTAGCCCTCGCGGGTCATCAGGTGACCACCGCCCATGTTGAGCCACTTGAGGCGAGGCAGGAATTTGCCGAACTGCTGTTTCAGGGCCAGCAGCACTTTCTCCAGGTCAAAACTCGTGCTCTCGCACAGGGCATGGAAATGGAAGCCCTCAATGCCTTCGGGCAGTTCATCGAGGTCGCTGGCCAGCACGCCAAAGCGTGAGCCTGGGCAGCAGGGATTGTAGATGTCGGTCTCGATGACCGAGCACATGGGGTTGACCCTCAAGCCTGGGCTTACCTGTTCGCCGGGCCAGTCCGCATTGTGCTTGTTGATGCGTTCGGCAAACCGCTGGTACTGCTCGATGGAGTTGAAGGTGATGTGTGAACTGCCCGCGATATAGGTATCGATGGTGTCTTCGGTATAGGCGGGGCAGTAGGTGTGGGTGCGGCACTTGAGTTCGTCGTTGGCCAGCAGCATCTCGTTGACCGAACTGGCGGTGGACTCGATGCCGTATTCCCTGAACAGGCCAAAAGTGCGCCACAAGGCATTGGCTTTGAAGGCCATGATGATGTCCACACCTGTGCGCTCGGAGACACCGGTAATCAGTTCGATGTTGCGGCGCAGTTTTTCCTCATACACGATGTAATAGGGCGTTTTGTATTCTTCCATTGCGGTATAGTGGTTTACAGGATTTCAAATTTAGCGAATTTCAGCAGCAGTTTGCGCGTCTGTCCATCGTTGAACTCAACATCAATCTTGGCATCGCTGCCGCTGGTGTCGATAGTGCGCACCACACCTCGCCCAAAGCGCTGATGCAGGATTTGGCTCCCCTCGCTCAACTCATCGGCAGCGTGAATGGCGAAGTTGCCGCTGGCGGCAGGAGCGGGTGGGGTGGGTGATGCGGGCCGCGATGGAGTCGGCGTTGATTGGCGTGTGGGGAATGCCGCAGTGCCCTTGGGTTTCTCCTCAGAACGGGATGGCTTGATGCTTTTTCTTGAAGCTGTGTCGTTCCAGGTATTGCGCATCGAGTCGATGTCGTCATCATCGTCATCCCAGCGGTTGTGTCGGCGCGATGGTGCAGGTGTCGAGTTGGTGCTGCCCATCAGCAGGTATTCCGATTCGATATCCCGCAGGAAACGGCTCATCACGCAGGTCTTGGTCTGCCCGTTGTGGTAACGCGAGGTGGCATAGGTGATGATGCAGTTCACCTCGGCCCTGGTGATGGCCACATACAGCAGACGCCGCTCTTCCTCAATCTCGTAGAGTGAACCCTGACTCATGGCGCTGGGGAACAGGTCTTCCTCCACGCCCACGATGATGACATTACGGAACTCCAGGCCCTTGGCGGCATGGACGGTCATCAAGGTGACTTTCTCGCCATCAGGGTCGTTCATGTCCTGGTCGGTCAGCAGCGAGGTCTCGGCCAGAAAATCGCCGATTAGGCAACGCTCGTCGCCGCTCTCTTCTTTGGCTTGCTGGAAGTCGTTCACGGCGTTGAGCAGCTCGTCAAGGTTTTCGATTCGGCTGATGTTCTCGGGTGTGTTGTCGCCCATGAGAACGCTCTTGATTTGCGTTCGCTTGACGGCTTCCTTGGCAACGGTCAGGGCATCGTCTCCGTTCTGGTTCATTTCTATGAGGCCCTTCATCAGTGTGGCGAATCCTTCCAGTTTGGCAAGTGTGCCTCGATTGACATTCAGGCCGTATTGTTCGGCATTGTTCATGACCTGCCACATGCTCACGCCGTTCTCATTGGCGCAATGGCTGATTTTACCCACGGTGGTGTCGCCGATGCCGCGGGTGGGGTAGTTGATGACACGGCGCAGGGCCTCGTCATCGTCGGGGTTGATGATGAGCCTGAAGTAGCAGATGGCGTCTTTCACCTCCTTGCGCTGGTAGAACGACAGGCCGCCGTAGATGCGGTAGGGGATGGCGCTGCGCATGTTGCCGTGCTTGTCGCGTCGGCCGCCGTTGCTCAGGGCTTCCTCGAGCACGCGCGACTGGGCGTTGGTGCGGTAGAGCACGGCATAGTCCTCGTAACTGTCGCCCTGGCGGGCCTTGAGGGCCGCTATCTGGTTGGCAACGACATAGGCCTCCTCATAGTCGCTGTAGCACTGGATGACAGGGATGCGCTCACCGCGCTGGTTCTTGCTGAACAGGTGCTTGGTAATCTGCCGCCTGTTCTTCTCGATGAGGCTGTTGGCGGCTTCGGTGATGGTCTGGGTCGAGCGGTAGTTGCGTTCGAGTTTAAAGGTCTTGATGTCGGGATAGAAGCGCTGCAGCCGCAGGATGTTGTCGATGTTGGCACCGCGGAAACTGTAGATGCTTTGGGCATCGTCGCCCACCACGCACAGCCGGTTGTACTGCTTGCTCAACTGGTGCACAATCAGGTGCTGCGAGAAGTTGGTGTCCTGATACTCGTCGACGAGGATGTAGCGGAAGAATTCCTGATATTGTTTCAACACATCCTCGTGGTCACGCAACAGGATGTTGGTGTAGAGCAGCAGGTCGTCAAAGTCCATCGCTCCGGCGATGCGGCATCAGTGCGTTCTTGGCGTTGCTGATCTGGTTTTGGATGGTGGCTGGCTTATAGATCTTGTCGTCCAGTCCCATGTCCTTGACAATCAACTTGATCAGTGACCTTGAATCACTCTGGTCATAGATGGTGAAGTCGGCCTTGAAGCCGATGCGCTCGGCGTTGCGGCGCAGCAAACGGGAAAATATGGAGTGGAAGGTGCCCATCCACAACTGGGCGGCCACTTCGGGACCTGCCAACGGCTCGATGCGCTCGCGCATCTCGCGGGCGGCTTTGTTGGTGAATGTCAATGCCATGATGCGCCACGGCTCGTAACCCTGTCGCAGCAGGTGGACGATTTTGTAGGTCAGCACGCGCGTCTTGCCCGAGCCGGCACCGGCAATCACCAGTTGCGGCCCGTCACAATACTCGACTGCTGCCCGTTGTTGTTCGTTCAGTTTCTCCAGATAATCCTCGTTGTTTTCCATGTTTTTTTACAGCCCTGATTCAAGTTCTTTCTTGGCGTTCTTTTCCCTGGTTTTGATGATGTCGATGTTCAGTCGCTCGAGCAGCGAGAGTTGGATATTGTCGTTGTTGTCTGCCGGTTTGTACCAGGGCTCCTTGCCGAAGTATTCCTGCAGGTCCGGCGACTGGAACACATAACCGTTGTGGGCCAGGATGCTGTTGCGCATCAGGCGCAGCATCGTCAGGTCGTAGTCATAGAGTTCGTTGCCGTAGAGGAGCATGTGCTGGGCGAACTCGTAGCGGCCCTGATACGGGTCGGTCTCGATGAGGATGATGCTGTCGACGGGCAGGCGGTGAAAGCCCCCGTATTCGTCAAAGCCTCCGGGAAAGAGGACCTGACCCTCGATGGTGGGCTCCATCTCCATGTCACCGTTCAGCGCCGTGCCGTCGCCGTCAAAATGCATGATGCCGGTCGCGTATCCGTTGAAAGTCACCGCTTCTACAGGAATGTAGTAACCTCCCACATTGGCCTTGTCCCAGTCGATGGTCACGCGGGTGCCGTCCAGCATGGTGTAGGAGCCCCGCACCGTTTCCATCCAGTGCTCTTGATTCATGGGCTGCTCGAAATTGTCATTTCTGATGGATAGCAGGTTTTGCATGTTGCCGTCGAGGTCATAGATGCACAGGACATTCAGCCCTTCCTGCTCGATATGGCGCACTTTCACGCCCTGGTCATAGACCAGATACCCATCGTTAGGGCCGGGGGCGACGCGATAGGTGCCGGGCTGTCCCGTTTCGGGTACCAGCATGAATTCCAGTTCTTCGCCCTCGTCCGTGACGCTCATCACCACATTGCCGCCCTGCTGCAGCGTGGCGGTATAGGTGATGGCGCCGTTATACCAGTTACTGCCCTGCTCGATGTGCTGGGCCTGCATGGCCAGTGTGCTGAGCAGCAAGAGTGTGAATGCGATTTGTCTCATTGGTGTTCGTGATGTATTGATGTTGATGGTTTCTTAGTATTCCAACTCGCTTTCTTGTCCAGTGAATGTGCCGTCGGCGTTATAGATGCGTTCCAATGAGTAGCGGCCGCCATCCGGGTAATAGTTAAAGTTGCACATGTGGTAGCGCTCCCCGTCCACGTCAAAGGTGAACAGGCCCTCGTTGGTGGGGAATTGCATAGCCGACCCCTCGTTGATGTTGATGACATAGGACCAGATGTTGCGCCCGTCGGGGCATCCCTCAATAAAGATGAGGTTGGCATCCCATGGGACAAACGCGCACGTTATGACGTCGCCCACGGCAATCATGTTGGGAGGCACGGGGATGGCGTTCCCGTCGGTCATGTCTTCCCATCGTGGCTCGACATCGCTGTTGGTCGTCAGAACGAAGGTGACCTTGCCGCTCATGTTGTCTTTCAGCCAGATGGACCATTCGCTGCTGCCGCTCTCGCCCTCGTCGGGACTCAGGTAGAGTTGCATCGCGCCGTTGTCGTCATACCCCACGGCGCCCTCGGGCAAGAGGTCGCCAGCATGGCTTTCGAAGCCCATAGCCAGCGCCAGTGCGCAGGCCGTCATTGCAATCATTCTTTTCATAGTTCTATAGTTTTATCAGTTAATACTCTGCCAATCGAGGTAACGCTCCTCGGCCTCGGGTAGCGCTTCCATATAGGCTTCGCCCTGTTTAGCGCTGATTTCCTCCCCGTTGAGGTAGCAACTTTCGATTTCGGCATACACATCGATTTCGACATACTTTTCCACGACACGGTTTCCGCTCAACTTGAAGACCTCGTAGTAATAGGACGGTCCACCGGAATGGCCCTGCAGCATCAGGTAGTTCCCTCTGGCATCCTGGTGGAATGAGGGTTTCAGTCCGGCACGCACTGTCGTGATCAGATGGAGCACGCCGTCTTCGCGGGTGAAGAAAGCGCCGTTCTCTTCCTGCTCGTCACTGATCCAGATTTGGGGCCCGTCGTCGTCGATGTAGACATAGGTCCACTTGGTCAGTTCCACATGCTTGTTCTCGCCCGGGTCCTCGGCGACATATTGGCGTTTCATTTCGGCAATGTCGGTTTTCCACATCGGCTCATCCTCGTCGATCAGGGAAATGTAATGTGCGTAGGTCTCGCGCACGAGTTCGCCGTCGCTGATGTGCAGCAAGCCCATGGTGGCACTCTCGGGAGCCCAGCGGGCGAAGCACAATTCGGGACCTTGCGGACCCTCAAATGCCGCTGCGATGTTGCTGGAGACATATTCCCCGTCGTCATCGGCGTTCCAGGTGGGGCCGTCATCGTAGAGCCACCCGATCACGGGATAGGAATAGACCTTGTCGCCGTCGGTGACGACCTCCAGTGCCAGCGCCTTCTTGGTGTACGGGTCGTGGGTGTAGTCGGGACCCGTGTATTCGCCCTCAAACTGGATGATGCCGTAGGTGTAGCGCTTGCCGACGGTGCACACCATCACCGACCGTCCGGCCGTCATGCCGTATTTTCTCTCCATCTGCTTGACAACGGCAGGCGGCAGGGGCACTTCTTCCTCCAGCGAGGCAGGTATCATCTCCATGGGTTTGTGGCTCTTGAGGTATTGGTCGGTGACCACCACCATGCCTACCGACTCATCATCGTCGGGGACGGGACCCTGGAACGCAAACCGGGCACCGGGTGAGGGAATGTCCAGCCTGCCATGCAGCACGCCCGGGCTGAGCGGCTCGCCGTCGGGGTCCAGGAGTTCCTCGTCGACATATTTCACGCCCAGCACGGTTTTATCGTGTCCCACCAGATTGGTGTATTTCGACAGGTTCGGCGGGTTCGTCATAGTCAATCCAGTACACCATCTGCATCATTCCATGGCTGGTGTAATTCAGGAACATCGGTGGCAGGTCGTGGTTGTCACTCGACTTGCCGCTGGCCGTCAGCGTAATTACACCGATGGCCAGCAATGTCAGGAATTTTTGGTACTTTTTCATAGTTAGGAGTTAGGAGTTAGGAGTTAGGAGTTAAATGAGTTAGGAGTTAGGGGTTAGGAGTTAGGGGTGGGGCCCGTCATTCTTCTTCATCTTCAATCTCTATGTCATAGAAATCTTTGCCCGAGTGGTTATAGATATGGGTCTGCCCGTCATAGACATAATGGTGATACCAGTACTCGACCTCGGGTGACAACTCCTCCACGATCACCGTCTGGTCGTAATACATGCCCAGGTGGCAATAGATTTGCGAGTCGGGCCACCGGCGGTGTATCGTGCTGTAAGGCGGTTGCTCGGGCGTCATGGTCCGCGTGGACGGGTCGTAATCATAGTAGCAGCACACAGGCATCTGTGTGCCATATCCTTCATACAGGCAGATGGCGAGAAGCACATGGCCCTCATCTCGTGGAAAACAACGGGCATCCAGGCGTTGTGAATCGGGTTCTCCGTCATTATACTGTGCGATGAACAAGTCCTCACAGTCAACCAGCACATGGCCCGAGCAGTCATCGCACTCTGTCACATCGTTGGAGACAAAGAGTTTGTCCCCGGCCTCGGCAATCAATGCTTCGCCAGCCTGGGTCGGCCACACGGCATGAAATGCCTTGAGCAGTTGCATCACATGGGGCGCATCCCCTGCATTGTTCACAGTGATGGTCTTGTCCATCCATTTTGAATTGATTTCGGCCAACGGGCACTCGTGGGGCGTTTTGCCCTCGGCCACCGCCATCAGTGCCAGTGCGCAGGCCATGATTGTAATTGCTCTTTTCATAGTAAAATGTTTTATTAGTTACGGTGTCGATTGAGATAATACTTCTTTAGGTTCAGGCCATTTATCGTTTACGGGCCCTGCAAGTCGGCATAGCAGGGTATGTTTTCAAGAAAACGGTAACTGCCCGTCGCGTAGTCAATCCGGCAGCAATAGTGCTCCAGGCCGTTGCTCACGATGAGGTAGCGGGCATGCAGCACCATGTTGTAACGCACAATCTGGTCAAAGGTCTTCTGCGTGACCTTGACCGTCGGGGCCTTGTAGAGCGACACCTCGTTGCCCATCAGCGCGGCGGGGAACTGCCTGTCGGCGATCAGCCACGCCACAAAGTGCTGGCGCACCCATTCCTCGGGCGTCAGCGACACCCAGCGCTCGCGCAGCCGGTCCCAGATGGCAGGCGAGCCATCGTCACGCTGCTTGACCCTGCAGTCACACTCCGGTAAATTCAACTCTACCATATCGGTCGCATTTTCTAAGGCAAAAGTACAAAAAAAATATTACCTTTGCAAGAAATAACGATATAACGATGAAAAACTGCCTTATTACCCTCGTCGTGGCCCTGGCTGCCCTCACGGTCATGGCCCAGCAGTTCGACGACTGCTTCGACGGGCGCGCGCTGCGCCTCGACTATGTGTTTGCCGGCAACCACGCTGCCCAGCAGATCTATCTCGAGCAGATGAGCGTCACCCCGCAGTGGGCGGGCCGCCGCAGCCGCCTTGCCGATGTCCCCCTGGCAGGCAACGGCCAGATACGACTCAAGGACCCTGCCACGGGGCAGGTGCTGTTTGTCCACACCTTCTCGACGCTCTTCCAGGAGTGGCTGGCTACCGAGGAGGCGACAAAGGTGAGCAAAGCCTTCGCCACGAGTTACCAAGTGCCCATGCCCAAAGAGCCCGTCGAAGTCACCGTCACGCTCACCGACTTCCATGGCAAAGTGGTGACCAGCCTGACGCACAGGGTGGACCCTGCCGACATCCTCATCCGCCAGTTGGGCGTGGGCGGCGTCCCCTACCATTACATCTGGAAAGGTAAGACCCTGGCTGCCCAGGGCAAGACCGCCGACCAGCCCGGCAGCCGCAACTACATGCCCACCGAGGGCCCGCCCGACGGAGAGCCTGACATCACCGGGTGCATCGACCTCGCCATCGTCGCCGAGGGCTACACCCGTGCCGAGATGGGCAAGTTCTACGGTGACTGCCAGCGTGTGGTCGATGCGCTGTTTGCCCACGAGCCGTTCACCTCGTTGAAGGACCGCTTCAATGTCGTCGCCGTGGCTGCCGAGTCGCTCACCAGCGGTCCCAGCGTGCCGCACCTGGGCCGATGGAGCAGTACACCGGTGGGCACCCACTACGACACCTTCTACAGCGACCGCTACCTGATGACGCAGGACATCCACCGCCTCTACGATGTGCTGTCGGGGGTCCCCTTTGAGCACATCATCGTGCTCGTCAACAGCGACACCTATGGTGGCGGCGGCATCTACAACCAGGTGATGGTCACCACCAGCGACCATCCCACCTTCGGCCAGGTCCTCGTCCATGAGTTCGGCCACGCCTACGCCGGACTGGGCGACGAGTACTTCTATGACGACGGTTACGAGTCGATGTATCCCGCCGACACCGAGCCCTGGGAACCCAACCTGACCACGCTGGTCGACTTCCAGAGCAAGTGGGCCGACATGCTGCCCAAGGGCACTCCTGTGCCCACGCCGCCCGATCCCAAGGTGCCCAACTACCGCAAGATTACCAACGAGAAGGAGCAGCGCCTGCTGGATGCCGCAACGCAGCGCGTCGGCGTGTTCGAGGGTGGGGGTTACCAGTCCCGGGGGGTATACCGGCCCGCCCAGGAGTGCCGCATGAAGGTCAACGAGGTCAAGGACTTCTGCCCCGTGTGCGCGCGTGCCATCAGGCGCATCACCGACTTCTACACCGCCCACTAATTGAAATCCCATCAAACAACCAAAACAACAATGAACAACCAAAACAACAATAATGAATGAATGATTGTGTTGTCCAGGTTGTTAGAAATTTAACTGAAAACTGAATTATGGCAGTAAAACGAGAAACGGTCACCTTTGCCGCACTAAGCAAGGAAATCAAGAGCGGCAAGTTCCGCAACATCTATGTTCTGCAGGGCGAGGAGCCTTACTTCATCGACCGCTTGCAGCAACTTGTCATCGATACAGCACTCACCGAGGACCAGCGCGACTTCAACCTCACGCTCTACTACGGCAACACCGCCAATGTGCGTGAGGTCATCAGCGCCTGCCGCCAGTATCCGGCATTCTCGCAGTACAAGGTCGTGGTGGTGCGTGAGGCGCAGCTCATCCCCAAGCAGCAGGGCCACAAGAACGACATGGATATCTTTGCCTCCTATGTCGACAAGCCCCTGCCGTCGACCATCCTGGTCATCTGCTCTAAGGGCGAGTCGCTCAAGAGCAAACCCCTGATCGACGCTCTCAAGGCCAGCAGCTGCGGTGTCGTCTTTGACTCCAAGCGGGTGCGCGAGGGTCGTGACCTCAATGCCTTGATTGTGAACTATGCCAACTCGTTGGGATGCAACATCGACAACAAGGCGACCAGTATGCTGGCCGACCACATCGGCACCGATATCGCACGCCAGTTCAGCGAACTCGACAAGTTGGCGATGCTCGCCGATGACAAGAACATCACGCCCCTGCTCATCGAGCAGAACATCGGCATCAGCAAGGAGTTCAACAACTTTGAACTTGAGGATGCGTTGGCACGGCGCGATGCCTTCAAGGCCTTCCGCATCGCGGACTATTTTGAGCACAACCCCAAGAGCAATCCCTTGCCACCCAGCCTGGCGATGCTCTTCTCGTTTTTCTCGGGTGTTCTGCTTGCCGCTACTTCACGCGACAAGTCCCTGGATGGTATCATGGCCGCCGTGGGCACCGGCAGCAAGTGGCGGGCCGGCAAATTCCTGGATGCCGCACGCATGTATAACAACCGCTCACTGGTCAATATCATCGGTTATCTGCGTGAGTTTGACACCCGCAGCAAGGGCATCGGCTCACGGCAGGACCAGTATGCCCTGTTCAAGGAACTGGTATACAAAATCCTGCATGCATGAGGCCGTCCCCCCCTCTGTGTTGGGCTTGCACTGTCCAGATGTGCCACCGCTCATCTTTTACGCCACTTGTGGAGATATCTTTGAACTGAAGAAAACGACAATTATATTATAATACTATCATGAGACGATTCTACATTATATTGTTATGTTTGCTGGCTACTGCAGCTGTTGGCAACGCCGCAGCCAAGTATGTCGGCGGCGACATCTCGTTGCTTACCAAGTATGAGCAGCATGGTGCCATTTACTATGATGAAAATGGCGCTAGAATAACCAACATGCTCAACTACTTGAAATCAAGTGGTCTGAACGCTATGCGCGTGCGCCTGTTTGTCGATCCTTCTCAAGCCAACGCCGAGGACCAGGGCGAGGGCGTCTGCCAGGATCTCCCCTATGTGATTGATCTGGGACAGCGCATCAAGGCGGCCGGCTTTGACCTGCTGCTCGATATCCATTACAGCGACACATGGACCGACCCGGGCCAGCATTCCACCCCCTCGTCGTGGACCGTGGCCTCGGCATTGGGCGACAGTGTCTACAGCTACACCAAGCGGGTGCTCAACGCCATGATTGCTGGCGGCGCGACGCCCGATTTCATTCAGGTGGGCAACGAGGTAACCTATGGCATGCTGTGGCCGACGGGGCACTGTTACCCTAACGGCAGCAACTATGGCAGCGGCACTTTCTACAACTTTGCCGGCTACCTCAGGCGAGGTATCCAGGCCTGCAACGAGGTGTGTCCTGCGGCACAGATTGTAGTGCACACCGAGATGGGCCGCGTGAGCAATGTGACAGCCTTCTATACCACTCTCGCCGGATATCAGGACATTGATTTCGACATCATCGGATTGAGCTATTACCCCTATTGGCATGGGGACCTGAGCGTCCTTGACGGCTTACTCACGACACTGGAGAATACCTATCCTGGCAAGAAGATTCAGATTGTCGAGACTGGTTATCCTCACGCGTGGTATCCCGGTGACGCGACTTATGACCTTCAGTCCACTTGGCCTGCCACCGAGGCTGGGCAGAAGGCTTTTGCCGCCGACCTGGTCACGATGCTCAATGAACACCGTGCAGTCAATGGTCTCTACTGGTGGTTTGCTGAGGCCAATGAGTATGGCATCAACTACACCAATCAGGTCACCACCAACTGGTACAACTGTGGCTGGTGGGACAACGCCAACGGCCAGGTGATGGATGCCCTGTTCGAGATGCCGGCGTTTCTTGATGGCAGCGGCGAGGAACCTGTCGATAGTGCCTCGATTTATATCGTGGGCGGTACGGGCAACTGGAGCCTGACCGACCCCATGAGCAAGATGACCAACCTGGGCAATGGCACCTATGTAGATACGCTGACTATCAGCGATCCCATCTACTTTGTGTTTGCCGACGGTAGCCCCGAGGAGTGGAACAACGACTGGACTGCCTTTAACGGCAGCTACCGCTATGGCCCCACCGCCACGACCACCATTACAGCTGGCACCCTCTACAGTACTGCCAAACGCAGCAACGACTATTCTTACTACTTTACAGGCGACGGCAGCGATTATTGCTTCACTTTCGACCTGGATCACCTGACCTTCAAACTCGAGGTGGTTGAGACGCAACCGGCTATCCTGAGGGGTGATGTGGATGGTAACGGAGAAGTTGATATTTGGGATGTGACACTTCTCATCAGCCGAGTCTTGGGAGAAGGTGTGGAAATAGTCTTCGCAAATTCCGATTTGGATGGCGATAATGAGATATCAATCAATGATATAACTATTGTTATCGATATAGTTCTTGGTGTTTATCCATGATTTGTCCGGTAAATTCTAGCCGTGTAAATATTTGTTTTGATTTTTTTATTACCTTTGCTCAGTAAATAGACAGTTAACTGATGAAACGAATATTATTAGCATTTGCCGCTTTTCTTTCATTGGCGGCAGGATTTGCACAATTGCGCAATGCAGCGCCCATATCGGTGCAGCGCTTTCTTGATGAGCGCAGTCTGATTGACCGTTTGTCGCGGGAAAATAAGACCGAAGCATTGTCTGGGATCAGGCCTGTGTATGTTTCTCCGCGTGTCATCAATGGCATCAAAATGGTCGATGCATTCATTGATTTCGAGAGCACTGCTGTATTGCAGGAACTCAAGGCCCACGGTGTGGCTGTTAATTGTGAATTTGACGGCTTTGTTACGGCCCAAGTTCCTGTTGACCGCCTTGTGGAAATCTCGCGCCTGCCAGGTGTCACCAATGTCGAAATCAGCAGGCAGCTTGAGTTGTGTACCGATAGCACTTTGAGCGTGACCAATGCCGGTCAGGTTCTCAACGGCACTGAATTCGGCTTGCCCCAGGCCTTTGATGGTACAGGCGTGGTCATCGGCATTATTGATAACGGTTTTGACTACCAGCACGGAGCATTCAAGACCACCGATAGCGTGCCACGCTCACGCATTGTGAGAGTGTATGATGTGACTAATGACTCTGGACATCCTGCTTCACTCGACGGTAATGTGCTGCCGGGTTCCATCTTTATGGATGAACAGATTGACTCGTTGACAACTGACGGCACGGGTACACATGGCACACATGTTGCGGCCATCGCAGCAGGAACCCATATCGATGGTTATGGTGGCATGGCTCCTGGCGCTGACCTTGTTTTGTGCCTCTCACCGACATTGAACCAGGGCGTTTCAGAGGTTGAAGTGATAAACTGTATCAAGTACATGTACGCTTACGCCGACAGTGTGGGCAAACCCTGCGTAATCAGCATAAGCGTGAGCACACCCGATGGCCCGCACGATGGCAAAGACCGTATTTCCAAGGCTGCAGAGCAGACGACAGGCCCGGGTCATGTCTTTGTCATTGCAGCAGGCAATACCGCGGGAAAGTATCTGTATTCCCATGGTCCGGTAACGATGGAAATGCCACATAACATTCTCTTGGGCTACTATGAGTCCAATTGGCTGTCTGATGTGTCCTGCTATTACCCGAATGTATGGATAGACTCGTGGATTCGCTCTCCGGGTGTGCGACCTGTTGTCGCATTCCATATTTATGACAAAAAGGACAAGCGTATTGTGTGGGAGTCCGAGAAGATAGGTCTTTACAAGATATTTGATCCCGCTGAGTTTGCACCATATTTCGAAATTGACACGAGCAAAGACAGCACGGCTTTTGTTAAAGCTCTGGTCTCACAGTATTCGAGTGGTAAATATCAATTGAGCACGACAATCTATAATCTGAAGAGCACTTCAATTGAATGGGATCCGAACAAGGGACTTTATGCTAGCCGTTATCAAATCGGAATGTCTTTCTATGCTCCGCGCACATTATACCCCCGTCAGCCTGACAGCTGCTATGTGGATACTTGGATATGTACGAATAAGGCCGGTTATTATAACTATGACTACGGTATCTATGTAGACTCTATATCCGAGCAAGGTGACACGATAACCAATTGGATTCCAAATTATTATACCCCAGCAACGGATTACTGTTCAATTGGCAGCTATGCAATTAGCGATTCGGTGATTTCAGCCGGTGGCTTCGTTGCCAGGAATAGCTTCTATTCGTTATACCTTGGAACCACTTTGACTTCCGAGGCTACAATAGGCGGTGTGTATACAGTATCGAGTTATGAAGTCGAGGGCTCTGGCCCCACAGGCAAGGCGTTGCCAACAGTGGTTGCTCCTGCCTATGATGTAGTGTCTGCTGTAAGCAGGTATTCCTTTTATTCTGATCCTAACAAGACCAAGAATCTGGTGCGCATAGATGACGACGGAAGCCTTTGGGGCGTGATGAGTGGAACTTCGATGGCTGCGCCCACGGTGGCAGGCATTATTGCACAGTGGCTGCAGCTTAAGCCCGACCTCACACCATCAGATGTAAAGGATATCATCGCCCATACTGCTGTCAAAGATGAATTCTATAGTCAGCGTTTTGGCCCTAACGGCAAGATTGATGCCATGGCTGGTGTACAGTATCTGTTATCTCTCATGCCGGTTGAGATTATTCCTGGTGATGTCAATGGAACCGGCATCGTGGATATCCAAGACCTTGCCGATGTAATTGATGTGATATTGGGTCATCCTTCTCCTGATATCATTATGGAAGCCGTCGACTTTAATGGTGATGGTTTGGTGGACATTAATGATGTAACTGACATGGTATATTATATCTTGACAGGTGAAACAGAGTCAGAATAATTGGGTATCTATAAAATTCATGAGAAGCCATAGATTATTGAGTTTTCTGTTGCTGTTGGTGACTTTCTTCGGCAGCAGTGCGCAGCGCTTGTTACCCTGGTCGGTTCAGCATTTTCTTGAAGAACGCATATATGCGCAATCCTGTAATTCCTGGATATCTCCGCTGCATTCAAGTTTCGCGCCGCCACGCTTTGTTGACGGCCGCGAGATGGTAGACGCTTTTATTGCCCTTGAGGATCAAGCGTCTGAATCAAGGTTGCGTTCGCTGGGCGTTGAGGTCAATTGCCGCTTTGACGGCTTTGTCACAGCCCAAGTGCCGGTAGACCGTCTGGCCGAGGTTTCGGTATTGCCTGGTGTGACCGATTTCCAGATCAGCCCGAGTTTCCAGTTATGTACCGACTCGACCATGAGCGTTTGCCATGTCAATGAACTTTTCTCAGGCCCGTCCTACGGTCTTCCAGCTTCTTATGACGGCACTGGAGTGATAGTGGGAGTCATTGATGTCGGCTTTGATTACCAGCACTTGGCTTTCAAGTCCAGCACCGATCCTTCTCGTTCTCGCATCGTCAGGGTGTACGACACACAAAGCGATTTGGGACATTCTGTTCATAATGAGAGCATGGGCTATCTTCCCGGTTCCGTCTTTATGGGTGACGAAATCAAATCCCTCACGACTGATAACTCGTCAGCGACGCACGGGACTCACACGGCTGGCATTGCTGCCGGATCCCGAGTGCGTAATTATAGCGGTATGGCGCCTGGGGCTGATATCGTCTTGTGTGCGGTCAGCGTGCTTGACGGCAGTATGTCGGCCGTCGAGGTAGCCAACTGTGTGCGCTATGTCGTCGCCTATGCCGATAGTGTGGACAAACCTTGTGTAATCAGTCTGAGCGTCAGCACTCCCGGTGGACAGCACGATGGCTTGGATTATTTGTCCAAGGCCATCAAGCAAACCATGGGCCCTGGCAGGATCTTTGTCATTTCGGCGGGTAATACTGCCGGCCGCCTGTCCTATGCACACAAGCTGGCATCGGAAAGCGACCCTCTGAACCTGCTGTTGAAATTCAATAACACGCTAGGCGGTGACTCGACCTATTATTATGGTACGATGGCTGCCGATATATGGATGCGTTCACCCAATGTGAACAATTATTTCAAGCTTCATGTCTTGGACCAGAAAATCGGTAAAGTAGTTTGGGAGTCGCCTCAGTTATCTTCAGCTACCCGCATCAATAGTTCCGAACTCAGCGGATATTTCGACCCATACAATGTCATTGACACGATGGCTTTTGTTAAGTTTGAACCGTCTTATGTGTCCTTTGGCAGGAAATACCGTTTGTATGTTTCGGCGCGCAATCTTATCAGCCACGACTACACCATTGTCGACGGCGTCAAGAAAAGCCGTTATGCACTGGGTGTGAGTGTCTATCCTCGCAGGTCTTCATGTGTGATAGATGCGTGGACAGGCAATACCAACTCGGGCTTCAGTTTCTTTGAGAGGCCTGTCAAGGGGGGTGATGGTGTCATTCGTTACCCTTACTATACTGCCGCGAGTGATTCCTGCTGTATCGGCTCCTTTGCCGTGGGCGACTCAACGATATCGGCTGGCGCATTTGCTGCCCGCAACAGTTACTACTCACTCGTTCAGAACCAGATAGTGACCGACAACACCATCACGATAGGGGATATTGCTTCGTTCTCGAGCTATCAGGCCGATGGGGCCGGTCCCAGAGGCAGTGCGTTGCCCGACATCTGTGCTCCCGGTATCAATGTCGTGTCAGCCGGTAGCCGCTATTCCTATTTTGCTGTTGGCAGTCCCTACACTGTGATGAATGTGAACGGCAACTATTGGGGAGTGATGAGCGGCACATCCATGGCTGCGCCCACTGTAGCCGGCATTATCGCCTTGTGGCTCCAGGCTGACCCCGAGTTGTCGGTGGCCCAGGTCAGGGAAGTGTTTGCCAATACCGCTCAGCGTGACGGCTTCACCTCGAAACCGCAGTTCGGCCCTAATGGCAAGATAGACGCTCTGGCCGGCATGCGTTATGTGCTTGAGCACTTTGTGCCACAGCCGCCGGCATCGATGCCTGGAGATGTGAATGCCAACGGCGTGGTCGATATTGCTGATGTGGTGGCACTCATCGACTATATACTGACGGGTAAGGCTGATCCATTTGATTTCCAAGCCGCAGATGTTACTGGCGAAGGCATGATCGATATTTCAGACCTCACCATCATAATTGATATCGTATTGGGCAGGATATAGCCTCTTTAGATACAAAAGATAAAAAATAGAGACGCAAACGAAATGTTGCGTCTCTACTTTTCTTTAACCTCTAACCTTTAACCTCTAACCCTTAACCTCTCACTCACTTGGTCACATCGATGAGGCCGTGACCCGTCATTTCTTTGGGTTGCGGCAGACCCATGATTTGCAGAATCGAGGGTGCCACATCGGCAAGGCGGCCGTTGTTGATGATGAGTTCAGGATTCTCGGTCACATAGATGATAGGCACTGGATTCAGCGAGTGGGCTGTGTTGGCGGTGCCGTCGGTGTTGATGGCGTGGTCAGCATTGCCGTGGTCGGCGATGATGATGACCTCATAGCCCGTGGCGCGGGCAGCCTCGACGGTGTCGTGCACACAGCGGTCCACGGCCTTCACGGCCTTGCAGATGGCGTCATACACGCCCGTGTGGCCCACCATGTCGCCGTTAGCGTAGTTCACCACGATAAAGTCATACTTGTCCTCGCGGATGGCGGCAACCAGCTTGTCTCGCACCTCATAGGCGCTCATCTCGGGCTTCAGGTCATAGGTCGCCACATCGGGAGAGGGCACCAGGATGCGGTCCTCACCCTCAAACGGCTGCTCCCTGCCGCCGCTGAAGAAGAATGTCACATGGGCATACTTCTCGGTCTCGGCGATGTGCAGCTGGCGTTTGCCCAGGCTCGACAGGTACTGCGACAGCGTGTTGTCCACATTCTCCTTGGGGAACAGGATGTGCATGTCCTTGAATGTGGGGTCATAGGGCGTCATGCAGTAGTACTGCAAGTTGGGGATGACCTTCATGCCGTCCTCGGGCTTGTCCTCCTGGGTCAGCGCGATGGTAATCTGCTTGGCGCGGTCGTTGCGGAAGTTGAAGAAAATCACCACATCGCCCTCCTGGATGCGGCCGTCCACGGTCGAGTTGACGATGGGCTTGATGAACTCGTCGGTCACGCCTTCGTCATAGGACTCCTGGATGGCACGCACCATGTCGTCGCTCTGTTTGCCCACACCGGCCGTCAACATATCGTAGGCCACCTTGATGCGGTCCCAGTTGTTGTTGCGGTCCATGGCATAGTAGCGGCCGATGACCGTGGCCACCGTGCCGGCGCTCTGCTTGCAGTGCTCAGCCACCGTGTTTACAAAGCCCTTGCCGCTCTCGGGGTCGGTGTCGCGCCCGTCCATGAAGCAGTGCACAAACACGCGCTCAAGGCCATACTCCTTGGCGATGTCGCACAGTGCCATCAGGTGTTCCTGTGAACTGTGCACGCCGCCCGTGCTCGTCAGGCCCATGATGTGCAGCGCCTTGCCATGCTCTTTAGCATAGGTGTAGGCGCTTACGATCTCGGGATTTTTCAGGATCGAGCCGTCGGCGATGCTCTTGTTGATTTTCACCAGGTCCTGGTACACCACGCGGCCACCACCGATGTTCAGGTGGCCCACCTCGCTGTTACCCATCTGGCCGTCGGGCAGACCGACATCCTCGCCGCAGGCACGCAGCGTGCTGTGCGGATAAGCCGCGCGCAGGAAGTCCAGATAGGGAGTCGGAGTACTGTAAATCGCGTTGCTATGGCCTTTGGGACCCTCGCCCCAGCCATCAAGTATCATCAATAATGCTTTCTTTGCCATATATTTAGAAATTTTACCGTTTTGATATGGACCGCAAAAGTAGTAAAAAAATATTGAGGCGCAAAATTTTGCGTCTCAACATTATAAATGTTCTGAACGATGAATATAGTCGTTCAGGGGGATTACTGGGCTTCGGCAATGAGTTCGATTTCGACGAGGGCTCCCTTGGGCAGGTCCTTGACTGCGAAGGCGCAGCGTGCGGGGTAGGGGGCGGTGAAGTACTCGGCATATACTTCGTTCATCGGGCCGAAATTGGCGATGTCGCTCAGGAAAACAGTGGTCTTGACCACATTGTTGAGGTCGAGGCCCTCGCTTTGCAGGATGGCGCGGGCATTTTTCAGACTCTGGTGGGTCTGCTCCTTGACGCCGCCCTCAGGGAAGGCTCCGGTCTCGGGGATGATGGGCAGCTGGCCCGAAACGAATACGATGTTACCGGTGCGGATGGCCTGGCTGTAAGGACCAATGGCAGCGGGAGCTTTGTCGGTGTTTAATGCTTTCATTTGATTTTTTAGTTTAAGTTCTAAGTTTTTAGTTTTAAGTACACATACCCTTGCCTAACAGGCATTGGTGAAAAAGGTTCTTGGCGTAGAAATAGCAGATTTGCAGATTCTCTAAACTCTAAACCCTAACCTTTAAACTTCAAGTCCTGGGAGTGAATCCCAGGACTTGAATAGATATTACTTCTTGATACCCAGCTTCTTGGCAATCTTGGCGGGGATGGCATCCTTGTGAACGAGGATGTTCAAGGTCTTGGCGCGGAAGAAGGCCTCACTGCAGTAGAAGTAGCCCTCATACAACTGGTTGGTGTCCCAGCTGTTCTGCACCTTGAAGTACTTGTTGCCTTCCTGGTCAACGGCCTTGCCCATGATTACCATGCCGTGGTCGTCGGTGGTCTCCTTGTTGTCAAACATCTCCTGACGCTCTTCGGGAGTTACCCACTGCTCCTTAACCGGGCCCTTGATGTCCCACAGTTCGGCCTCGCGGTCCTTGTCGCTGAGTTGTGCCCAGCGTGCCATGTCGGTGCCTGCAGCATCGGGAACTTCCTTCTTGACGGGCAGGATAGCATAACCGTTGCGCCACTTGAATCCCTTCTCGCTGACATCTGCACCCCATGCGATGCTGTAGCCGTTGTCGATGGCATAGTTGGCGATCTCCAGCAGCTCATCGATGGGCACATTCTGATAACTGGACCACAACCAGTTGTCGGCCACCTCAAGGACGAAGGGCTGATAGTAGGGATGGTGGGTGAACGATGCGATGGGTACATAATCGTCCATGTTCAGGCCCAGGCTGGCTGCCCATGTCTGCGGAGTGTAGGTCTTGCCCTCATAGACGAAGCTCTCAGGCATCTTGCCCATGTAACTGTCGAGGATAGCCTGCAGGCCGTCTTTCCACGCGGGAGTGAGTTTGCCGCGGCTGTTCTTGTTGATAGTACCGACATAGCCACTCAGCAGGGTGGTCAATTCGTGGGTGTCAAACTTCTTGTCACCGTAGGTCATGCCGGTATAGACATCGTTGGGCACCATACCGTATTTGCGCCATACATAGGGCACATCCTCAGCAGCGCCACCCTCGGCGAAGTTGATTGTACCATCCATGCGGATGTACTTGATGGCCTTGTCATAGTAGCAGTGGTTGTTCTCGAAGAAGGAGTTGGTAGAATAGCACCAGCATGTGCCGGACTTGTTTTGGTCCTTGACGGGGGTGTGGCGGATTTCCTTGGTGTCAGTGAACTTGAAACCGGTGCTGTCGGGGACAACAACCTTGTCATCGGCCATGGCGCTGATGGCGATAACCGATGCGAGCATTGCAAAGAATAATTTCTTCATAAAAATGTCTGTTAGTTAATTATTAATGTATTGGTTAATAGTATTTCTGTAGATGTAACTTACAAAAGTAGTCAATATTTTTTAATGCGGCATGTTTTAGGCAAAATATTTGCCATATTGAAGAGAAAAAGCTACATTTGCAAGAGATTATTCCATGACATTAATAGTGATGAAAAAGACAATGAAACCGTTCAATATGCTCTTTGTGGCGGCAATTATGTTGTTGCTTTGTGTGTCGTGTGCCAATAAACTAGAAATGGAAAAGTCGTCAAGAGCCGATGCTTTCTATGATATCGGGGATTTTTCGGAATTGTGTACAACATATGAAGGCCTGTTCTGTGATTTCATGTACCCTAAACAGATACCTGTCGAGGAAACGATGGACATTTCCGGTTTTTCGAGCCAGCAAAGTAAAGAATTTGAACGAATCTTTACCTACGGGAATGACCTTGATATGGTGAAATATATTGCCGATAATAAATTGGTATATGGAGAAGGTATTGTTTTTAATGTGTCTGCTCCAGGTCCCGGCGTGAATCAAATCACAGTGAATTATAGCAATGACAGCACCAGCGTGGATTACGAGTACTCTAACATCCTTGAGGATGTGAAAAGTAATAAAGAGAAAATTATGTATAAAAGTGAGGGATCTGATTACGCCATGGTGAGGAGCCGGGATGATGAGCAGGGCGTGTTCAAGATGAGGTTTGTGGCCTTGGGCGAACACAATGAGAGTGTGATTGGAGAACTCATCTATGATATCAACCAGGAGGCTGATTTCAAGAAACTTGAACCTTTTATCCTCAAATCCATCCAATTCAAATAGAGCAACGGTTTTCACACGATGATTTATCCCTCAACTTTTGAGAACAAAATTGGCTTTGATGCCGTTAGACGGGAACTGGAACATCACTGCGTGAGCGCCCTGGGTGCAGCCAATGTGCCGCGCCTGCGGTTCTCGACGCGCCGCGACGAGGTGGTGCGCTGGCTCGAGCAGACCAACGAATTCTTGTCCATCCTGCAGACGGGTAAGGAGTTCCCGTTGAGTTACTATTTCGACCTGCGCGTGGTGCTCAAGGAGGTTTCCACGCCGGGTACCTTTCTGTCGGCTGAGCGTCTGTTTGACCTGCAGCGCCTGCTCACGACGGTGTCGCAGGTGGTGCGTTTCTTTGCCGTCGACGGCGAGCAGGGCACGCCTTATCCCCGCCTGCGGGAACTCACGGGCGGCATGCAGGCTTTCCCCGAACTGAGTGCCGCCATTAGCCATGTGCTCGACAAGGCAGGCAACATCAAGGACACGGCATCGCCCCACTTGCAGGAATTGCGCACGGCCATTGCCCGTGTCACCAGCAGCATCAACGGCACCCTGCGCCGCATCATCGCTCAGGGCAAGCAGGACGGTATCCTGGACAATGATGTGCAGCCGTCGTTGCGCGACGGTCGTCTGGTGCTGCCCGTGAGCGCTATGAACAAGCGCAAACTGCATGGTATCGTCCACGACGAGAGCGCCACGGGAAAGACAGTGTTTATCGAGCCCGACGCCATCGTCGAGGCCAACAACCGCATCCGCGAGACCGAGGCCGAAATCGCCCGCGAAATCATCCGCATCCTCACCGAGGTGACCGACTTGATCCGTCTACACCTCGACGAACTGGCCGCTGTGCTTGAGACGCTGGGCCAATTGGACTTCATACGCGCCAAGGCGCTGTTCGCCCGTGACACGGGAGCGCAAATGTGCCATGTGGACCGTAAGCCGGTACTGGAGTGGTATACCGCCATCCATCCGGCATTGATGCTGTCGTTGCGCACCCAGGGCAAGGAGGTCGTGCCCTTGAACATCACTCTGAACAAGCAAAACCGCATCCTGGTCATTTCGGGCCCTAACGCCGGTGGCAAGTCGGTGTGCCTGAAGACCGTGGGCATCGTGCAGTACATGATGCAGTGCGGACTGTTGCCCACGCTGCGCGACAACTCCCATATGGGCTTGTTCAACGACATCTTCATCGACATCGGCGACCAGCAGAGCATTGAGAACGACCTGAGTACCTACAGCAGCCACTTGCAGAACATGAAACTCTTCTTGTCGCGTGGCGGCAAGCAGTCGCTCATCCTCATCGACGAGATGGGCAGCGGCACCGAGCCACAGATTGGCGGCGCCATTGCCCAGGCCATCCTCGAGCAGTTGAATGCGCATCAGGTGATGGGTGTGGTCACGACCCACTACCAGAACCTCAAGCACTTTGCCGACGAGACCGATGGCGTGGTCAACGGCGCCATGCTCTACGACCGACAGCGCATGCAACCGCTGTTCCAGTTGTCGGTGGGCTACCCCGGCAGTTCGTTTGCCATCGAGATTGCCCGCAAGACGGGTCTGCCCGGCGAGGTCATCGACAAGGCGTCCGAGATTGTGGGCAGTGACTACATCAATATGGACAAATACCTGCTCGACATCGTGCGTGACCGCCGGTACTGGGAAAACAAGCGCCAGGATGTGCGGGCCAAGGAGAAGCGCCTGGACCAGATGATTGCCGACTATGACGAACGCCTGGACAACATCCGCGCCGAGCACCGCCAGATTATCCACGAGGCACGGGCCGAGGCGCAGGAAATCCTGCAAGGCAGCAATGCCCAAATCGAACGCACCATCAGGGCGATTCGCGCCGAGCAGGCCGAGAAAGAGCGCACCAAGGAACTGCGCCGCCAACTCGATGAGTTCAAGGCGCGCCTCAATGCCGAGGAACCCGAAGCCCCGTCACGCCTCAAGGAACTGACCCCAAAAGACAAACCCCGTCGCAAGCAGCCCAAGAAAGCCGCTCCCAAGCCTCAAGCCCAAAACCGTCCGCTGCAGGCTGGCGACAATGTGGTGCTCAAGGGCACGACAACGGTGGGCACGCTCATCAGCATCGACGAGAAATATGCTCTGGTTGCCTTCGGCAACATCAAGACGCGTATCGAGGCCGACAAGGTAGAGCGCACTATGCGCAAGGAGAAAACGCCCAAGGCCGAGTCGTTGAGCCGCACCACGACCGATGAGATAAGAGCGCGCCAACTGAATTTCAAACCCGATATCGATGTGCGCGGCATGCGCGCCGATGAGGCCCTCCAGGCCATCACTTATTTCATCGACGATGCCATTCAGTTCAACGCCCAGCGGGTGCGCATTCTGCACGGCACAGGCACGGGCGCCCTCAAGGTGGCCATCCGTGAGTATCTGCACACCGTGAGCGGCGTCAAGTCCTATCGTGACGAACATGTGCAGTTCGGTGGAGCGGGCATTACCGTTGTGGAACTGGAATAGGAGATTTCCGGTGCTTGCGCTTTTAATTGAAATTTTAATATTTAATATATTGATATAAAGGAAATTAAAATGATAGAAAACAATATTTTCTTGAAGCCGTTCAAGACAACGGGTGGGGCTGTGCCCTTTGACCGCATCACGACGGCCGACTATGAGCCCGCTATCCGCCAGGGCATCAAGGAGCACGCCGCCCAGGTCAAGGCTATCATCGACAATCCGACTGAAGCCACATTCGAGAATACGGTCGTGGCCCTTGATCGTGCCGGTGATACGCTGAACCGTGTGCTAGGCGTCTTCTATCCCATGCTCTCATGCAATGCTGATGACGAGTTGCTTGACCTGAGCCGGCGCATGGCGCCGCTGTTGAGCGAGCATTTCAACAGCATCACACTCAACGAGCAGCTATGGCAGCGTGTGAAGTATGCCCATGATCATTTTGATGCCGCCCAGCACGATGTGGAGGACCAGATGCTCATGCGTGAGACTTACGACGGATTTGTGCGCAGCGGTGCCAACTTGCAGGGTGCCGATCGTGACCGTTACCGTGAACTCTCCAAGCGATTGACCGAATTGACGCTGAAATTTGACCAGAATGCCCTAAAGGAGACACCCAAATATGAACTGTGGCTCACCGAGGACGACCTTGCCGGCCTGCCCGAGAGCGCACTCGATGCCGCCAAGCAGGCTGCCAAGGATAAGGGACGCGATGGCGAATGGCTGGTGACCCTGGATGCACCCAGTTACACCCCCTTCATGAAATATAGCGACAGGCGGGACCTGCGTGAACGGCTGTATAAGATGTACAACCGCCAGTGTACCAGTGGCGAGTACTGTAATCTTGAAATCTTGCGCGACATCGCCAACACCCGGTTGGCACTGGCTAACCTGATGGGCTGCAAGACTTTTGCCGACTACAAGCTGCAGCACACGATGGCGCAGACACCCCACAATGTCTATCACATGCTTGACCAGCTGCGTGATGCCTACCTGCCTGTGGAACGCCGCGAGATGGAACGGCTTGCCCGGTTTGCCAGCGACCTGGAGGGCAGGACGATAGAAATCATGCCGTGGGATTACAGTTACTACAGCAACAAGGAGAAAGACTCGATGTTTGAAATCAACGACGAGTTGTTGCGCCCATATTTCGAACTGGGCAGTGTCACACAGGGCGTTTTCGGCTTTGCCAAGCGCATGTATTGCCTGCGGTTCATCCCCAATCACGACGCACAGGTATTCCACCCCGAGGTAGAAGTCTATGATGTGACCGGTGAGGACGGCAGTGCCGTGGGTATGCTCTATCTGGACTTCTTTCCGCGCCCCACCAAGCAGAGCGGGGCATGGATGACGAGTTTCCGTGAGCAGTATATCGACGATAATGGCAATGATGTGCGCCCGCTAGTTACTTTGACGATGAATTTCACTCGTCCCACCCAGGCCAAGCCGTCGTTGCTCACCGTGCGCGAGGTGGAGACTTTTATGCATGAGTTCGGCCACGCCCTGCATCAGTTACTGAGCCGTTGCAAGTACCAGTCCCTCTCGGGTACCAATGTCTATCGCGATTTTGTCGAGGTGCCCTCTCAGTTCAACGAGAATTATGTTTATGAGCGCGAGTTTCTCGACAGTTTTGCTCGTCATTACCAGACGGGCGAGCCCGTGCCTCAGGAGCTGATTGACCGCCTGTTGGCATCATCGCAGTACGGTGCCGCCTATTCCTGTGTGCGGCAGTTGGGCTTCGGCTATATCGACATGGCTTGGCACAGTATCGACGAGCCCTATCAGGGCGATGTGTTTGACTTTGAGCATCAAGCCGCTGCTGATGTGCAGGCATTTGAACCTGTCGAGGGATGCCTCATGTCGTCCCATTTCACCCACATCTTCTCGGGGGGATATGCTGCTGGCTACTACGGCTACAAGTGGGCCGAGATGATTGAGTGTGACGCCTTTGACAAGTTCAAGCAGGACGGCATTTTCAACCGCGAGACGGCCCGCTCATGGGTCGAGAATGTCCTCTCGCGCGGTCTTACCGAGGCCCCGATGACGCTTTACAGGCGTTTCCGTGGCAGTGAACCCAGCATCGATGCCATGATGCGGCGCGACGGCATCATCGCCGCTAAACAGTAGTATCGTGTTATTAACCAAATATTTAAGACTGTGATGAAGAAATTATTGTTTGTTCTATTGTTGTGCCCGTTGATGGTGATGACCTCATGCCGTGACAGTTCGGGCTCCAATAACAAGGCTAAAGAGTTATTGCTCGCCAATGATATAAAGGCCGCCAACGACCAATTCCCCATGCAGGTGGACTATGCCACAACCGCCTTGTCCGTTGCTCTCGAAGGAGACTATGTGGTTTATTCATTTGAGATCAATGAGAGCGTGGTCGACTTGGCTGACCTTGACCAAGAATCATTCAAGAACCAACTTAAAAACAATTTTGTTTCCGCTTATAAGACACAACCTGATTATCACATGAGCATGTCTCTGGTAAAGGAAACAGAAAAATCGCTACGCTATAAGTATAAGGGCAGTCTTTCTGGCAAGACGATAGCTATCGATTTCTCTAACGCTGAACTCCATGAAATGTTTGGAGATGAATAAATCGACGGCACGCACTTTTAGGCTGGCAGCAGTCGATGACATGTCCGTGATCATGCAACTCATCGACGAGGCCCGTGGCATCATGCGCTCTTGTGGCAATGTCAACCAGTGGATCGACGGCTATCCCAGCCAGGAAACCATCGAGAATGATATCCACAATGGACATTGCTACCTGTGTGTCGAGCAGGGTGGGGAAGTGGTGGCATCATTTGCTTTCATTCCCGGCCCCGAGCCTACCTATAAGGAAATCTATGAGGGACAGTGGTTGGACGACAAGCCCTATTATGTGGTGCACCGCCTGGCAAGCACAGCCACAAGCCATGGAGTTTTTAACGATGTGATGGACTACTGCATGGCAGTAGCTGGCAACCTGCGCATCGACACCCACCGCGACAATGCCATCATGCGCCATGTCATCGAACGCTACGGTTTCACTTATTGCGGCATCATCTACCTCGCCAACGGCGATGAGCGCCTGGCCTACCAGTTGTCGCGTTAAACCCGTAGGTATGTAAAAAAATCAGGGCTGGTCTTTAGGCCAGCCCTGATTTATCAAGAATTAATAATAATCTAAATTACTTCACTGCCTCTTTAACAGCGTCAGCACCATCAGCAACGGCATCCTTAGCGGCGTCCTTTACTTCCTCGGTCTTGTTAGCAGCAGCATCAGCAACATCCTGAGCAGCACCCTCTACCTTATCGGCAACCTTGTTAGCGAGGTTGTTGGCGGGGTCAGCGATGAAAGCATCAAAAGCATCCTTCAACTCAGCCTTCGGGGTGATGTAGGCCTCAATCTTGTCCTTCAGAGCGGGAAGAGCAGCCAAGATCTTGTCCTTGTTAGCCTCCCAAACGGTCTTAACAATGTTGATGATGTTGAAGTACTTGTTGTTGTCACCAGCGGTCAGGAAGTCCTCAGCGGTCTTCTTCAGGCCATCCAGGAATGCAACGGCACCAGCCTCGTCCTTAGCGTCAACCAACTTCATCAGGTCGGTGGTTACGGTCTCAACGGTGGGCTCGTCAGCTACAACCTCAGTGGCAGTGCTGTCAGTCTGATCAGCGGCGGGCTGAGCGGTCTCGGTCTTGCAACCAACAAATGCGATAGCTGCTACGGCAGCAAACATCAATAAAAGCTTCTTCATAATAAAACAACTTTAATTTAAAAAATTAATAATAAAACGATAAATTCAACGCCGCAAATGTAACGGCTATTTTTGAATTAGCAAATTTTTTTTTGCCATTTTTTTATTTTTTAGCACAAAAAATCGGCTTTTCTGCCTTAAAAGGCTGTTTCTCAGTGCCCCAAGAGACCAAATTTTGCGGTGTTTTTTCGGGCGCGACAATAATTCGGCAACAAACCTCATTTGAAGAGACTGTCGTCAACAGTCCTCTTGTCGGTGTTCGGGTCGTAGTCGGCGTTTTCGAGCATCACCTTCTCGATGTTCTTGCTCGAGAAAGTATCCAGGAATGTGTCCAACTCTTCCTCACCCATGAGCAGCACGACGAAGTTCTCATCGACGAACCTGTTGGTATCCGCAGTCACATGAATGTACAGAGCGGCGAAGTTCGCGCCCTCTTTCGTCCTTCTGAATGTCAGTTTAAATGGTGCGTCGCAGAAGAACAGGTCCCCGTGGCCCCAGACATATGTCACCGTCGGGAATCGTACCGGCATGTCCTTCTCGAACTCACCCACATTGTTGTCCTCGGCAACCTTGGACCATTCCTTGAACTTGGCCTTCGCCTCGAACAAGGCCGTGTGGAACTTCGCCGCTTCTTTAGGCTTCACCCATATCTCGTGCATTCCTGTGTGGTCGGTCATGACCGGGATGCAGTAGTATTTGGGTTTGTTTTTGTTCATCATGACGGTCACTTCGCTCTTTTCTCCGCTGATCGTCACTTCACCGAGGGTAATTTTCGCGCTTGCCAGGACAGGCATCAGTGCGATGAGTAATGCTAATACCTTTTTCATAATGCTTATTGGTTTTGTAACTGTTTGATTTTCTCTTGCAGGTTGCGGATGGTCTCCTGCTGCATTGCAATCACATCGACGAGGTTGTCGAGGCGTTTCGCCTGGGCGGTCTCTGCGTCGCCCTTGAGCATGCTGCCCTCATCACGGAGCAACCAGTTGCAATCTATCTCTGGGAATTGTTGCGCCACGGCCACCAGGGTGGCGACATTCACGCGCTGGCCGTTGAGCTGTCGCCAGAGGTTCGCCTGGGTGGAGCCGACCTTCTTGGCGAATGCCGTTTGTGAGAGTCCGCTGTACTCGATGACAGCGAGTAATTTTTCGGTAATCATAGTGCGTTGTGTATTTATTGGTTTTATAGTGCTTTTGTTAATTATAGTTAAATATTGCCCAAATAATACGGAAAGGTATTGCTATTATACAAATTCGTATTATCTTTGCAACATACAAACATCAACGACACAAAGTTAAGTGAAAGTTTTTTAATAACAAAACATTTTTAATCAAAAAGTTAGAGACATGGAAGAGAAAAAATTGAACGAGGCACAGGTCGCCGAGCAGACCACCTCACAGGAGAACATCAACAAGGTTGAGAGCGAGTTGGATGTCATCATCAACGAGAACACCACACTCAAGTCTGAGAACGAGCGACTGCAAAAGCAGTACGAGAGCGAGAAGAAGACTTGCCTCCGCTACTACCGCCAGATGAACATGCTGAAGACGGCCATCAACAAACTCATCGAAGACGGCAAGATTGCCGAGGACGATGTGACCAAGGCCATCCTCGTCGGCCAGTCGCTGACGAGCATCGAAGACCTGCTGTTCACCCTGGCGGACTAACCACTAAGCACATTCCGAAGTTTGGTCAACTTCACGGCCTCCTGAGATAGGGGCCACCGCAGTAGCACAAGAGCAGTGCCGCCGAAAGGCAAGATGGAGAGTGCGAGTCCTCCCTGCGGAACACAGCAGAGTTCCTTGACATGATGGCTGCAAGATAGTAGAAGGCTACAGACTTGCGACAAATCCAGCCGCCCGAAGACGCTGGTGGTGTCCAGTCACCATAACCTGGAAGTGAGCCGCGCACTACAAACGCGTTGAAAAAGTAGAAAACGACAATGGTATCTGCCATACAACATATACGATTGAGATTTGCTCATAATGTCCCGCAAGGGGCACCCCGCTAAGCCGATGGGGGTACGAATCATGCCCGTAGGACATGAGGGGCCAAAGGAACTGGCGGTCGGGACGGTAGCTCGGATAATAACATGGATAGAGCGCTCGGAGAACGAGAGGTTGGTGGTTCGAATCCATCCTGTCCCACTATTGTGTGTTTTTATTGTAAACTGTGCTCCCGCTCATCCGTGAGGACCGGCGGGTTCTTTTGATAACAACTAATTCATTATTATATATGGAGACAATGACAACAAACACTACGGACACAATCCGTAACATGAAGGTCGGCGATGAGCTGACCTTTCCCATCGCCAAGGCCGACACAATCCGCACGATCGTGTGGACACGGCTGCTGCCTGAGCGTTCTTCGGGAATGCGCTGGACTACGATCCTGGACAAGGAACTTGCCACCATCACATTGAAGCGCATAGAATGACACGCCAGGACATCGAGAACCGTTTGCTTGAGAACATCCTCGCAGTGACTTCGGGGATGATCATCGGCAAGCGCACCGCCGAAAAGTTAGTCGGCGGTCCCAAGAAACTGGAACGGCTGCTGACCGAAGGCAAAATCGGCTGCACCGGCAAAGGAAAAGGCCAGAGCGGCAAATGGCGCTTTGACCTATCCTCGGTTCTGCAACACTGCAGGCCTGCATAATCGCCACAAAAGTCAAACAATTTAAATCACGGAAAGAAATGAAGAAGTTTATGTCAATTCTCGCAGCGGTGCTTTTATGGTCGGTGTGCTTCGTGCCCGCCGATGGCGCACCGCTCAAGACCTACATCCTCTGGGCTGTCTATGTGGTATGCATCCTTTGGGTTGTGCGCCTGTTATGGCAGCGCATCGAGGAGGAAGATAGCGCCTCATCGACTGGCGATAAATGAGTCGATCATGTAACACCCCCCGGTGCGGGGTTGAGACTACTCCCCCGCACCTTTTCGTTAAACAATGTTGGTGGGCACAAAATAGGGCATGAAACACTGCTCGTATCTCGCCAATAATCACTACCTTTACAATGCTTTAATTACTATAAGTCAAACATTTAATTCTTACGGAACATGGAAAAGAAAGAATTGAAGAGCGTATTCGCTACGCTGAACGCCATCAATGTGAATGAGCACATTGAGAAGAAGAAAACGGGGGAGAAGAACCCCGACGGAACCGAAAAGACTCTTTCGTACCTCTCATGGGTATGGGCTTGGGGTCAGGTCAAGCAGTTGTATCCTGATGCCAGCTATGAGGTTAAGCACTGGGATGGCAAACCCTACCTTTGCGATGAACTCATTGGCTTCATGGTCGAGACATCTGTCACCATCCAGGGTGAGACGATGACGATGTGGTTGCCTGTCATGGACAACAAGAACAAAGCGATGAAGGCTGCGCCCTATACCTACAAAACCAAATACGGAGAGAAGGAGGTAGCACCTGCCACTATGTTCGACATCAACACCGCAATCATGCGTTGCCTGGTCAAGAACCTCGCAATGTTTGGTCTCGGCCTCTACATCTATGCGGGTGAGGATTTGCCCGAAGAGGACGCCAAGCAAGCCAAGGAGGCTGCAACCGCAGCTGCTGCCGCTGACCTTCCCAAAGCCATTGAGGAGGCCAAAACCTGCAAGAGCCGCGATGCCATCAACGCTGTATGGGGAAAGTGGACAGCCAAGCACCCCGAGTTCGCCACCCAGGGACACGAGTTCTACAATGCCATCGTGGCAGTCGGTCAATCAATCAAGTAATTTTCAGCGATCATGATAAAATTTGAGGATTTAAAGCAGTCGGCGGTAGTGTTCGATGAGGCCACTCATACCTACCGCCGTGGCGATGAGCGACTGAGTGGTATCACCTCGCTCATCCACGATGTGTTGCAGTTGGGCGTTTACCCTGACGCCAGTGACTATGTGCTGAAGGTGCAGATCCCGAAAGCCGGGTATTACGGCACCTGCGTCCACAAGGCCATCCAGATGTACAACTCCATTGGTATCGAAATGACCAAGTTCCCCGAGAAGGAGCACCCCACCGCAGGCACATTGCCCGCACAGGATGTCACCGATGACCTCGCCGCCTACAAGAGCCGCAAGCCATACAAGGTGAAGACACTCGCCAGCGAGTTCACCGTCAGCATGGGCATGTTCGCCTCGCAGATTGATGAGATTTGGGTTGACGATGAAGACGGCATCTACCTGGTGGACTTCAAAACGAACAACCTCGACTATTACCCCGGCAATGCCGCTGGTCTGAAGGAATACCTATCATGGCAGCTCAGTTGCTATGCTGTGATGTTCGAGGCGCAGACTGGTTACAAGGTCAAGGGCCTTGTAGGTTTTTGGCTGCGCAAGGGTGACAGTGACCGTTGGGACATCGTCCGCCAGCCTGATGAGAAGGTGCTGCAACTCCTTGAGACGGAAATCCTGCCCAAGCCGCATGGAGGCTTCATATACATCAATGATGCGATGCAGGTATCAACACCCCATGTGGATGAATTGAAGCCAGCAGAGGCCAAATCTGAGGCTCTGGTGGTACCTCCTGAGATTACCACTGCTATCGCCAACCTGGTCAAGGCCGAGAAGGCCGCCAAGCTGATGAAGGACAAGCTGCGTGAGCTCATGGAGGCCAACGGCGTCACCAAGTGGGAGTGCGATGCCTTCACTGCTTCAATCGGCAAGGAGTCAACAGCGACCACATTCGACTCAACGGCTTTGAAGAAAGCCGACCCTGAGACCTACAATAAGTATCTCAAGACAACCACCCGCAAGGGAAGTTTCACCATTAAAGCGAAATAATCATGTCAGTCAATAAAGTTTACCTTCTCGGGAATGTTGGCCGCGACCCCGAAGTGAGGACATCACAAAGCGGCAAGTTCGCCACCTTCACCCTCGCCACTACCGACAGGGCATACACCACGAAGAGCGGCGTTCAGGTTCCTGAGCGCACCGAGTGGCACAACATCATTGTAGGCTCTAACGGGCTCGCCGAGGTCTGCGAAAAGTATGTCAGGAAGGGCACCAAGCTCTTCATAGAGGGCAAGATCAGGACACGCAAGTACACTGGCCGCGACAATGCCGAGCACTATGTCACCGAGATACTCGTTGACAACTTCGAGTTGCTTGGCGGCAAGCCTGAGCAAGCCAGTGCGCCTGCAGCTTCTCCCAATCCGCCGTTCTACAACCAGCAGCGCAGTCAAGCACCCGGTGCTCCCTCGTTTGACGGGAGCGGCAACCCTGCACCTTACTGATATGGCACAGCGTGTTGAATGCGGGCAATTCCTCGTCATCGAGGCTTCCCGCGCTGAAATGCACCGCGCATGCGGCTCCCCTGGTATCTGCGACTACTGTGGCAAGCCTCATGAGGATGGTTACTACATCGCAGTCCTCAACCAATGGTTCTGCCCCAAGTGCTACGAGGAATGGAAAGAGGATGCGAGGTACTACCCGCAAGACAGGCCAGTCGAAGAGCGGAATTATCAGTATTACTCCAAACTGCTTGGCGTATGATAATCCACCTGCGAAAAGACCAGGGCCATGTCACCGACCAAAGGACGCTTGACCAGTGCATGGCGTTCCTCCCGAACGGTGACTATGTGGCAACCATAGAGACCAGGGCGCAATGGGAGAAGCGGCAACCCCGCACACTCAGCCAGAACGCCCTGTTCTATGTGTGGTGCCATCACATAGCCGC